>CAMJZI010000037.1 GCA_946410185.1 uncultured Porphyromonadaceae bacterium
ATGCCCCCATGCCCGGCCTGCTCGCCGGCGGCCCCAATCCTGGCCAACAGGACAATGGCGACGGCAGTCTGCCTTACCCGTCCAAGCAACCCGATGAGTCCTATATCGACATTACAGGCTCCTATGCCAGCAACGAAATTGCCATCAACTGGAATGCCTCGTTGGTATCGCTTCTGGGCTGGATTGATGCCGAGATGAAATAACCCACCGATTAAAATAAAAAACATTAGGGCGTTCGGTAAAAATGCATTGGTGTAGAAGCTGCATGGATGAGGATGTGTCATCATTCGCATTAAAAACCTTCTTATGGATTTATTGGGAATGGGGTATGGCCATAATCAGTTGCCGCTTCTTAGGCCGCCCACGAGATCGTCGTTCTCGACGGTTGTTTCGGTCTGCTTGACACGGGTGTTGCTGGAGCCGAAGGCGTAGCTCACGCTGAGCTGCACGTTGCGCTGGTTGAAGTGTCCCACGCCGTGGTTCACATAGTCGCCCTGCGTGATATATCCCTTAGACACCTCATACTTGTGCAGGATGGAATTGGCGGTCAACTTCACCGTCAATCGGTTGCCCTTGAGGAACGAACGCGACAGGCCCAGCATGATAGTCGGGTCGGGTATGGTGCTATAGCCATACACATGACGCACGTCGTGCCCGATGCCATACCACATGCAGGTCGCCGTCGCCCGCAACTGCCACGGCAACTGCTGCGTGAGTTGGGCATACAGGTTGCCGCCCCATCCGCTGTTGGTCAAGTCCTGCGAAGGGTTGCGGTAGCGTTTGTAGCACAATTCCCCGTTCATGTAGAACGTGGTCTTGGTTGTCATCATCCACTGCACAAAGCCCCCCAAGCCAGCCATCAGGTAACGGCAGTCATTGCTGTTGGTCAAGTGGACAATGCCGTCCTGGACTGTGCGATAAGTGCCGATGAGGTTGTTGGTGATGGTCAAGGTGGGCTTGACGTTAAAGGTCAAACGGCTGCCCGTGTGCTGGAAGTTGATGCTCAACATGCTGTTGCGGGCACTGGACAGGTGCGGATTGCCATACTCGATAGTCGATGTATAGCGCTTCACGGCGGGATTCAAGTAGTTGATGCCTGGGCGGTTAAGGCTCGTCGCCCACGACAGCCGCAGGCTGTTGAACGGTGACAGTTGCCAGTGCACGCTCGCCGAGGGCACCAGGTCGTGCAGGTCACGCCCGAAGGGATCCCCGTCGCCATTAGGGAAACTGGCGCGGAATTGGCTGTACTCGTAGCGCAGCCCTCCACGCAGGGTCACATCGCCCACCCTGTAGCGCCACGAGGCATAGGCGGCACCCACGTGCATATTGTGTCTGAAGCGGGTGTCGGTGTCCAGTTCAGCTGCGCCGTCATAGTTCATGCGGTTGTGGCTCTTGTTCAAGCGCAGGATGTACTTGCCGCCCACTTCAAGCAGGTGATGGCCCCATAGCGGCAACTGGTAGTCAAGTTGCCAGGTGTGCTCGGTAAAGCGTTCCTTGCCCCACTTGTCGTAACTGGTGTAGTCAAACGGTGGATTGACCAGGTTGATGAGCGAGTCGTACTGTTCCTCCTGCTGGCCTGTGGTCGAGAACATGTAGGAGGCGGTCAGCACTTCGTCTTTGCGGCTGGTGCGATGCTCCCAGTCGGCACGGCCGTTCCATGACATGCAACCATACAGCGGCACGTTAAATGGGTTGTCATAGGAGGTAATCAACCGCCCTGCCGCATCATGATATTCGATATGGCTGTCGCCGTAGATATTCAGGCCGTAGCGGTAACCGCCAAACGAGGCCGTTATCAGGTTCAGCGAATCGATTTCCAGACTGGCGTTCAGGTTTAGGCTATATACCCACGCAGGTTGCTCGTTGCGATAGCGGTTATACATCGTGGTACCTGTGTCCTTATAGGTGGTCCATGTCTCGTCCTCACCGGCAAACTGGCGATGTGCCTGTTTCTGGAAAAATCCTGTTGTGCCCAATGTGAATTTACCTGCCCTTGCTGCGACATAGGCACTCGCATTGGGCGTTCCGAAGGTGTTGATCGAGGCCGACACCGTCCCGTTGACGCCCTCGATGCGCACGCCCTCCACGGTGACGATATTCAAGATGGCTGTAGCTCCCTCGGCATCATAGCGGGCCCCGGGCTCGGTGATGACCTCGATGCGCTTGATCATGCTGGCCGGCATGGCACGCAGCACCTCCCTGGGATTGGCCGACAAACTGGGGTCGGGATGCCCGTTCTTGTAAATCTTGAAATTGCCGCCGCCATTGACGCGCACATTGTCTTCGCCGTCAACGCTCACCAGCGGCACCTTGCGCAGCATGTCAAGCACGGTGCTCGTGCTTGCCTCAGGGTCGGCCTGCACATTGTAACTCAAGCGGTCGTCCAGCGTCTTGACCAGCTGGCGCATCGTCACTACCTCCACGTCCTGCAACTGCAGGGTGTCGCCCCACTCAACGGCCACTGAGTCTTGCCCCGTGGCGTCTTGTGCCATGGTGCTTGCCGCCCACGCCATGGCTACCATAGCCATTACAATCTTTACCATTGTATTCATTTCAAATAAACCATTAATTGTTGATTTTCGGCCGCAAAATTATTCTCATTCCCTGTCACACTGGCCACACTGCGGCTTACCAAGTCTTAACAGAAAACTTATTTAGTCTTAACAGAAATGATGACGAATGGGTTATTTGTGTATTTTTGCAGGTGATGAATGTGAGGCTGAAATATATTGCTGTGCTGGTGATTGTGGCGCTGCTGGGCGTCGCTGCCTATCAGGCCTATTGGTTGGAGCAACTGCACTTCACCATTGGCGAGCAGATGGACAACGACATCTACGAGGCCATGCGCGTCGCTGACCTCAAGGAGGTCTATCTGCGCCTCAAGAGCATCGAGGACAAGGGACCGCACGGCGTGATGGATGTGAGCGCTGGCGTTGGAAAGGACGGCAGCATCATCGCCAAAAGCGTCACTACCACCCGGGTCACAGTGGACGGCGATACGATGGAACAGAAAACCGGTGTCGTGCTGCGTTCGAGCCCTCAGCCCGAGAGCGACAGCACGACCGACGACAATGCGTTCATGAAGATGCTCGAAGAACAGATTTCGGTTACCGAACTGGCTGCGATGATTCAGCAGGGACTGCATCTGGGCGTCGACCGCTTTGAGGGCACGCGATACGAGACATATGACACCCTGCTCACGGCAGGCTTGAGGCAACTGGGCCTGAGCGGCGACCATTACCTGGCATGTATCAAGACTGATACTGTCTTTCAGCATGCCACGGCAGGATATGTGCCAAGTAAAAACGCGCGCCGGTTTGTCTATAACTGGGCGGATTACGGCCGCTACGAACTCACCATCGAGCCCACCTCGGGACTGGTATGGCGTGAGATGGCGGGCATCCTGACGGCATCGGGCCTCATCGTGCTGTTGCTGGGACTGGCCTTTTATTTCTTGATCAGGACCATCCTCAGGCAGCGCACCCTCGATGAGATGAAGACCGACTTTACCAACAACATCACTCATGAGCTGAAGACGCCCATCGCCGTGGCCTATGCCGCCAACGATGCATTGCTCAACTTCGGCGATCAGGCTGACGAAGCCAAGCAGCGCCATTATCTGGCCCTGTGCCGTCAGCAATTGGAACGGTTGAGTGGCATGGTCGAGCAAATCCTGTCGATGAGCATGGAACGCCGCCGTCAGTTCCGGCTTAACATTGAAACGTTGAACTTTGCAGAACTGCTGCAACCTGTCATTGAGCAACAGCAACTCAAGGCCGATAAACCCGTTACTATCACGACGCGCATCGAGCCTGAGAACTTGACCCTGCAGGCCGACCGTGCCCACTTGAGCAACATCCTGAACAACCTCATTGACAACGCCATCAAGTATTCTCCCGGCGAGGCTCGCGTCGAGATTACCGCTACCACCTCATCCGTCAGTGTTACCGACCACGGCATGGGTATCGCGCCTGACAAACTGCCGCACATTTACGACAAGTTCTACCGCGTTCCCACAGGTGATGTGCACGACGTCAAGGGCTACGGCTTGGGCCTGTTTTATGTCAAAACGATGGTCGAGAAGCACGGCTGGAACATTGACGTGTCAAGTGCGAAAGGCGAAGGCACGACTTTTACAATCATTTTTCTATGAGCGATACCATCAACATACTGCTTGCCGAGGACGAGCGCACCCTGGCCATGATCATCAAGGATACGCTGGATGGTCAAGGGTTCAATGTGACTGTGGTCAGCGACGGCGAGGAAGCACTGAGGCAATATGCCGCCTGTAAGCCCGATGTGCTCGTGGCCGATGTGATGATGCCGCGGCTAGACGGCTTTGAACTGGTGAAACGCATCCGCAAACACGACCAGCTGACGCCCGTCATCTTCCTGACCGCCCGTTCGGCAGTCAACGATGTGGTGCATGGCTTTGAGATGGGCGCCAACGATTACTTGAAAAAACCCTTTGGAATGCAGGAACTCATCGTCCGCATCAAGGCCCTGCTGGGAAGGGCATGCACGGTCGCGACTCAACCCGAACAGGTTGCGCGTTTTACCATCGGTGATTACCTTTTTGACGCAGTCATCCAGCGGTTGACACATGTGCCGACGGGCGCCCGTGCCGAACTCTCTTACCGAGAGAGCGAGATATTGAAGCACCTGTGCCTGCATCCCAGCGAGGTGGTGACATCCCGGTCACTCCTCATTGAACTGTGGGGCGATGACAGCTTTTTCAATAATAAGAGTCTGCACGTCTTTATCACCAAACTGCGGCACCGGCTGGCGCAAGACCATAGCCTGCGCATCGTCAACGTGCGCGGCATCGGTTACAAATTGATTGGAGGGGACTGAGCCCTACTTGGTGCTAGCCTGACGGGCGCGGGATTCCCAGGGGTAGGGGGCTTGCTCTTCGGCCTGGATGATGACGGGCATGCCGACGTAGGCGAAGTGTTTTTTCAAAGTGATGATGTCCTTGTCGAGCAGGCGTATACAGCCCTCGCTGGCACGGCCCGGCACGGTGTTCTCGTTATTGGTGCTGCCGTGGATGCCGATGCCCTTGTGGCCAGGTGTGGCCAGGCGCAGGAACCAATGGCCATAGGCCTTGATGTTGCCACGTCCGTCCTTGAAGTCGTGCTTCCATGTCGATGCATCCTGTATCATGGTGATTGTGAAAGGTTTGCCCGCAGGAGACTCAGGCGTGCGCATATCACCTCGCCGTTGCTTGTCGCCCTTGTTCTTGCCCATGCAGCAAGGGAACTGAGCGACCAAGATGGTATCGCCCTGCCCGTTCTTGTCATACACGTTGAGCGTCAAATCCCGTTTCGAGACGACGATAAATGCCGTGCCCGTGGGCTTGTCGGGCAGGGGAGGCCGCTGAGCAGGAGAGGCGGCAGCGGGGGCGATGGTCTCGGTGGGGTTCTGGGTCGGCGACGAGTCGTGGGCCGCACCCTGGTTGCAGGCGGTGCCCATGCAGGGCATGAGCAGCAGTGAAATGATGGCAGGTGTGAGTTTGTTCAGCATATTGTCGTTTGTTTTGTTGGGCAAAGGTACAATAAAAAACTCTCCTGTGCAACGTTGAAAAAGCATGGTCCGCTGGCTCATCGAGAGTCAACGGACCAAATGTGTGTTCCAATAAAAACTATAAACTTGTGGTTATGAAAATGTAACTAATGTCCTCTTCTTCGTTCACTATTAGCTTGCCGTTTATAACTTTTTATGAGTTTCTACAGCATGATTATTGCCGATTTTTGCAATGCAAATGTCATGGAATTGGAATTTATGTGCAAGAATATTATACAAAAAGGCGTTTTTTATCGACAAATCCCCGTCTTTTTGTCGATTTCTCTGCTGTTAATTTCTTTATTTTGAATAAATAATTGATATTCAGTATTTTGTGTTATTATTGTTTTGGGTAGCCACATCATGTTAATGCAATTGCCAAGATTAAACAGGCTAATTACAGTGATATTGATTATGCGGTCCGGAAGCTGAAGTTCGAGTAAGTTAAATCGTTATAAATCGTTATAAATATAGTAAATGGCGGCAACAAAAACCGATGATTGCTTGCTATTATGCGTGAATTATACTAATTTTGCGGCCGCTAAATGAAATCGACATTTAATTACAAACCAATAGTTTATCAACATTATGTATATTGAAGAGATTCATGCCAGAGAGATTCTGGATTCGCGTGGCAATCCTACCGTAGAAGTTGAAGTAACCCTCGAGAGCGGTGACATGGGCCGTGCATCGGTGCCCAGTGGCGCATCCACGGGCGAGAACGAGGCACTCGAGTTGCGTGACGGCGACAAGAACCGTTACGGTGGCAAGGGCGTGCTGAAGGCCGTTAAGAACGTAAACGAGGTGATCGCCCCCGAGATTGAGGGTATGGACGCCTTTGACCAGCGCGCTATCGACATGGCGATGATCAAGCTCGATGGCACCCCCACAAAGAGCAAACTGGGCGCCAACGCCATCCTGGGCGTATCGCTTGCCGTGGCTCACGCTGCAGCCAACTACTTCGGTGTGCCCCTGTATCGCTACATCGGCGGTACCAACGCTCATGTGCTGCCCGTGCCCATGATGAACATCATCAACGGCGGTGCACACAGCGACGCTCCCATCGCCTTCCAGGAGTTCATGATCCGTCCCGTGGGTGCCAAGACCGAGGTTGAGGCCGTGCGCATGGGTGCCGAGGTGTTCCACGCTCTGGCCAAGCTGCTCAAGAAGCGCGGCCTGAGCACTGCCGTGGGTGATGAGGGTGGTTTCGCTCCCGCACTCGACGGCATCGAGGATGCCCTGGATAGCATCGTGCAAGCCATCAAGGACGCCGGTTACAAGCCCGGTGACGATGTGAAGATCGCCATGGACTGCGCAGCCAGCGAGTTCGCCGTGATCGAGGATGGCAAGTACTACTATGACTACCATCAACTCAAGAGCGGTCAGCCCAAGGATCCCAAGGGCAAGAAGCTGAGCGACGATGAGCAGATCGCATATCTGGAAGAACTCATCACCAAGTATCCTATCGACTCGATCGAGGACGGCCTGGACGAGAACGACTGGGACGGCTGGGTTAAGCTCACCAAGAAGATCGGTGACCGTTGCCAGCTCGTGGGTGACGACCTGTTTGTGACCAATGTGAAGTTCCTCGAGAAGGGTATCAAGATGGGTGCTGCCAACTCTATCCTGATCAAGGTGAACCAGATTGGTTCGCTGACCGAGACCCTCGACGCTATCGAGATGGCCCACCGTCATGGTTACACCACCGTGACCAGCCACCGCAGCGGTGAGACCGAGGACACCACCATCGCCGACATCGCCGTGGCCACCAACAGCGGCCAGATCAAGACCGGTTCGCTCTCGCGCACCGACCGCATGGCCAAGTACAACCAGCTCATCCGCATCGAGGAGGAACTGGGCGAGGCTGCCGAGTATGGCTACCGTAAGCTCATCTAATCCCGTATCGAGATTAGAGAAAAACCTGATGAGTCGGGACGGCCTTTTGTGTTGGCCGCCCCGATTTTTTTAACGATTTTGGGCGTGTCAGATTAAACGATTAGCCCATTTGGGAATCTTAGTGATTGTGAAAGCTGACTGATGAGTGTGGTGTGTTGCATTGCATTAAAAAATCATCAATAAATGCTTTGAATTAAAAAATATGCTTAACTTTGTGGCGTTAACAAAAAAACGAATAAAGATTATGAAGAAGATTTTATTTTCACTTTTTGCCCTGATGGCGGTCATGACCGTGCAAGCACAATCCATCTGTGGCACATGGCGCATGATGCAACCTGTTGTGGAAACTGCCGAGGATGGCTCATTCTCGGCCATGACTGGCACTTACACCTTTAATGAAGATGGCACGTTCCACTACGCTCTCGAGCTCACGGAGTCGTCCGAGCCCGCTCCGACGATGGCCATGGAGATTGCAACCAACATTGAGATGAAAGGCACCTATGTTCTGGAAGGCGATAAGCTGACGCTCACCCCCAACCTGGATACCTATAATGCCGAAATCTTGAGTCTGTCGATGAATGGCAAGGTGGCCGACAACCCCATGGTGAAGTCTCAGGTCAAGAACATGCTCAACAGCGCTGAATTCAAGGCACAGTTTGCCGAGGCCGAGACCAACACTGTCAAGGTGACCGACTCAATGCTCGAAATGAATGACGGAGAGCGTGCGCTCACATTTACCCGTTTTGCAACGATTCAGAACTAAATTTGTTTCATGATAAATGAAATCCCGTGAGGCCTCGAGATGGAGGGCGCACGGGATTTCGTGTTTTTGTTGGGGTATGCGGCGAGTTTACTTCTTGCGGATGAGCGTCAGGCCGTCGCGCATGGGGATAATGACCTTCTCGACCCGGGGGTCCTGCTTGACGCGGTCGTTGAAGGCGAGAATGCCGTGGGTCTGGGCCTCGCGTTGGGCTTTGGAATCCACGACTTTGCCGGCCCATAGGGTGTTGTCGGCGATGATGAATCCGCCGGGATTGAGGTATTCCATCACCAGTTCGTAGTACTCGACATACTGGCGCTTGTTGGCATCGATAAACACCAGATCATACCTCTCGTCCAGCGTGGGCACGATGTCGCGGGCGTCGCCAATGTGCAGGCGCACGCGCTGGCCGTAGGGGGACAGCGCCAGGTGTTCGCGGATGAAGTCCTCCTGCTCGTCGTTGACCTCGATGGTATCGACGCGGCAGTCGTCATCGGACAGCCCCTCGGCCAGGCACAGGGCAGAGTAGCCGCTGAAGGTGCCTAACTCGAGCACACGCCGCGGACGCACCATGCGGGTGAGCATCGTGATGAGCCGCCCCTGCAAATGCCCCGAGCACATGTGCCAATAGTAGTTCTGCACATGGGTGTCATGGTCGATGCGAGCCAGCGCCTTCGGCTCCTCATCGATATGCCCCAAAATATATTCTTCCAACTCCTCACTCATGTTTCAAACAACTTTGAAATTACCTCATCGTCTCTTGTCTGCTGCAGCGGTTTTGGAAGACAAGAAAGACAAAAAGGACAATAAATTAATTATCGATATTGGTGTATGAGATGCCCATCAACAGCTATTATTTCATTTGTCTCGCTATCAAAGAAGTATCGCTCAATCTTGACAAGTTTTGACGCGAAATTGACAAGAATACCGCATGGTAACTTGAGTAAGCGCATGTAGTTATAGAGCTGAGAGCGCATGTTATTGTTCAAGTCATCAGTGGCCTTGCATTCCACGATAATGTCCCCCTTGCACAAGAAGTCCACACGATAGACGGCTTCCATGGACTTGCCATGATATGAGGGATGAAAGGTCATTTCTCTATTAAACGGAATCTCTTGTTCCTCTAGCTGCATTTTCAGCCCCTCTTGGTAGCAGAACTCGTTGAGGCCTGCCCCAAGCTCCTTATGGACCTCGTAGATTGCGCCTACCACATCGAACATGTGCTTTTTGAGAGCTTGAATATCTACCATAAAACAGGATTAAAAGATAATTGTCTTTTTTGTCTTTCTTGTCTTCTAATTTGAGGTAGGGAGGAGGGAGAGGAGGGCTAGGCGGTAGCTGTCGAGGCCGAAGCCGGCGATGATGCCCTTGCACACGGGCGACAAGAGGGACTTGTGGCGGAAGGGCTCGCGAGAGTAGATATTGCTGATGTGAACCTCGACCACGGGAGCCGTGATGGCGGCGACGGCATCGGCGATGGCGACCGACGTGTGGGTGTAGCCGCCGGCGTTGAGCACGATGCCACAGTCGTCAAATCCCACTTGTTGCAGGCGGTCAACGATTTCGCCCTCGATGTTGCTTTGATAAACATCGATGGTGTGCTGCGGGAATTGTTCAATCAGTTCCTGCAGGTACTGGTCGAGCGAGCGGTTGCCATACACCTCTGGTTCGCGCTTGCCCACGAGGTTCAGGTTGGGGCCGTTGATGATGTGAATAACCATGTTATTTCTTGAAGTAGTACAAGAACGAGGCGATGCCTTGCAAAGCTGGCTTGCGCTGGCCTTCGATTTCCATCTTGAAGTCGATTTCGGCCTTGCAGATGCCGCGCAGGTCGGCAATGTTGTGCAGCTTGGTCACCAGGCGCACGCGGCTGCCGGTAATGACGGGCTGTCCAAAGCGCATCTTGTCCATACCGTAGTTGACCTGCATCTCCAGGTTGTTCACTTGGATGATCTGGTTCCACAGGTGAGGAATCAGCGACATGGTCAGGTAGCCGTGGGCGATGGTGCTGTGGTAGGCACTCTCGGCCCGGGCGCGCTCCACGTCGACGTGTATCCACTGGTGATCGAGCGTGGCGTCGGCAAACATGTTGATACGGTCCTGGTCCACGGTAAGCCATTCGCTGGCACCGAGTTCCTCGCCCAGGTGGGCTGCAAATTCGTCGTAAGAGTTGATGATAAGCATTGTATTTTAGTTTAAGAGTTTAGAGAGATTTCTCATTCTTGATTGTTAGGCGGCGACGCATGATCAGGGCTGTGGTCATGCTGGTGAGCAGTCCCACGGCGGCGACAAGGGCCAGCGTGATGAAGACGTCTAGCCATTGTACCTCGACGGGATAGGCACTGATAATCATATTGGCGGGGTCTCCGCTCAGCCGCAGCCAGCCGAATTGCTGCTGACACATGCACAGGATGAGGCCGATGATGACCCCCGTCACAGCACCAGCCAGGGTGATGAGCCACCCCTGCAGCACAAAGATACGGGAGATCTGGTTGTCGTTGGCGCCCAGGGCACGCAGTGTGGCAATGCTGTCGTCCTTCTCGATGATGAGCAGCGACAGCGTGCTGATGACGTTGAACGAGGCAATGACCAGGATGAAGGCCAGCAGCAGAAAAGCCATCCATTTCTCGATATTGACCAGGCGATAGGCCTCGCGTTGCAGCATGAGCCGGTTCTTGACCTGATAGCCGCTTCCCAGGGCCTGGGCGATGTCGTCCATTGCTTGCCCTTCGCTGGCGCCCGGGGCCAGCTTTACCTCGACCTGGGTGGCCTCGATGTCATAGTCAAACAACTGGCGGGCCATGTCGATCGGCACATAGATGAGGTCGGCATCGTAACTGTTTTGCTGCAACTGGAAAACGCCTGACACAAACAGCGAGTCTTGCCTGAAGGCCCCCATGGGGTTGGCCATGTTGACCCGGCCCTGCCGTTGGGGTGCATACAAGCGGAGCATGCCCAGAAACGACGGCCTTGCCATGAGCCTCACGGCAGGTCCTGCACCCACTACTGCATAGCGTGATACCTGGTCGCGCAACTTCCACTCGCCATCAACGATGACCGAGTCCATTGCATTCATCGAGTTATAGTCATCAGGCACACCCTTGAGCCGCACGGGCATCTGCAGTTGGGCATAGATGGCAAGAGCCTGATCCTCGATGACAGGGATGGCTCGTTCCACACCATGAATGGAGCTCACGGCATCGATGACACTGTCGGCGTCGTTGATGGTTTTGCCCAGGGTGGCCGTGATGGCCACTTGCGGGTCGAGTTGGGCCAAGCGGCCCATGATAAGGCCTCGGAATCCGTTGAACACACTGAGCACGCAGATGAGTGCAGCCGTGGCTACCACGACGCCGCACACGGCAACAATCGAGATGATGTTGACCGCCTGATGCCCCTTCTTGGACACCAGGTAGCGCCACGCTATTTTCAACGGGAGACTCATGTCAGTCCTCAGCTCTTAGTTGGGTCGGTTGTAGGCTGGTTGTCGCTTTTCTTGTCCTGGGCGAGGAGTTGGTCGATGTGGTCGATGTAGTCGAGCGAGTCGTCGATGTGGAACTTGAGTTCCGGGCAACGGCGCAGCTGGTATCGTGTCTGCTGGGCAAGCTGGTGGCGGATTCCGCGCTCGTTCTGGATGATGTTGTCCATGATGGCTTGGGCATTCTCGCTGGGAAAGATGCTCAGGCGCACGTTGGCCACGCTCAGGTCGGGTGACACGCGCACACTGCTCACGCTCACGAGCGTGCCGCGCGTTTTAGCGGTCTCGCGACGAAAGATTTCGCTCAGCTCCTTCTGCACCAGGCGGCTGATTTTTTGTTGTCTTGTTGTATCCATTATTTATTGATTTCAAATGATTTCGAACTACAAAGGTACAACTTTTTCTACAATCTCTAGGAATTCTAGATGTTCTTGATGCTCTAGTTTTTCTAGAATATCTGGTTGGCTTGCTATAATGAAGAGCCGGGGATTCCTGTGGGGGAATCCTCGGCTCCATGAATCATAGGCGTCAGGTTGGCGCCGTGGGGGCTGGTGTTACTCCTCGGGGAGCATGACAACCTCGACCTTGTTGCCGGCAGCCAGCATCTGGCGGGCAAAGGCAGCTATGGTCTCGGGTGTCTGAGCGTTGACGATCTGCTCATAGGCAGTGTGATCGTCGAGACCGCGGCAAACGTAGCTGATAAGAGTACCCATCCAGTAGCCGTTCTCCTTGATCTCGGTGTTGTGGTCCTTGATCATGAGCTCCTTGATCTCCTTGAGGGTGGTGGCGTCGATGGTCTTGCAGGCCTCAACGATTTCCTCGTTCATGATCTTGAGTGCCACGTCGCTCATCTCGGGCTTCATCGGGCAGTTGGCCATAATGACGGTGAAGGGACGGTCGCCGTTGATGGTGGAGTATCCGTGGGCACCAGCCGAGTAGGCGGCGCTGGCATCTTCGCGAATCTTCTGCAAGTAGATTTTGCTCAGAACCTGACCCAGCATGCTGGCCTTGATGTCGTTCTCGAGGCTGTAAGGAGTCTTGGTGTCGTACCAGTAGATCTGTGCGTTAGCCTTGGGCGTTTCCATCTTGCGGGTGAAGTGGTTGATGACCTCGCCCTCGGGGTGAGTGTCAAAGTTGACCCAGTTGCTCAGGTTACCCTTCTTGCCGGGCAGGCTGGCGATGTACTGCTCGATGAGCGGACGGATCACAGCCTCGTCAAAGTTGCCGACGAAGAAGAAGGTATAGTTGGCTGCGTTGGCGGTGCGCTCCTTGGCAATCTCGAGCACGCGGTCATAGTTGATGCTCTGCAGATCCTCGACATGGAAGGGCTTGTTGCGCCAGTTGTGGTTGTTGAGGGTGTATTCAACCGAGTCGCTGAATACAGCCTCGGGCTGGAGACCCTGGTTCTTGAGGATGGTTTCGAGCTGTGTCATCAACTGGCCATAGCTCTTCTCGTCCTTGCGGATGTCGGTAAAGGTGAGGTAAGTGAGCTGGAACAGAGTCTCCAGGTCCTTAACGGTTGATTGACCGCTAACGACGTCGGTGTACTCGTTCATGCTCAGGTTAGCGCTGGCCTGCTTGCCGGCGGTAGCCTTCTGGAGCTCGGTTGTCGAGAAATTACCCCTGCCGCTCATCATGGTGATGTAGGACAGCAAGCCGGTGTTGGCCCAGTCCTTCTCGTCGTAGAGCGACTGGCCACCGCGTGCGCGGGCTACCATCTGGATCTCGTTCTCCTTGAAGTTGGTCTTCTTGAGGATGACGCGTGCGCCATTGCTCAGCTCAAGCTCCTTGTAGTCGAACTGGCTGTTGTAATTCTCCTTTTTGATTTTACCCTTCTTGGGCAGCTTGGCGATGAGGGGCTCTTGCTTCACGTTGTCGACAAAAGCCTCGACCTGTGCGTTCAGACCGGCGTCAACGGCGCTCTTCAGGCTCTCGGGTGTGGGATAAACGGCACCGTCCTTCTCCTGGTTGAAGTTCATCACAACCAGGTTTTTGCCAGTGGTCGTGATGTACTCGGGAATGATCTGGTTGACCACGTCGACAGGAATCTGAGGAACAATCATGCTCATGATCTGGTATTCCTGCTCGATCGAGGGTATGGGCTCATTGTCGAGGTAGTTGCGGTAATACTGGGCGGCAAGACGTCCGTTGGAAATCTTGTTGCGCTCGTTGTACTGGCGCTCGAGGCGGCTCATGTACTCTTCCTTAGCGCGCTCATACTCGGTGGCGGTGAAACCGTGCTTGGCGGCGCGCATGGCCTCGGTAACAACGGCCTGGGTGGCAGCCTCGATCATACCCTCCTTGGGCATTACCGACAGGGTAAAGGCCTCGGGGTCGTTCGACAGCAGGTAGCCGCCGTCATAGGCATAGGCCTGGATGAATGGGCAATCAGGCTCTTGGGCCTTCTCGCTCAAGCGGTCGTTGAGCATGCTGCTCATCATGCTGGTGGCGTAGTCCATAACCATGTACATCATGTCGCCCTTCATCTCCTTGGGGAAGGCTTCGTGCTTGAACATCACGGTCACCTGGCTGAACTGTTGCTCCTTGTCCTTGTCGACAACCACGATGGGTTGCTCGTTGTCGGGCACGGGCTCGGGAACGACCTGTGCGGCGTTGGGGTCAAGGACGCAGTCCTTGAACAGGTCCTTGATCTGGGCCTCGATGTGATCCACGTCCACATCACCCACGATGACCAGAGCCTGGTTGTCGGGACGATACCACTTGTGGTAGTAGTCGCGCAGCACCTGGTAGGGGAAGTTGTCAACAATCTCCATCAGACCGATGGGCATGCGGCGGCCGTACTTCGATCCCGGATAGAGGGTCTCGAGCTGGTTCTCGAGCATGCGCTGCTGGGCGCTGCGACGCAGACGCCACTCCTCGTGAATCACGCCACGCTCCTTGTCGATCTCCTCGTCGGTGAGCAACAGGCCGGTGCTCCAGTCCTTGAGGATCAAGAGGCAGGAGTCGATAGCGCTCTGGCGGGTGCTGGGCACGTCGTTGATGTTATAGACGGTCTCGGCAATGCTGGTATAGGCATTCAAGTCCTTACCGAAGGCTACACCCAGCGAGCGGGTATAGTCGATGATGCTGTTGCCCTCACCGTTGAAGTGCTCACTGCCGTTAAAGGCCATGTGCTCCAGGAAGTGGGCAAGACCACGCTGGCTCTCCTCCTCCTGGATGGAGCCTACGCGCTGGGCGATGTAGAAGTTCACACGGTGCTCGGGATAGTCGTTGTGGCGGATGTAGTAGGTCAATCCGCAATCCAACTTGCCGACGCGCACCTCGGGGTCAGTGGGGATGGGTCCCATTGACTGAGCCTTGGTCACATTCGCGCTGAATGCCATGAGCATCATGAACATTACAGCAAAGATTTTCTTCATCTTCATGTGGTTGAAAAATTGGTTTTATAAAGTTATTGATACAGTTGTTCTATATGTTGTTAGACTTCTTGAATCACCGTTTGGTTGCAACACAGCCGTGTTAAATCTTCCAAACCAACTTGCAAAGATAGTCTTTTTTTTATAATGTGAGACAAAACACGGCCTAAATCCTATTGTTCGCGGGTGAGGTCGTTGATCTGGCTGATCATTTCGTCGTTGGTGCGCTGCATGCGTCGATAGAACGTGAGCCCGATGGCCAGGCCGATGCCGCAGCCGATGATTATGGCGAAGATGATGCAGGCCAGGAAGGCCGAGATGAATTGCGGCTCGATCTGCGATGCCATAGTCTTGTAGATTTCATACATATACCATGGTGTCCAGATGGCGCAGGCGCAGTAGCCGACTGCCAGTTGCTTCTTGCGGTTCTTCTTCATCTGCAGCAGTTTGCGTGCCGTTTCCAGCAGGTCGTCGGTCATGTGCTTGATGTTCATGCGGTTGATGAAGTACTCGGCTGTGAATGATGCAGCAAAGATAAGGATGGTGAAGATGATGAAGGGCCACGAGAATCCTGACGTGATGAAGTCCCAGATGATGAACGGCACAAAGAGGCCGCAGATGATGCAGTACCAAAGCAGCGAGGTGTGCAGGTTTCTCATTTTGCTCTGGATGGCCTTTTTCACCAAATCTTCGTTCAGGCGTCCCTGCTTGTCCACCTTCTCCTTGAGCGCATTGATTTGCTGGCGCAGGTCATCGAGTTCGTTCAACTCGTTGAGTCCGTTGAAATCGTTCAGTGTTTCCATATTAGTGGTGTAGTTTTAGTTCATTTGTTTGAGTTGCTCCTTGATGCGGTAGAGCCTGACGGACACGTTCTTGACGTTGATGCCCACAATCTGGGCTATCTCGTCATAACTCATGTTCTCGAGCCACAGTAGCACGATGGCGCGGTCAAAGGGTTGAAGCCGCTGGATGCGCGCATGCAGCATGTCGGTCTGGCGGTTGTCGGCGTCATTCTTGTCAAACAGGTCGATGCCTTCCATCAGGGGCTGGGTCTTGCGGCTCTTCTTCTTGCGGTCGATGGAGATACAAGAATTCAGGGTTACCTTGTAAATCCAGGTCTTCAAGTCGCTCTTGCCCTGAAAGGAGCCGAAGCCCTGCCATAACTTGATGAGCGCTTCCTGGAAGAGGTCGTCGACCTCCTCCTTGTCCTTGGAGAACATGTAGCACACCGTGTAGATGGTGCCCTTGTTCTCGCGGATGATGCGCGCAAAGTTGGCTTCGTTGAGTTCCATTACTGAATCGTTTTTGCCTGTTAGACGCAGGTTAGAACTAAAAAACTACACAATACTTCAATTATTTTTTCTCTTACTTTCTAGATGATCTAGATATTCTAGACGATCTAGATATTCTAGATAGATAATCTAGAACGTTTGCATGTCCACGAGGTGCTTGTAGGCCCCTTGCTGTGCGATGAGGGCATCGTGGGTGCCGCGCTCGATGATGCGGCCGTCCTGCATGACGCAGATCAGGTCGGCATTCTTGATGGTGCTCAGGCGGTGGGCAATGACCAGGGTGGTGCGGCCGTGCATGAGTTTGTCGAGGGCGTCCTGAACGAGGTGCTCGCTCTCGGTGTCCAGGGCACTGGTGGCCTCGTCGAGAATGAGGATGGGCGGATTCTTCAAAATGGCACGGGCGATGCTGATGCGCTGGCGCTGTCCGCCCGAGAGCTTGCAGCCTCGGTCACCGATGTTGGTGTCGAAGCCTTGCTCGCTGGCCATGATGAAGTCATAGGCGTTGGCGATTCTAGCGGCCTCCTCGACCTGCTCGCGCGTGGCGTTCTCGACGCCGAAGGTGATATTATTATAAAAAGAGTCGTTGAACAGGATGGCCTCCTGGTTGACGTTGCCCATCAAGCCGCGCAGGTCGCTGATGCCATACTGGCGGATGTCGGTGCCGTCGATGCTGATAGAGCCCTCCTGAACGTCATAGAAGCGCGGCAGCAGGTCGGCCATCGTCGTCTTGCCGCTGCCGCTTTGGCCCACGAGGGCGACGGTTTGTCCCTGCTTGATGTCGAGCGTCACGCCATCGATGACCCAGGTCTCGCCGTAGCGGAAACGCACGTTCTCGTATCTGATGCCCTGTTTCAGGTTGGTTAGGGGCACGGGGTGCTCGGGATTCTTGATGGGATTGTCGGCGCTCAGGATCTTGTCGATGCGCTCCATCGAGGCCAGACCGCGCTGGATCGAGTAGGCAG
>CAMJZI010000038.1 GCA_946410185.1 uncultured Porphyromonadaceae bacterium
GCAGCAAGATGCGCGGCGAGGAGTCGCTGGGCATGATCTGTGCCGAGGACGAGATTGGCGTGGGCACCAGCCACGACGGCATCATCGTCCTGCCCGAGGAGGCTGTTGTGGGCACTCCCGCAGCCGACTACTATGGCATCGAGGACGATTACCTCATCGAGGTGGACTTGACACCCAACCGCATCGACGGCGGCTCGCACTATGGTGTGGCCCGCGATCTGGCAGCTTGGATGAAGCGCCACGGCATGGACGGCAACCTGCATCGCCCCAGTGTCGATGAGTTTGCCATCGACCGCAACGACGGCGGCATCCCCGTCACCGTTGAGAACACCGAGGCTTGCCCCCGCTATGCCGGACTGACCGTGCGCGGCGTGAAGGTGCAGGAGAGCCCCAAGTGGCTCAAGGATCTGTTACTCGCCGTGGGGCAGCGCCCCATCAACAACATTGTGGATATCACCAACTACATCCTGCTGGGCACCGGACAACCCATGCACTGCTTTGATCTGAACAAGGTCAAGGGCGATCGCATCGTGGTAAGGACCGTGGAGCCAGGCACCAAGTTTGTCACCCTCGACGGCGTGGAGCGCACGCTCACCGACCGCGACCTGATGATTTGCAACGGCGTGGAGCCGATGTGCATCGGCGGCGTGTTCGGCGGTTTGGACTCAGGCGTGACCGAGGCCACTACCGATGTGTTCCTGGAGTCGGCCTACTTCCATCCCACATGGATCCGCAAGACGGCCCGCCGCTTCGGCCTGAACACCGATGCCTCGTTCCGCTTTGAGCGCGGTATCGACCCCAACAGCGTGATCTATAACCTCAAACTCGCCGCCATGCTCGTCAAGGAACTGGCCGGTGGCGAAATTTGCGGCGACATCATCGACGTGAAGGACCACGACTTCCCCGGCTTCCCCGTCGAGCTGCATTACGACTATGTCAAGCGCCTCATCGGCAAGGAGATCCCCCACAACGAGATCCGCGACATCGTCAAGAGCCTGGAAATGGAAATTACTGCCGAGGACGAGGAGAAACTGCAACTCGTCGTGCCACCCTACCGCGTGGACGTTCAACGACCCTGTGACGTGGTAGAGGACATCCTGCGCGTGTACGGCTACAACAATGTTGAGTTTACCAGCGAGGTGCACAGCAGCCTGTCGAACAAGACCGATGTGGACTTCCGCGACGACATGCAGGAGATTGTGAGCAATCAGCTCACCAGCGTGGGTTACCACGAGATTATGAACAACTCGCTCACTGTGGGCTCCTACTACGAGGGCCTGACGACCTATCCCGCCGACCGTTGCGTCCACATCATGAACCCGCTGAGCAGTGACTTGAACGTCATGCGCCAGACACTGCTGTTTGGCGGTCTGGAGAGCATCGCCCGCAACATCAACCACAAGAACCCCAACTTAAGGCTCTATGAGTTCGGCAACGTCTATAGCCACGACGGCAGCATCAGCCAGGAAGAGAAGGCTCTCGCGCCCTACAGCGAGAACACCCAGATGGCCATGTGGCTCACTGGTAACAACCACGACGAGTCGTGGGCCGACAAGGTTAGGGCGCTCAACGTGTATGACCTCAAGGCCGACCTCGAGAATATGTTCGTGAACCTGGGTGTCAACCTCAACGACTTGGTCATCGAGCAGCATGAGGACGAAATCATGAATCCAGCCCTGCGATACAGCAACCGCGGCGGCAAGACCGTTGCCATGATGGGTGTCGTGGACGAGGCGCTGGCCAAGAAGTTTGACGTGGATCAGCCCGTCTATTACGCTCAGGTGAACTGGAACCTGGCTTGCAAGATGGCTATGAAGAAGGACATCAAGTATAGCGACCTGCCCAAGACCCTGCCACTGCGCCGCGACCTTGCGTTGCTGGTAGACCGCCAGGTGACCTACGACGACATCCGCCGCGTGGTCGAGGCCAGCGAGAAGAAGCTCTTGAAATCGATGTCGCTGTTTGACGTGTACGAGAGCAACAAGCTCGAGGCCGGCAAGAAGTCCTATGCCATCAGCATGATTCTGCAAGACAACGAGAAGACACTCAACGATAAGCAGATTGACGCCATCATGAACAAGATCATCAAGAATCTTGAAACCCAGCTGGGCGCAAAACTGAGGTAATGCACAAATTGCCTGAAGGACCTACCTTTATAAAATGGAAATCATTAATCTTTAAACAACACAATAACAACAATGGGAAGAGCTTTTGAATACCGCAAAGCAAGAAAGATGAAACGCTGGGGCAGCATGTCCCGCACGTTTACACGTATCGGTAAGGAAATCACCATTGCCGTCAAGGCTGGTGGTCCTGATCCTGAAGGCAACTCACGCCTGCGTGCCCTCATCGCCAACGCCAAGGCAGCCAACATGCCCAAGGAGAACATCGAGCGCGCCATCAAGCGTGCCAGCGAGAAGGATGCCGGCGACTACAAGGAGGTCATCTACGAGGGATTCGGCCCCCACGGTATCGCCGTCCTGGTCGAGACCGCTACCGACAACACCACCCGCACCGTGGCCAACCTGCGCAACTACTTCAACAAGAAGGGCGGCAGCCTGGGCAATTCGGGCAGCGTGGCCTTCATGTTCAGCCACAAGTGCTACTTCCATGTGGCCCCCAAGGCCGATGTTGATCCTGACGAGCTCGAACTGGAACTCATCGACTGCGGAGCTGAGGAATTTGCCATCGACGAGGAGGAAATGCTCGTTTCGGGCGACTTTGGTGCCAATGGCGACATCATGAAGTACCTCGAGGACAACGGCTTTGAAATCAAGAGCAGTGAGTTTGTCTATGAACCTGCCGACTACAAGGATGTCACCGAGGCCGAGCGTGCCGATGTCGAGGCCCTGATCGAGGTGCTCGAGGAGGATGATGACGTGCAGAACGTTTTCACCACCATGGCCGAGGGCGAAGGCGGCGACGAGGAGTAATCCACATCGCACCTGGATCCTAAACCGCAACACTGGCGACCTTATTTCGAAGTAAGGTCGCCAGTATTTTTTGGCCTGTAAGCCGTTTCAAGAATACGATCAACAGTTATTATTCCTGGGTGGGAGGCATCTGCGGCTTGTCGTCATCCTTGGGTCCCTCGTGCTTGCGGACGATACTGGCAAGATCCACACCCACCGCACTCTTGACGGTGTCATTGACCTGGGCAAGCACAATGGGCAACGTGCCAGTGATTGTACCGATGCCTGCGCCCTGTTCGCCACCGGTGCTGTAGATGTTCACACCCTGGATTGTGGCTACCTGCTCGGCAACGTTACGGGTAATCTCGGGAAGTTTCTCGATAACCATCTGAGCCACAGCGGCATCGTTATACTTCTTGAATGCTTCGGCTTTTTTCTCCATTGCCTGAGCCTCGGCTTCACCTTTTTTCTGCACAGCATATGCCTCGGCCTCGCCGCGGGCTTTGATACCCTCAGCCTCCTGCAACATAGCAAACTTTTGAGCCTCGGCCTTGGCGCGGATTGCCTCGGCTTCCTGTTCTGCCTCATATCGCTGAGCCTCGGCTTCACGCTTACGCTTCTCGAGGTCTGCCTCGGCGTTCTTCTGGATCTGGAATTTTACCGCCTCGGCCTGAATCTCCTTGGAGTAACGGTCGGCATCGGCCTGCTTGTTTACCTCGGCCAACAGTTTATTCTCGCGGATGCGGATCTGCTCATTGGTCAGGTCCTGTTCCTTCTTGGTGCGGGCAATCTGCGCTTCAACTTCCTTCTCGTTGAGCACCTTCTGCTGCTCCTGCTCCTGGATGCGGTAGGCGGCATCGGCCTGAGCCTGCCGGGTGTCGGCCTCTTGCTTGAGGTCGGCCTTGCGGATGGTGAGTTCGTTTTGCCGCTCAGCAATGGCTGTCTGGGACTCGACGGTGGCATCGTTGGCGAGTTTCTCGTTCTCGGCCTTTGCCTGTGCGATGTCCTTCTCGGCTTGCGCCTTGGTGATGGCAGCATTCTTGCGAATGGTCCATGTATTATCAGCACCCAGGTTCTCGATTAAGCCCAATTCATCGGTAATGTTCTGCACATTGAATGCCAGAATCGAGATACCCAATTTTGCCATGTCGGGGGCTGCCTTGTCCATCACCTGGTTAGAGAATCCATCGCGGTCCACATTCAATTCCTTGAGCCCCTGGCTGCCGATGAGCTCACGCAGGTTACCCTGCAGGGTGTCCTGCAACTGGCTGGAAATGGTCTCGGCATCCATATTCAAGAAGTTGCGTGCCGCCAGTCGCACCCCCTCGGTCGTGGGAGTCACTGCCACCTTGGCAACAGCATCGACATTTACGTTGATAAAATCGTTGGTGGGCACACTGCGCTCGGTGCGGATATCCACAGTGAGCTGTCCAAGATACACCTTATCCAAGCGTTCAAAGATGGGGATTTTCACACCACCTGCACCAATCAGGATGCGGGGTTCACGCTTGATACCTGAGATGACATAGGCGGTGCTGGGGGGAGCTTTCACATAGCATGTAAACAATACCACTAACAACAGCAGGACTATGGCACCTGCAATAATTCCTATTTCTATCGTTCCCATAATGTTGAAATTTAACGCCAAACAAGTGGCGAGGTTAGCCATTAGATTTTTAAGTCAGTGATGCAAAAATCATGCCAAAAGCCTGATTTTTATACCGAATTGCCCACCGAATGGGATAAAACTTCATCGGTGGGCAATCATTATAAAGTATCGTAGACTCACGACAGTGCCCGCACTGGGTGCCGTCAGTAGACAACCTCAAGCAAGCGGGTATCGTCGTTGTTGAGCGTCGTATAGCCGTCGGCAATGGTGAGTGATCCGTCAACGTCGAGGGCGCGGCCGTTGGGTGAGCAACTGTACAGGGAACCTCCCTGGATGGTGCAGTCGGTATCGCACTTGATACCCTTGGGATCCACATTGGTTTTCTTGCCAGTGCACACCACATTGAGCTCTCCGCCCGAGAAGAGGAAAGGCTGTGCCACATTGATGCCCTTGGCGTCGTTGCCGGTGCACTTGATGTTGAGGATGCCTTCTGTCATGGTCATGTTATAGTCGGCCTTGACACCTGCAGCCCCCGTCGAGACCTCATTGCCCAGCGAGTCGGTCTCAAGCCTTGAGGTGGCCGTGTTGATGATGGTGGTGCGTCCACCCGTGATATAGACGAGGCTGTCGCAGTTGATGCCCTTGGCGCCATCGGCAGCGATTTCCATATTGATGACACCGCCCTTGATGTGGACATAGTCCTTGGCCTTGATGCCGTGGCCGCTGGTGCTGTTCAGGTACAACCGCGAGCCAGGACGGATGAACACATAGTCATCGCTAGCCATGCAGTGCTTGCCCACGCTGTAGATGTTGAGCAAACCCTTGCCGCTGACCAGAATCTGCCCTTCGCTGAAGAGAGCTGCCTTCTGGTCCTCGCCATCGATCATGGTGTAGGTCTCACCATCACGCAGCGTGTTCTCGGTGCCCTCGTTCACAACCAGATAGCACGACTTGCCGCTCTGGTTATTGATGGCAGCGCCGTTGGGATTGGTAATATCGGCACCAGCAAGCTGGATCTGGAATTTTCTCTCGCTATAGAACTTGAGCGAGCCGTTGGCAGTGGTGCCGCTGACGATGTAGCGCACGCGCTTGGCTGCGCTGGTGATGGTCACATGCGCACCGTCGATGCTGGCGATAATCGAACTGGTATTGCCCGTCACCGTAGCAGTCTCGCCGTCGAAGCTTATCCTCACGGTAGTTGACCAGGTGGTGTTCTCGACATAGTCGCCAAAGTCGAGCGCGTCCTCGTCATCGGGGATAACCTCGGCAGGCTCGGTCAGTTCACTGTCGTCAAGTTCAATTTCTTTGGGTGTAATTTCCTCCTCGGCGGGACCCTTGAGGATGATGTTGATAATTACATTGACGTCGCTGATGTTCACCTCGCCGTCCCCGTTCACGTCGCATGAAGCCACATCGTCACCACCGTTCAGGATAAAGCCGATGACAACATTCACGTCGCTGATGTTCACCTCATCGTCATTGTTCACATCACCGGTTACCGCCTGAGCAGTGAATGCGATTGACAAGAGCGAAAAAACAAGTAGGAAGACTTTTTTCATAGTGCTCATTTCTCTTTTGTTGATAGTTATCGATTGATTAATAGGCTATTGTCACGACCTTGGGCAACATCTCACAGGTCACATATCCCGCAGCCACACTTGTCTTGCCCGCTACTTCGAGCGGGTCGCTACGCTTGCTGTAGGCGTAGAAATAGCCTCCGGAAATTTGCAAATCGGCATCGAGTTTCACACCCTTGGCCTTCTTGATGACATTGGTACCCGTGGCTACCGCCATCAGGGTTCCACCTTGCACCAATAAATTGCCCTTGCTGTTCACGCCCTTGCCGCCGTCGCCAGTGGCCTTGAACTTGAGAGTTCCGGCCTTGACGGTGATTAAGGAATCACAATAGAGTGCTGCACAGGCCGTTGTGTCCACGACACCCTCATCGTCAAGACCAATGCGGGTATCGCCTGCACTGATGGCAATCATCCTGCCGCCGTTCACGGTCATCACACCGCCGCTGCGCACTCCCTTGGCACCAGCGCCTGTGGCCTCGATATTGACGACACCGCCGTCAACCATGATGCCGTCGTTGGCGCGCAGGCCGTCGAGCGCCGAACTGTTGACATACAGTTTCACTCCAGGGCGGATGCGGATATAGTCATCGCTGCGGATGCCGCCGCGTCCCACGGCATAAACATTTAACGTGCCCTTGCCACTGAAAATCATCTGCCCCTCGCTAAAGAGGGCAGCCTTTTGGTCTTCATCGGCCACCATAGCATAGTTAGCGCCATCGCGCAGGGTGTTGGTAGAACCATCGGCCAGGACTACATAGAACGACTTGCTCCCCTGATTGTTGATGGCGGCACCCTGGGGATTGGTGATGTCGGCACCATCGAGGTAAACCTGGAAACGCTTGTCACCGTAGAACTTGAGCGAGCCGTCGCTGGTCTTTCCTCTCACGACAAATTTCACAGGGCCCGACAAATTGGTGACCGTGACATGCGCGCCACGGGTTTCCACAGCCACACCTGCCACGGTTCCCGTGACGGTAGCGCCACCCTCATCGTAGGCGATTTCTATCACCTTGCTCCAGGAGCTGTTTTCGACGTAGTCGTTGTAAGCCGGATCGTTCTCGTCGGCAACAACCACATCGCCGGCCTCGGCCAGGTCTGAAAAATCAAGCTCGATATCCACTGGCTCGACCTGATACTGCGCAATGACATCGGCAAGATCGGTATCATCGCTCACACACGACGCCAGCATGGCAGCCAGCGCCAGCGTGAATAATCCATTCAATATTCTCGTCATCTTGCTATTCATCATTTTAGAACTTATAGGTATATCCCAATCCCAGCATGTGCATGTTGGGCTCGTCGGTGCCGCTGCCCGACAACTGGTAACGGTAATATAACTCGAAACCGTGTTTCTTCTTGATGGTGTGGTTCACACCCAGGATGAAACGTGTCTTCTCGAGTTCACGCGTCGTGTGGAACTCCACGCTGGCAAAGGGGTCGAACTTGCACCGCGGTATGTCCCAATCAAGCTGCAGGCGGCTGCGGAGCACATTCTTGCCCTTGCCGCGCACCTCGTGATCCTCCCATTCGGCTTCGTCGAAGTCAAAGTTGTCGATGTAACGCGACCTGCGGTAAGTGTATTGCCAACGCTCACGCAGGCTAATCTCGACACGGCGCACCTTGTGGCTTGCCGTCAACGACACATTGAAGCGATGGCGCGGAGCCCAGTAGCTGGGGCGCCAGTTGTTGTAGGAGATACCATCGTCTTGATAGGTAATTTCCTCACGGTTATTGTCAATGAGCAGGTTGTAGCCAGCGCTGGCCTTGAGCCACGGCAACAGCTTGTAACTGACACTGGGGCCGAAGCTCACACGGTCGGCAGTACGGAAAGAATTGCGTGACCTGAATTCGACCTCAAAACTGGCACTCAGGCGCTTGCTGAACTTGTGTGACGCCTCGGCACTAAGCACAAGCCCGGCATCATCGGCAAACGATGATGTCGGGATGAAGGTTGCACACAATACCAGCAACAGCAGGGCTAATTGTTTTCTTTTACTTCTTGCCATTCGTATTTGGGTATCTTTAATGTATCATTGACGTGACTCGTCCCGCCGCCATCGTTCTCATATTCAATCTTGAGGATGGCCGTGTCCTTGAGGAAGTCGATGGAGCCCACATGCACCTTGTTGATCTTCAGGCCGGTGCGCATGCGCAGGTCCTCGAGCAGTTCCTCACGACGCTCGGGCGTGATGAGTTCGATGCGGTCATACAGTATCAACTTGCTAGCCAGGTTGGCACGCAGCACACAGGCCTCGAAGAACCAGATGAGCAGGGCTATCGCCACATTGGGCAGCAAGAGTTCGACAAAGCTCAACGACTCGGCCAGGGCATTGATGACCGACAGGCTGATCACGCCGAACATATAGGACATCTCCCGCACCGGAATAGTCTCGGTGCGATACCTGAGCACACCAAAGATGGCGAACAGTCCCAGAGCGAAACCGATTTTCACCTTGACGCTGCCCAGCAGGTAGATCAGGAAAAAGATGCTCACACTGAGCAACACGAGAGTGAAAAAGTAATCGCGGCGGTGTGTCTTGCGGTAATAAAGGAAATACACGATAAACCATAACACCAGCAAGAAGAAACCGAAACGTATCAGCATCTCGGAAACACCTGCGGCGTCAAACCACCTGAAGCTACTGCTTTTGGCAGCCACTTCCTGCATGACTTCAAGGCCATTTTCCAACCCTAATTCTTGAAGTAGTATC
Organism: uncultured Porphyromonadaceae bacterium; assembly: GCA_946410185.1. Taxonomy (GTDB): domain Bacteria; phylum Bacteroidota; class Bacteroidia; order Bacteroidales; family Muribaculaceae; genus Sodaliphilus. The sequence goes on from CAMJZI010000038.1 coordinate 8,810, forward strand.
ATATGTGTTCTCTTGATTGATTATTTAAAGTCTTTTATCATTGTGTTATCTCGCTATCACTGCAACCCGGCAAGCATACGTTCTACCATGCGAAGGCGCTCCTTGAAATTATTGCGCTTGAGACTGGGATTGGTCAACGCCGACCCCATGCAATACTTGCTGAAACCGCTCGGCTTGATGCGCAACTCGCGCAACATCCCCAAGATGGGCGAATGCTGCAGCCCGTCGCGCTTCAACTCGATGATGACAAGCCCCGTCAGGTCGGCACGGCAATCGTTCTCAAGGTTATGGAACTTCAAGTCGGTGTCGATGGTCAGACGCTCGGTCTTGCCCTTATTGACCAGGGTGATGCGGCTAAAGTTGTTCTCCAGATGCTCGGCAAGCACCGTCGGGTCATATCGCAAATGTTTGTGCAAGAACTCGTCATAAACCTTGTACTGATTGTCCTGCCTCAAGAAGCGGATACCGTGATCAGGGTTCATCGGGTCAAAACCGACCATGTCGACACGCTTCTTGCGGGTGCGGCCGTGATTGTTCTTGGTCTTGACTTCCAGGAAGTTGAGACCTGTGTCCACATAGGAGCGGATGCGCACTTTCTGCCGGCCAGCATGCCCGTTCTGGTGCACGACATACATGTTGTTGTCAGGAGTATCAAAATAGGCGGTATAATACCTTGAAATGCGCTGGCCTGCAACCTCTTGCGCACGATAGTCATCTCTGGCAATCAGCAGCAATGACCTGAGCTGGTCAACCGTCGTGACAAACTTGGTGTCGGTGCGGTTCATCAGCTTGATACTACTCATCTCATCGAGCGTGATCGGGTCATATGTCCTGATGATGTCGTCCATTGCGCCGCAAATATATAGTTTATTAACGCAAACCCCAAAAAACAAAGGCTTTATTTAGCCCAAAATTCAATAAATTATCGTTATTCCTCAACCAAAAACGGAAATAGCAGCCCGTGACTATTGTCTCATAATTATGCGACAATAAAATCGGTTGCAAATATAGCTGATTACCACCATATAACACAAACCAGACGTGTTACAATAACGTAAAAAAAACCAAGAAAACCGCTGCATCGCCACGCGTGTAACAGGATATTCACGGCTTTGTAACTATATCGTAAACAGTGATTCAAGCTATTGAATGTACTTTTGCAGCGGTAAAGAACGTAACTGTAAAACCACACAATGACAACTGGACAAGACTACCTGACATTATTATTCAAGATATTAGGCACCCTGGGACTGCTGATTTTTGGAATGCGCATGATGAGTGACGCTTTGCAAAAAATGGCGGGTCCCCAATTGCGCCATGTGCTGGGGCGCATGACCACCAACCGGCTCACGGGCATGCTGACGGGTGCCGGCGTGACGTGTGCGGTGCAGTCATCGTCGGCAACGACTGTGATGACCGTCTCCTTTGTCTCGGCCGGACTGTTGACACTGGGACAGGCCATCAGTGTCATCATGGGAGCCAACATTGGCACCACGCTCACGGCATGGATCATGACGCTGGGTTACAATGTGGACCTGACCAATGTCGTGTTTCCCGCATTCCTGGTGGGCATCCTGCTCATTTACCACAAGCGGCACCGCTATAAGGGTGATTTCCTGTTCGGCATTGCCTTTATGTTTTTCTCGCTAGTGCTCTTGAGCAGTGCGGGCAAAGAGTTGGATCTGGAGCACAACGAGGCAGCAATCAGGTTTTTCTCATCGTTTGATACCAGCAACCACCTCACCATCCTCGCATTTCTGGCCATCGGCACCATCATCACATGCATCGTGCAGTCGTCGGCTGCCGTGATGGCAATTACGATATTGCTGTGCTCCACGGGAGTCCTGCCTATCTACCTGGGCATAGCGCTGGTCATGGGCGAGAACATAGGCACCACTGCAACTGCCAATCTGGCAGCACTGGGGGCCAACACCGATGCACGCCGTGCCGCACTCGCCCATTTAGCTTTTAATGTGTTTGGCGTGGTTTGGGTGTTGTGCGTGTTCTATCCGTTTGTGGATGTGATTTGTCAGATGATGGGTTATAATCCTGCCGAGGGTGGACAAACCGAACGCCTGCCCAAGGTGCTGGCCATGTTCCACACCTGCTTTAATGTCACCAACACGGCCATCCTTATCGGTTTTATCCCCCAGATTGAGAAGGTCGTGTGCTGGCTCTTGCCCGACAAGAAGAACGATCAGGAAGAGCCCTTCAAGTTGCGATACATCAAGGCCAACCTGATCCAGACCCCCGAGATTGCCGTGCTGCAGGCACAAAAGGAAACAGCCAACTTTGGCCAACAGGTACAACAGATGTTCGATACAGTACAAGAGATGCTTAACGAGAAAGATAGCCAGCGCATCGAGGAAATCTATCAAGAAATCGAGCGCAAGGAGGACGCATCGGACGAGGCCGAGATCAACATAGCTCGCTTTCTGGAACAGGTGAGCGATGGACACTTGAGCTATGACACGAAGTCCAAGATACGCCAGATGCTCAGGGAAATAGGTGAGCTGGAAAGCATCGGTGACTCTTGCTACCGCTTGGCACGCACCATCCACCGCCGCGAACAGCAGGGCAAAACATTTGACGAGAATCAGCAGCAAAACCTCCTCGAGATGATGTCGATGTGTGACAAAGCCTTATCACAGATGAACCTGGTGCTCAGCGAGCCCCTTGAACAACACCACTTGCGGGAGACTTACTACTACGAGAATCACATCAACAGCATGCGAGACCGCCTCAAAGCCGAAAATGTGACCGCCGTGAACGAGCGCAAATATGACTATGCCCTGGGAACGGCCTATGGTGACCTGGTGGGTGAACTGGAGAAACTGGGCGACTATGTCGTCAACGTCGTGGAGGCGCGTTTCGGACAAATGTAATAGCTTTGTAACGGTATCTATTGCACATATTTAGAGTTTTTCATTATATTTGCGACTTGATTATGAAACAGCCACAAATACTAGTGATTGATGATGAGCGTGACTTGTGCGAAATCATGCAATTCAATCTATCGATGGCAGGCTACCAAGTGAGCACGGCCAACTCGGCTCATGAAGCCCTGGAGATGAATCTCGCACAGTTTGACCTGCTGTTGCTGGACGTGATGATGCCTGGCATGTCGGGATTTGAACTTGCGTCACAGCTCAAGCAAGACAGTGCCACCGCAGGCATTCCCATCATCTTCTTGACCGCACTGGGCGAGGAGAATGACAAGCTGCACGGATTTGACCTCGGAGCCGACGACTACATCGCCAAGCCGTTCTCGGTGCGCGAGGTGCTGGCCCGTGTCAAAGCGGTGCTGAACCGCACGGCGCCTGTCGAGAACCATGACGAAGAACTCTGCTACAAGGGCCTTGTGATGGACTTGACCAAGATGACGGTGACCGTCGACGGGGAACAAGTGTCGCTGACCAGGACCGAATATGAGCTGCTGAAACTGTTATTAGGCAACCGTGGCCAGGTTTTCACGCGGCAGGAGGTCCTCGACGAGGTGTGGCCCCATGACGTGGTTGTCACCGACCGCACTGTTGACGTGAACATCACCCGCATGCGCAAGAAGATTGGCCCCTATGCGTCATGCATCGTGACGCGCCACGGCTTTGGTTACTTATTTGTGGTGTGATGAAAAAACTGACCGAAGGCCGCAAGATGTTCCTCAGCGTGATGGTGATTTTTGCCATCTATGCTGTGACGTTTATCCTTTTTGAGGATTACGACCGGTACTACATCATCCCCTTTAAAGAAACCAGCGACTGGCACCTGTTGATTTTCTCAATCGTTGTGATGATTGGGCTGGGAGTGCTGCTGCTACGCTATGCACGGCGCATGGATGAACGCATCAGCCGCGAACAAGCCGACAAGGAAAACCAGATGCGCCGCGAACTCACCCAGAACATCGCCCACGAACTCAAGACGCCGGTAGCGAGCATCCTGGGATATACCGAGACTATTCTTGAACACCCCGACATGGCCGACGACACACGCCAGCAGTTTGTTAAACGCACGCAGTCCCAGGCCCAGCGTCTCACCTCACTGTTGCAGGACCTCTCGACACTCAACCGCATGGACTATGCCGCCGACAACTTTGCCATGGAGCGCATCGACGTGTCGACGATCGTCAAAGACATCGTCCAGGAGACCGCCCTAGCTGCGAGCGGCAAACACATCAACGTGAAAAACGCGTTACCACAAGACATCATCGTGAAGGGCAATCAGTCGTTGATTTACAGCATCTTCCACAACCTGATAGATAATGCCATCAACTACTCGGGCGAGGGCACGACCATCCAAATCGAGGCCACCGAGAAAGACGGCAGGTGGGATTTCACCTTTGCCGACAATGGCGTTGGCATCGCCGACGAGCACCTGCCACGCATCTTCGAGCGCTTTTACCGCATCGACAAGGGGCGCAGCCGTGTGCTAGGCGGTACGGGACTGGGTCTTGCCATCGTCAAGAATGCAGTGCTGCTGCATGGCGGCAACATCAAGGCCATGCCCGCCCAGGGAGGCGGACTGCGCTATGAATTTTCCCTTAAAAAATGATGCTGCAATGACGGGGCCTTTTCCCACGTCTCATCCCCCCGTATAGGGGTTATCTCACAGGCGCCATCTCGAATCCCAGGCGCACGCCTTCATATTGCTTGCTCAGCTCGCCCACCGTCTGCAACGTGCTGTTACCACTCATGGCAGCGGCCACCTGCAGCACCTTGAGCAGGTTCTTGCTCTCGAACGTGAGGCCCAAACCATGCGTGGTGCGGGTAATATAGGCATTGGCCGAGAAAAGCATGGTCTGCAACTTGATGGTACCTGTCGAGGGGTCAAACGAATAAGTGCCACTCATTGGAATACCCTTGACCTTGGCAGCAAACTGATGGTCCTGGGTAAACTGGAACTGGGTGTTCTGGGAACTGATGCCCACGCCACTATAGACGGGCTGCAGCTTCTCCTTGCAGTTCTGGGCGGCGATTGCGCCACCGGCCTTGGCCAACAGTTTCTCGCTGGTGAATGCGCAAGCCGGCTCGGTATAGTACCACGAGCCATAAAGCTCGCTCTCGCTCATCTTCACGCTACCGATGACCAGGCCCAGGAGCCCGTCAATCGTGTTCTGAGAGCCCAAGCCGCCCAGCACAGCGCCCAGAATATCGCCCAGAGTGCTGTTGCCCGACTCGCCGCTGGTTCCCGAGCCCATACCCATATTGCCCAGCAAGCCCGTTGAGCATCCTGAGCCCAGAAGCATCAATGCTGCCAGCATCGTGATGTAAATCTTCTTCATCTTGCCTAATGATTACAGGTTATTAATTGTTAATATTTGTGGCAAATATAGATAAAAAATGGCAATTCCAAACTCTTGACAATAGAAAAATCGCGCCACGGTCTCGGCAGCATCGCCAGCAAGGATGTGCAAAAACGGGGAGTAATTTTGGATTCATGACAGTTTTTTGGTACCTTTGCCCCTGAACAACTCAAAACGCCACTGCTCATGATCACCAACACTGCCTTAAACGAAATCAAGGACATCATGGGGTATCTCGACAAGACACCCTATTGTGTGACCCGCCGGTCGCTCTATAGCGCGGCTGAACTTTACGACGGGTTCAACATCAACGATGAGGACAGCTATGGCAACTGCTTTGACGGCAAGGTTTACCAGTATTATCAGTTCACCGGCTGCAAGGACGAGAGCGTGTATGAGTCTCTGGCCCGCAGCCTGCATGATCACGGCATACATGCGGCACTGAGCGAGTTCTTTGAGTTACATGACCCGCACTGCTGCGTGGGCATCATGGGAGGCCATGCCCTGCTGCGAACCGATGCCATGTACCACGACATCGCTTTGCTGAGCAAACGGCTCACCGAGCACGGCTTCATCATGCTGAGTGGAGGTGGCCCTGGTGCCATGGAAGCGACGCACCTGGGTGCCTGGATGGCAGGCCGCACGTTGCAGGAGCTGGAAGAAGCAATCGCAGTGTTGAAAGTGGCTCCGACGTTCAGGGACAAGGGCTGGCTGAGCACGGCGTTCAACATCATCAACCAGTACCCGCAGGACAAGTTTGTGAGCCTGGGAATCCCCACATGGCACTATGGCCACGAGCCGTCCACACCGTTTGCCACACACATCGCCAAATTCTTTGAGAACAGCGTGCGCGAGGACAACATCCTCACGCTGGCCTATGGCGGCCTTGTCTATACCCCTGGCAGCGCAGGCACGATACAGGAGATTTTTCAGGAAGCCGTGCAAAACCACTACCTCTCCTTCGGTTTTGCCAGCCCGATGATTTTCTTTGGCAAGCAGTACTGGACCCATGAGATGTCGATTTATCCCCTGCTCGAGCAACTCACGGCATCAGGCAAATACAAAAACCTGCTGCTCACCTTGACCGACGACATCGACAAGATCATCGATGTGCTGTCGCAGTTCTCGCCACAACAACAACATGAATAGGCAAGCGCCCAGATACTTTGCGCCGACTGCCATCGTTCACTCCATCGGCATGCCGATTTACACCTCTGGCAACGAGGCGATAAAAGAGAGTGTAAAGCACACAACCATCGACAACCCGACTGCACGCCCAAGGTCTGCCCAAATACCCATCTTTGATTATCCGACTCATCCAAGCTGAACAACTTGCGCCTAAAGACCCGTACCTATTTCCTTCAAAACAAAAAACATATTTCTTGAATCTCTCCAACAAAAGATACAAGCAATATGAGTATACTTCTGAAATAATATGTATATTTGCAACCGTTCTTTGGCAGACGAAGTCAGGAAAAAATAGACCTATTGGTCAAAATTGACTGGCTCAATAAACAATGGGGAGGTACTAATTAGTATCGCCATATTCATAAAACTGAGGTGACGAGGTAGGTGGGGCGGTCGAGGACGTCGTCGGCAAGGTATGCAGATGCCATCAGACAATTCAGATTAATCAGTTGCTTGAAATCCTTCCGAAGCCACGAGCATGAACGACGCGGGGCATTCCGTGCTGTATTTTGCCCTACTGATACTGATAATCCTGTCATCCAACGGCTGCCGCATCACCTCAAGCACATTTCGAGAAAATTCAGGTAGCTCATCCAAGCGGAAGAAATGATACCATTGTAACAGCCTCATAGTCAACCATAAAGCCCCAAAAACGACCAAAATATGTACCATAAAGCCATCCACAGCTACAAAGATACATGATATATTCGAAAAGATAGTTACTCAGCGTTTGCCTTTTTTGATATGTTTTTCGGCATATTTTGATTTTTTTAGCGATTTTATTTGTAAATAACTCAAAATTATATACTTTTGCAATCGGAATAAAACCCCAAGGTGTGAAAGGCTACGTTCCATCGTAGCTGACGAATGTGTAGCCCTTGGGGGGTTATTTTTTATGCTTTTTTGTTTTGGACAAATCTCGTATATTGTTGTGCGGCACGAAACACCAGTGTCGATAAGGATCCGCCCAAACATCCATATCTGAACGTCTTCCTGTGCTCACACCAATATTGAATCCAGGCTTTATCTCTCTTATCTTTTCGTTGATATATTTGTAGAGTTTCTCTTTGATGCGTGTTCGTTTACCTCTTACACGGCTCCCTTCGGGTATGATTGTATGCTTGTTATTGAGCCTAAAACTCATAGCGCCTAGAATGAGATCAAGAAATTGAAGCGGTAACTCGTTACGAGAGTCCACCTCTATAATATCACTCTCAGAAAAACGGATATTTGCTTGTGAAAACTCTTTCACTTGGTTAAGGCGCAAGATATAGTTTCTAAACTCAGATTTATCATCATTACAGAGGGGCATCTCGTCAAAACTCAGATGAACACGTAGGGGCTTACTCATATCGTTGTTGGCAAATTTGAGTCCAAAAGCGCTTTTTACGAACTGATAATACAGCATCTGGTATGTCTTGATCTTCTGTTCCTTAGTTAGCCCTATTGCGTTATACTGATTGGACCTGAAAAAGATTCTCATCTTAATCAAGCCATTTTGGAGCAAATCAAAAATGGTATCAACAACCTTCTTATAGGATTCAAAATGATTCTCATTTACTTTCTGCCATTTAATCTCATGACCAGAAAGGCCACTCTCTTCAACGCAGCGCTTCATGATATAGAGCACGTCATTGAGATTACGCGAGTCAATCATAATGCCACCATAAAAGTTAGAATAAAACTCTCCTTCCTTGGTGCTTTCGTCTAACCATATATATAACATAGTTTGAATAGATTAATGTGCAAATTTAGATATAATTCCCGATTTATAGACCAGTCGAGATAAAAAAGGTG
>CAMJZI010000039.1 GCA_946410185.1 uncultured Porphyromonadaceae bacterium
ATCTATAGATCAACTATTTATCTCGAAATCGCCATTTTTTACCGGACACCAATAATCCAGAATGAGCCACTGGAGACGCCCGCATGGCGCATAGCTTCATCTGGGTGCAGGCGCCCTTGTGGTTATCCGGCTCATCAGCCGACAGTGATGAGCCGCCCGCTGCATGATGGTGACCATCTGCGGCGGGCGGCTATCGGTAGTTCTTACTTTGTTTTGATTGTTATTTACCTGACAACTATCTTTTTGCCCTGGTGGATGTAGATGCCGGGCACGGTGGGCACATCCTTGCCCACGGCACGGCCCGTCAGGTCGTAGTAGTTCTCGTCCAGCGGGCGGCGCGGCTGGTCGGCCACCGCCTCGTCAATGCCGTCAGCGCCCTCGCGGTAGCGCATGCCCTTGTAGATGACCTTGCCGTCCTTGACCACATGGCTCAGGCCACACCACTCCTGGTAGTCGGCATCGGGGTCGGGCTTGCGCGTGAACGGCGTCAGCAGGTCACCCATGTCGCGGCTGTCAAAGCCGATGCCCTCAACCACATAGGCCAGCGTGTCGCCATTCTCGCCGATGTAGGCCAGACGGCTACAACGATAACCGTCAATCATGATGGGCTCTGCCTCAACAAAATTCTCGTCATTGAGGAACTGCTCTTTCTGATAATCAATATAATAGTTTTTGCAGGTGCCATTGCCGTTAAGACTTCCTATTAACATATATAAGTAACCCGCTGTGAATCCGATCATGTCACGACCTTGGCTAATGACGTTGTTCAGAGGTTCGTTATTGAGATATACTATCTCCTTCCAGTATTCCCTCAAGCCAGCGACCAAACTGTCGCTCTCAACATCAAGCTCGTGGCTGCGCCCGTCATAACGGTATAAGGCCTTATACGTGCGGTGATAGCCATCTTTCACGGGATGGTTCCCCTTAAACTCATAAGTGTAGTAATTGCACGTCGTGTCTCCGTTGTTGACCACAACACGCTCGTTGACCCACTTGATGCCCTCACGCAGCAGTGGCATGTACCTGTCACCTGCAGAACCATAGATATACTCACCATCCTCAATTACAGATTCAAACCAATAAATATCGGAATATATGCCTGTCCCAGCAAGCATGAGGAATGCCAGGGGATAACTATTAAAACCTATTGGGCCAATGCCTTCAATAAGCATAATAGCGTCGTCCCAACTTCCTGACGATCCTGAAATGTAGCGTTTGGCTAAATGATCGCCTACTATAATGGTATCGACTTGAAACGGCGGATAATTAAGGTCAGAAAAACTGACAGGCATTTGCTGTTCCCAATATGCAATAGGATCATTGAAATCATAGAGCACGAATTCCTCGCCTGAATAAACGGCATTTAAAGGAAACCAAATATCTGGATTAATTGGAATGTTACTGACAGGGGCATCGAAATACCGCTTACCATCAGGCACGATGCCATATACCACCTTGTCTTCCTCGCGCAAATAAACTGGAACCTCATCACTGGGTTCACTTATTTCATCATCAACACACTTGTGCATCGCCTTATAGACTTTGCCGTTGATAACCGTGTCACCTCTAAGTTCAAGCGTGCGGTGGACAATACAGTCGCCATAAGCGGGATTATTGACAACGAAGCTACTACCAGAACCAATAATGTCATAATTTTTAATCGCGTACACCCACTTGACGCCTTCGCGAACGAACGGAACGTACTCGTATTCCTGGGCCACCGCTTGCGACATGCCCAGCAGCGCCAATAATGTGAAAAGTAATGTATTTTTCATATCTTCTTCTATTTAAGTTATTATTTCTGCATAATTACTGAAAACTATCAAATCATGCAAGTAATTTGATGTAACACTGGCTTTTTAAAACATCTGATAAACAGGTGTTTATTTTTTTGAAATGTAACGTCGCGTTTCAAGAGCCTGTTTTGAGCGGATTTTCCACCCGCCAGCAGCACGATTTGTCCCATAACACTTATATAATTAATTGGTGAATAATATCGATTATCTTATATGCAACTCAGTTCTGATACCCCCCTGGAGGTCGATCTGGTACGAGAGGTCAGTGAGGTTGGTCTGTCCGTCCCTGTTCACGCCGATCTTTTCGTTCGCTACCAGGTTGCCATGCAAAATTACTAATAAGAAATGCAATGTTCCAAATTATTTCGCAATACAAGGCAATTTTAATTGACTGATTCACAGCGCTTTGCATTTTTGAAAATAATACATGCCTTTTTGGGGGTAAAATTGGGGCAAAAAAAGGCCTGTTTTTGGTTGCCATCTGTATTTGCAGTGCTATCACCCGCTGCAACCTCTGGCCGCAACAAACCTCCGGCCCGAGGATCCATCAGACAGCTGATCAATCTGATTCTGCTGAGGGCATCCGCATGGCATTTTCAGGCAACACGGATTCTATTGCCGGCATTGCAATTAGGATACAACACAGATTATTGGCTTTAAGGCAAGCCCCTGCATGTGGAACCGTCATTATGGCTATTCAAGTTTTGTCAATGCGTCCTGTTAAAGAACCTGTTTTTATCACATGGAGGTATCAGATGCTGAGATGATGCGGTTGATGTAATCATTCAAAGGGCAGTCGAGGCCCATCTTTTGAGCCAGCCTGAACTTGACGGTGCTGATGCTTGTCGCGTTGGCATATCCCAGAATGATGGCGATCTGAATCTGTGAGAACCTCATGCAAGTCAGTGCTATGAGCAACAGGTCTCTATCGTGCAGTTGGGGGTAGGCTTTGCGTGTCCTGCTGATAATCTGATTGTATTCCGCATCGATGTAATGGAATAACTGGATCCATCGGTGTTCATTATCGTGCTGGAACTCGACAATTCTCTTAACTTGATGACTCAGTTTACTTTTCGGCTCATGGTAGCAGGCCTCAATCATCTCGCTTGTCATGTTCAGATGGTTGGAAATGAACGATTTGAGCTGGTCATCCTGGATCTGCAACTTATCATTATTCTGTTTTAACACCGATAAATCGTTCAATTGGCTGGCCGATTGCTGTTTGAAATCTGCAATGATCTGGTCATAACGATGAGTTCGGCGGTAATGGTAAAGTGAAAAAGCGAGCAATGTGACAACTGCGAGAATGCCCAGGCAAACGGTAAGATTATTAAGAGCATGGACAGTATGAACCTTTTTTTGTGACAGAGCAGTATTACTTTCATTCTCGATCTGCTGGATGAGGTACTTCTGCTTATCGTTGAGTATGGAATCCGAAATCTGATGGCCTAGCTTGTCATAGTGGTTACTGAGTGCTGTGTCACCCTCCAGACGGGCGATTCGGGACAAAATCATGTTGGTTCTTGTGCGTATCTGTCCCTGGCTTGAAACATCCACGTTGGGGTTGATATAGCTCAAGTAAAATTTGGCCGAATCAGGCATGCTGCTGTAGGCGTAGATATCTGCTAGGTCGAGCAGGAGGTCATTATTGACAAACGACCGGTAATTATTCAGGCAATTTAATGCGATGGCTTTGGCCCTGTCCAATGAATAGCCCTGATAGTATAATTGTCGGCACAAGAGCTCCTGGCACTTGAAAAAACTCAGACTGTCGTTTAATTCATTGGCAAGTTGAGTGGCTTGAACCAACAACTCTTCAGCGTCATCATTATGCGTCACTCCGCTGCAGCCAGCCATGTTGAACAGGCAATCCAATTGCAGGCGTTTGTTTCCCGTGAGCTTGTAGTAACCCAAAGCCTGCTTGAACTTATGATAGCAGGTCTGAGAGTCGGCAAAATAGAGACGGTATAAATCAGCGATTCGGGTATTGATTTGACCCAGGTTAACGTAGTCTTTTTCGTCGGCAACGGCTTCGGCGGTCTTGTAGTAGAGCATGGCGCTGTCCACATGGGCCAGTTCCTCCATGACGGCGCCCTTGTAGAGATAGGCCCGGGTGAGCTTTTCCCGCTCGCCGTCATGGGTGCGGTAGTAGTCCATGGCAAGGGTGATGGCACTGTCGTCGGTGGCTGTGATCTTCTCATAGCACTTGTAGCGGGCCTGGGTGAGCAGCAGGGCGCGGTAGGCGCGGTCGCCGTCGGTGGGGAGGCTGTCGCCGCAAATCGGGGTCAGCAGCGCCAGGGCGCTGTCGGGGGCCGACAGCATCAGGCTGTCGGCGGCGATGAGGCGCTGGTCGTAGCGGTGCGCACCGCCACAGCCCGTGACGATGGCAACAACCAGCAGCGATACTATCCAAACAGACAAGCGTCTCATATCCCTTCCTCCTTTATCTAATCTGGCCACGGTCGCGCTTGAGCCATGCGGCAAACCACACGATGGCCACCACGATGACTGCCAGGGCCGTCCAGGCGGTGTACTCGCTGTGCCCCAGGGCCTGGGGCGAGGCCACCATGAAGGTGGTGCACACCACCGTCATGAACACGGCGGGAATGAGCGTGATAAGATAGCACTTGCGGTTGCGGGCTAGATAGACGGTAATCATCCACAGGGTGAATACCGACAACGCCTGGTTGGACCAGCCGAAGTACTGCCACAGCACATTAAAGCCGTCGGGATTCTTCATCTGCCATATGAGCAGCAGCAACGAGGCCACAAACAAGGGAACACTGATTGCCAGGCGGCGCACCATGCTCTTTTGCTCAAAGTGCAAGGCCTCGGCAATGATGAGGCGCGCGCTGCGAAATGCCGTGTCGCCACTGGTGATGGGGGCTGCCACCACGCCCAGCACGGCCAGCGTGCCGCCCACAATGCCCAGCCAGCTGCTGCACACCAGGTTGACCAGCTGAGGCGCCGTGAAGTACTGTATCAGGGTCTTGCCGTCGGCCAGCTGCACCTGTGCCATGAAGTCGTTGACAACCTCGGGGTCAACAACCTCTTTCCAGCCGCCATAGTAGAAGAAATAGGACGAGACGGTGGCCCAGATGAGCGCCACGAGACCCTCGGTGATCATCGCGCCATAGAAGACGGGCCGCGCCAGGCGCTCGCTCTTCAGGCAGCGGGCCATCAGGGGGCTCTGCGTGGCATGGAAGCCGCTGATGGCACCACAGGCAATCGTGATGAACAGGCAGGGGAAGAGGGGATTCTTTTGCAGATAGGCCGTAATGCCCAGCGTGTCCTTGCCGTCAACGACCTGCGAAGCCGTCCACTGCGACATGTCGCCCATGTTCCACAACTCGGGCAGGTGGGGCATCTTGACAAATAAGCCCACCAGCAGGCCGGCGGCCATCACCAGCAGGGCGATGGCAAACAAGGGATAGATCCTGCCGATGATCTTGTCGATGGGCAGCAACGTGGCAAAGACATAGTAGGCAAAGATGGCCACAATCCACCAGATGGTGGCATCGTCACCTCCCCACATGCCCTTGAGGATGAGCGCCGGGCTATAAACAAACACAGCACCCACCATCATCAGCAGCAGCACCGTGAAGACGAGCATCACGCTCCTGGTGCCGCCGCCCAGGTACTTGCCGATGAGCGTCGGCAGGTTGGCGCCGTCGTGACGCAGCGAGAGCATGCCGCTCATGAAGTCGTGCACCGCCCCGGCAAAGATACATCCCAGCACAATCCACAGATAGCTGGCAGGCCCGAACCACATGCCCATGATAGCACCAAATATGGGTCCCGTGCCCGCGATGTTCAGGAACTGGATCATAAACACTTTCCACGTGGGCAAGGCGACATAGTCCACACCGTCGGCAAGACGGATGGCGGGTGTCACACGGTCGTCAGGACGCATCACGCGCTCCATGACAGCTCCATATACTAAGTAGCCCAGCACAAGGGCCACAAGGCTGATGATAAAGGTAATCATATCTTTAGTCTAAATGAATTTCAGTTTAATTTACTATTCCTTGATGATTTCAATAAGCTGTGCGCCCAAACGGGCGACCAGGTTAGTGGTGTGACTCTCAGGGATGTCTTCGGCCTCACACAACTGGGCTCGCGATGCTAGCCACTTGTCGAGCAGAACGGCCACACGGTCGGCGCGATCACACACTTGCTGGCGCAAAGCCTTGTAGCCCTCGCCATTATACATGCCTTCTTCATATCCATCTATGCTCCTGGCAGCGGCCAATTCCTGCAAGAGATTCTCTCGGGCACAGGCAAGGGTCTTTAACGTGCAGGTGTTGAATGAGCCCTCGCTGTGAAGTTTGCTATAATCATTCTCGCGGATTTCGGCCAAAGCCCACATTGAGCCGCTGGCCGTGATGCGCGCAAGGGAGCCTCCCCAAATAGTCAAGTAAGACAGGTCGCCATACAAGCCACCCAACTCGTCCTCCAGCGCGAGCCAGTCGCGCATCTCGGCCTGGTAAAGCGGGCTTGCGCTGTATTGCTCGCAATAGTACTTGGCTGTGAGGTAATGATACACAGCACAATAAATGCGGCCGCACATCACCATGTCAAACGTGCTGCCGCCAGACAATCTGTCGGCCAGCGCCCGCAAGTCACCGCACACGGTTTTATCCAGGAGGTTTTCATCCTGTCCCCCATGGTTCAGGCACCCATAGGATTTTATGGCAACAGCCTGCTGCTCATAACGATTGACAAACTCGTCGATGGTTTTGGCCGAGATTTCATCCGCCATGAACTCGGCCAGAGTGTCTATCGAGGCAAACCTCACATCAGGCTCAAAAACGGCTGCAGTCGTTGGTGCCATAGCGTTGGCTGCCACCATATTCTTGCCATTACACGACAAGAAAGTGCCCAGCAAACACAACATTAACGCACTCCCCAAAAACACTTTCATGATTTTAATGTTTTATCTTGCTTACAAAAGTACAATAAAAAACTAAAAACTCATTCCGTACGTTGATTTTTGGCTCGACTCAATCCACATCGGTGACAAGGGCGGCGTTGCGGCGCAGGGTCTTGAGGCGCAGGCGGGAAATGGCGCTGTGGGCAAAAGTGCGGCGGAAACCGCCACCCGTCATCGCCATGATACGCTCGCGGGTCAGGGTCATCACCGCCTCGGTGGGTGCGAAATCCTCAATCGTGGTTGGCTCGGCATGGGCGTTGTGCGGACAGCACAGCTGACACTCGTCACAGCCCACCACCCTATCGCCCGCCACGCCGCTCACCCATTCGGGCAACGACTCGTCGTGGTTCTCGATGAGCAGGCACGAGAGGCAGCGATTGCAATCGGCGCCACCCACATCACGCAATGCCCCCGACGGGCACACCTCGACACACCTGCCGCAGTCGCCACACGACATCGTGCATGGCTCGTCAGGTGACAAACTGGCCGTGGTGACAATCTCGCCCAGGAAGTAGTAAGAGCCCTTGCCGGGCAGGATCAGGCAGTTGTTGCGGCCAACGAATCCGATGCCGGCACGTTGTGCCCAATAGCGCTCTCGAATGGGAGCCGAATCGACACACGGGCGGGTGGCGCAATGCGTGATTTCCTCGATGAAATCGGCCAATTTCGTCATTTTCTCCCTCAAGACCTCATGGTAGTCGCGGCCATAGGCATAGTAAGCTACACGCAGCGCCCCGGCAGGCTGGAAACGGGCCGGATAGTAGTTCAAGGCAAGGGAGATGACCGTTTGCGCCCCGTCGAGCAGCAACGTGGGATCGCGGCGCAGGTCGCGATGCCCTGCGGCCCACTGCATGCAACCGTTGCGGCCCTGTCGTATCCAGCGGTCATAACTCGCCACGGCCTCGTCATCGACAGGAGTGGCAGCAGCAAAGCCACAGGCATCAAATCCCAGGCTCAGGGCCTGGGATTTGATCAATGATTCTATGTCACAGTTCGGGGATGGCATCAAACTTATAACCCTGACTCTGTAGCCACTCGATGGCGCGCGGCAGGGCATATTTCATGTTTTTTTCGGCCTTGAGCGAGTCATGGAAGACGATAATCGAGCCGTTGCGGGCATAGCGCTTGACGTTATTCAAGACCTGCTCACCGGTGAGCTTGCGGCTGTAGTCGCGCGTCACCAGGTCATACATGATGATGGTGAAGCGTGAACGCAGCACCCGCGACTGTCCCCAGCGCAGCAAGCCGTGCGGAGGGCGGAACAACGTGCTACCGATCAGCTCGTTGGCCCGGAACACGTTGTGCAGGTAGTGCTTGGTACCCACATGGGCACCCTGCAGATGACTCATCGTGTGGTTGCCCACCGAGTGGCCACGCCGCCTCACCTCCTCGAGCAACTCGGGATGCCGCTCCACATTCTCGCCCACCATAAAGAAGGTGGCCTTGATGCCATAGCGGTCCAGGGTGTCGAGCACCCATGGGGTAACCTCGGGGATGGGTCCGTCGTCAAAGGTCAAATAGACCGTGTGGTCGCGCTTATGAATGCGCCACACGGTCTCGGGGAATATCATTCGATAGATGAGCGGAGGACGTTCAACCAGCATTTTTTCAGCTTTTAGCGGTCAGCCAGATGATTCAGGCTTACTCCGCAGCCTCGTCCATGTCCTCGTCCATCGGCTCCTGGGCAGCTCCCTGCTGCTGGAGCATGGCCTGCTCATAGTTCTGCTGATAGGCCTGCAGACGCTGCACATTGACACCAATCTGGACCAGCTTGTCCATGATGGCTTTGTAGCGCTGCTCGCCATTCTGCTTGTAGTAGTCGCTGAGCATGAACACCATGTACTGCTGATCGATAAACTTGTCGATAGTGGTCAGGCGATCGTACTGTGCTGCGTCAAGCGACTGGTAGAAGCGCAGGTATGAACCATACCGCAGGATCTCGTGCTCGAGTATCTCGTTACCCTTGCTGATGCAGGTGTCGTCACCGTTTGCCTTGCCCAGAGTGAAGTAGATGTTAGCCATCTGCTCACCCATCTGCACGGTGAAGGGAGAAACGGCGATGGGCAGTTTCTCTAGCATCAGGTCTAGGATGGTACGGGCCTTCTTGAAGCGATCGGCGCAATAAGCCTCCTGGGTCATGCCTGCAGGAGTAGCCATCGAGCCATCCTTAGCCATTAAGCCCTCGTTGACGAGGTTGCTGGCCAGGTCGAGCATCGCGCTGCGGATGGTGGTCACCATGCGGCTGATGGTCTCGTCGAGGTAGATCTCGTCGGGCTTGGCCGTGTCAAGGCCACCCCAGCGGAATTTATTCACCACGTTGTCATACATCACGTCGGTCGAGACACCGATGCCACCGCTGCCTGAATTGTTCAGAACGGGGGTCACCTGATAGGCCAGACCTGTGAGCCTGAGATAAGGATCGAGACCCAGATAATAGCTGTCGGGGACAGTCATGGCAAAGTAGCAGGGACGGTTCCAGCCCTGGGCGATGCTATTGACGATGATGTCAAACGACATCATCTGGCTTGAAGTCATGCCCGAACCCATGCGCTGCAGATCCAGATTGATCGACTCCTCGATGCGGTCACGCTGCTCCTCACGCACGACACCGGCCTTGATGGCCTGGTCGGCATTGACGGGGATATACACCTTGGGATAACGGATCTCGTTGATGCCATAGGGGTTGTTCTTGCTCTCATCACTATAGATATACTCCAGTGACTTAGATGCCTCGACAGGCGTCTGATCGGGCTGGATGAAGTAGCAGAACTGGCGCTCGTCATAGGCATAGGTGTTCTTGCCGGCCTGCATGGGCAGCGGTGCCGACTCATAGGCAGCACGCTGCATCTGGCTGATGTACCAGTCGGTGGCCAGATAGCTCAGGTTGACGGCACGAACGTCGGTACGGTAGCCCTCCACCTCCTGCAGATACCACAGGGGGAAGGTGTCGTTGTCACCGTTACAAAAGATTACACCATTGGGAGCAATGCTCGACAGATAGTTGCGGCCAAAGTCGCGGGCTGCTGTGCGTCCGCTGCGGTCGTGGTCATCCCAGGTCTGGCTCACCATCTGCAGGGGCACGATCAGGCCGATGATGGCGGCACAGGCTGCGATAGCGGTGGCCACGCCACCACGGTTGCCGTTGCTGGCAAGCGCAGCAGCATCTCCCTCCTTGGCATCCTTTTTACCTTTCTTCTTGAGGAACCACATCACCAGGCTCCACAATCCGGCAACACCCATACCAATCCAGATGCTGAAGGCATAGAACGAGCCCGCATAGGCATAGTCACGCTCGCGGGGCTGGTTCGGGGTCTGGTTCAGGTAGAGTACAATGGCGATACCCGTCATGAAGAACAGGAAGAATACCACCCAGAACTGCTCGATGCCGCGGCGGCCGCGATAGGCTTGCCACAACAGGCCAATGATACCCATCAGCAGCGGGAGCAGGTAGAACACGTTGTGACCCTTGTTGCCTTTGCCCAGGTCGTCGGGCAGCAGGCTCTGGTCACCCAGGCGGGGATTATCGATGAAGGAGTAGCCCGAAATCCAGTTGCCGTGGGTGATCTCACCCATGCCCTGCAAGTCGTTCTGACGACCGGCGAAATTCCACATAAAGTAGCGCCAGTACATGTAATTGAGCTGATAGTCCACAAAGAAGCGCAGGTTCTCCATCATGGTGGGCTTCATCTTCATCTCCTTGTTGGCAGGATCACCGTTACGGTCGAGCTGAGTAGTTGCCTCGACCTGAGTACCCTGCATGCCCAGCCACTCGACATACTCGCGCTCGTGCTTATCGTCGTGGATGCGCGGGAAGAGCATGTTCTGCTCGGGGCTGTACCTGAAGATCTTCTTCGGACCCAGTGCCTTGTAATGGTCGGGTTGATCGGGGCTGGCCTTCACCTCGGGGGCATACTGCATGGGGCCGTCCTTGGTAGCAGGCTGCATGGTACCGTTACCCGACTCCTGGTACATGATGTCGCTGTAGAGCGTACGGCCATAGAGCAACGGGGTCTCGCCATACTGCTCACGGCTCAAGTACTTAGCCAGTGCAAACGTGTTGTTGGGCGAGTTCTCGTCAAGCGGCGTGTTCTGAGAACTGCGGATAAGAATCAGCGCATAGCTGCTGAAGCCGATGAAAATCACCAGGATGCAGGCAATAATGTTAGTGAACACGCGCACGGGGACACGCTTCATGTTCTTGTGGAACAAGTAAACACACAAAGCGATAAACAAGATCAGCGGAGAAATCCAGCTGTCGCCAATGAGAAGCATGCCTGACAAGAGGATAGCCAGAGCAAATGAAATCTTGATGCGCAGAACGCTCTTGTTGCTGTAAAGTTCCCACAATGCCCATGCCAGAGCAGCGATCAGCACGATGGCATAGACCAGCACACCTGAGTTGAACGACATGCCCAATGTGTTGACAAAGAACAGGTCAAATTTCTGTCCCATCTCCACAAATCCAGGCTCCAAGCCGTAAAGTATCAGGCCCACGATGACAAACGACAGCAGCAACGTCAGGCATGAACCCTTCAACGTCGATACCTTGTCGTGGGCACGGCACTGGCGATAATAGAAAATCAGCGCAATGGCGGGGATGCACAGCAGGTTCAACAGGTGCACACCCAGCGACACGCCCAGCACATAGGCAATGAGAATAATCCAGCGGTCGCTGCCGGGCTCGGTGGCGCGGTTCTCCCACTTGAGGATGAGCCAGAATACCAGCGCGGTACAGAACGACGAGAAGGCATACACCTCGGCCTCGACAGCGCTGTACCAGAAGGTGTCACTCCACGTGTAGGCCAGGGCACCGCAGATGCCGCTACCCATTACCACGAGGTACTGTGCCAGGGACATCTTGTCCTCCTCGCCGTCCTTGACGACGAGTTTCTTCACCAGATGGGTGATGGACCAGAACAGCAATAGAATCGTTAGGGCGCTAAAGATGGCCGACATCGCGTTCACACACTTGGCCACGGCCATCACGTCGCCACCGGCAAACTTGCTGGCGAAGTTGGCTGCCAGAATAAAGATGGGGTTGCCAGGCGGGTGGCCGATTTCTGTCTTGAAACCTTGAGCGATAAATTCCGGGCAGTCCCAGAAGCTGGCGGTAGGCTCGATGGTCAGCAGATAGGTTGCTGCAGCCACTACAAAGATGAGCCATCCCAGCGTGTTGTTGATGAGCTTGTACTTCTTCATCGGTTCAGTTAACTTGGTTGTATTTCTTTTGTTCTAATATTTTTACATGTACTAAACGGCAAAGGTACTCATAATCTTTTAAAACAAAGCCCTCAATTCCCCGAAATTGACCAAATTTAACCACAAGCCCACATTATTAACAATTGCTGATGACAAGGCCAATGGTTGCAAACGTGCATCCAGGCTTGTTCAAGTACTTGTCACTTGAGGGTTCCAGGAACCGGAGCCGCGACAGAGGTACCACGTCACAGGGGCACAATATGATAGCCTACTTTCATAAAAATTTGTGTTTTTACAAGAATGTTTTTAACTTTGTGGCTTGTTACAAGTCTAACTGACAAACAAAACCCAGGAGGAGACGACTATGAAACGGATAAGATTATACCTGACGGTTGTAGTGCTGGCCCTGGCTGGCATCATGTCAACCCAACTGAGCGCACAAGTGCTGCGCGATGCCGACTTTAACAGCATTGGCCGCATCAACGGTAACGGAGTGGTCAGGAACGAGACCGGCCATTCGATCGGCACCTTTGACACCGACGGCACCGTTCGCGACAATAGCGGCAAAGCGCTGGGCGTGATCAAGCAGCTGGAAATCTTTGACACTGACGGCACACGCATCGGCTATATCAACACCGACGGCACCGTGCACGACGGCGAGAGCAAGGTGCTGGGCTACATCAGCATCAACGACGGCAAGGTGACCAATGCCTCGAAGCAGACCATCGGCTTTGCCCGCGGCGTGAGGGTGGACTGGATTGCCTGCTACTATTTCTTCCACTTCTTCGGGAAATAGCCATCTATCGACATGAAACGCTCCTTAATTTTCGCATCACTCTCGTGGTGCATCATCTTGAGTGCTCTGGCGGGATGCAAAAGCCTCGTCATGCCTGCCGCCCTCCAGGCAGGTGACAAAGTCGCCATCATATCACCGGCAAGCACACCCGGCGGCGACAACCCCGAGCGGGCAGCGGCCACGTTGCGGGCATGGGGCTTCGAACCCGTCATCGGCAACTATGTGCTGGCCAAGCATCACACATATGCCGGCACGATCGATGAGCGCTGCGCCGACCTGCGCTGGGCTCTTAACGACCCCGACATCAAGGCCATCGTGTGCACGCGTGGCGGCTATGGCGCAGCAATGCTGCTCGACCCGATGACACATGAAGATTTCAAGCGGCATCCCAAATGGATTGTAGGCTACAGCGATATTACCGCCCTGCACAGCGCCATGGTGTGCAGCGGCGTGATGAGCCTGCATGCCAACATGGGCGGCGCCCTGGGCAGCCGTGGCGAGAATGACAGCATCAACCTGATGCTGCGCGACGCGCTCATGGGCAAACTACCCAGCTATACCGTTCCGGCCCACCCGCTTAACAAGACTGGGACGGCGCGTGGCATCGTCATCGGCGGCAACATGGCCGTGTTTACCAACATCGGTGGCAGCCGCGACTGGGACTTCCTGGACCGCGACAACATCAAGGGCAAGGACATCATCCTGTTCTTTGAGGACGTGAGCGAGAGCATGCCGCGCGTCAACAGCATGCTGCAGGCCCTGCGACTCAAGGGTGTGCTCAGCCACGTGAAGGGCATTATCGTGGGCCGCTTCACCGAGTATGAGCCGCGAGACGGTTATCACGACATGTTCGAGATGCTGAGCGAGACCCTCAATGGCTACGGCATCCCCGTGTGCTACGATTTCCCTGCCAGCCACGACGAGGATTGGAATTACCCCATCATCGAGGGGTGCTCGGCAACACTGACTGTGGACCCCAAGGGTGTAACCCTGAAATTTGAGAAATAATGACCCGTAGTGACAAATTGCTCCTGCTCGCCATTGTGGCGGTGCTGGCACTTGTTGCCGCCCATGCGCTTCTGTCGGTGGACTTTGTGAAGAGGGGCAAGACCGTGATCTCACGCGTCGAGCTCAAGAACCTTGATCCCGCCAACAACGGCATTAACATCGAGGTGACACAGCCCTGGTTCAACCCCAACAAGGAGTTGTCCTTCAACGTGGGCAAGGCCGATGAACGCAATTTTGACCGCTTTGATGTCACACGCTGCCTGTTGCAGTGTGCCCAGCACCTGAGCGAACGTGATTTCTCACGCATCTACCTGTGCAACAAGGGCGACCGCCTGTATTACATTCCTGCCGAGGATTTCAAACAGCTGGGCCGGCAGTACAAGGCCGGCGATACGTTTAACACCTTGAGCATGTATGTGAAGCTTCCACAGGTTACCTATACCCTCAACGACAGCCTGGCCTTTCACGAACACCAGGGTATGTTGGGCGGTATCTCGGACGCACAGGACTGGAACACCATGATGAGCAACCTGTTAAGATAGCCGGCCGTTGCTGAGCCGCGGCCGTCAAGAAACAGCCAACGCCGCCGCCCGATGATCATGTCGAGCGGCGGCGTGCCATAGGATAAAGATTTTTATGCGGCCTATTCTCCTTCTATATGTTGTTGTTTATCCTAAGTCTTAGAATTTGAAATCAATACCGGCGCCAAATACCTTGTTGGTGCGGTGATAGGTATCCTTGCCTGGCCGCGCGGTCTCGAAGTAGTTCGTCTCGCTGCGGTCATAGTCCTTGTAGGTGGTCCAGAAGTAGCCCACGTTCACCTTGATCTTGTCGGTCACGTTCACGGCGCCACCAAAGCCAATCGAGTAGCTGTCGCAAGAGAATGAGGTGTGGGTCTGATAAGCATCGCTCAGGCCGTAGTCGGTATTCTGGGCACCGGCGCTCACGGTGAAGGTCTTGTTGATATCCCACTCCACACCGGCCAGCACCTCGTGGGTGCCGTGGCGCAGGGCCTTCTGCTTGTCATGGGCCATCTCGGCATGCTTGTCGTCATAGTAGTGGTACTCGACGGTGCCGCGCAGCTTGTTGGGGATGAACTCATAGCCCAGGGCGGCATAGAATACCGCGGGCAGGTCGCTGGGCGTGTTCACGCCATGCTTGTAGTCCTGCATCTTCTTCTGAAACTCTTCATCGGGAACGTCGTCCTCAAATGTCTTGTTGTCGTTCTCGATATTGAGGTTGGTCTTGAACTCATACTTGGCTGCCAGGGTGAAACCCTTCCACACCAGGTCCACGCCGATGATGGGGGTCACACCCCATCCCGTCTGGGAGCAGTTGAGCTCAACTTTTGCCAGACCGCCCTCGCCAGCCATATTGTTGAGTACCGGCACATATTCGGGGGCATATTCCTGTACAAGGGGCATCATCTGGCCAACGGCTTTCACCAAATTGTCATTGGCAGTGGCTGTAATGTGACCAGAGTAATTGCCATCAAAATAGTTCATTCTAAAACCAGCATAACCGCTCAACCAGTCAAGCACCTTATAAGTGGCACCCAATTGCAAGCCAAAAATATACTGGCGTCCCCTCATAGAGGATTCAATATCATAGAATGACGGATCTACATATCCCTGAGGAAACATGGCTTTAGCCTGAGGAAACTTCTCAATGAGCGGTTTGGTTTTATCGGCCACACCTGCCATCACTGCGGCATCAAACATGGGCAGACCACTGTCAAAATCACACTTGCCACCGCCACCAGTGATGCCGAAGAAGCCCGAGAAAGTCCAGCGATCCTTCTTGTAGGCACCATAGAGCGACGGCAGGATGGGAGCCTCAGCTTTGCCCTTGTACAGGCGAGTGTGGTCGGCCTCGGGGAAGAGGTCGAAGGTGGTGGTCACGTCGCGACGCTGCGAGGCGCTCTGGATATTGAGTGACACGGTCCAGCCGTCATGGTCCATAAAGGCCAGGCCGGCAGGGTTGGTATAAACGGCGTCAATCTCATGGCTGGCACCACGCGCCATCATGCGCATGAAGGCGATGTGCTGGTTGGTGTTATGCAGCAGTCCTCCGGCAAAAGTGGTCAGGGAAATTGCCGCAACAGAGAGTAATAATGTAATTTTCTTTTTCATTGCTATCATTATTTTAGATGAATCAAACCTGAAAGGGGAGATTTTTATTTTGGGCAACAAAATTACTGCTATCACACAAAAAAGTGGGCAAAATGTCCAAAAAAATGGCGTTTTTGCCCCATATCATCACATTATTACATTTTTTAACAGTCCAAAATTGTTAAAATCGTAGGAAATCACCCTCTACACCCTCTGGCACAAGGATGGGACAAAGGAACCGTCCCCTTTGTCCCGGTCCCTTTGTCCCATTATAACTCTGACCTAAAAACTGCGAGCTTAAGCGAGCATCACAGCGTGACCACAGTACCGATGGGCTCGCCGCTCATCACCTTCTTGAGGTTGCCGACGACGTCCATGTTGAACACGTGGATGGGCAGCTTGTTGTCGCGGGCCATCACGG
>CAMJZI010000040.1 GCA_946410185.1 uncultured Porphyromonadaceae bacterium
TTCTTGAAGTTATCCATGATCTCGGCATCGCTCAGGCCCTGGTTTTTGAGCACCCTGTAACGCTCGCTGTGGCGGATTGCGGCATTGATCAGGGCCTGCTTGCCAGCGCTGGACAACTCGGCCTTGTTGTTGGTATAGGGATTCTTGGTACCGCCACGTTCACGCAGGAAGGCGGGCTGCAAAGTCTTGCTCATGTGCTTGAGCACAGCCTTCTCGGCATACTCCTGCATACGCGAGTCAATGGTCGTGTATATCTTCAAGCCGTCGGTATATATATCATAATGTGAGCCATCGGGCTTGGTGTTTTTATTGCACCAGCCATACAAGGGATTGACGGCCCAAGCTACCGAGTCATCGACAAAGGCCTGCTGATTCCATGACGGATAATCCTTACGATTGGGCTTCTTGGCACTCATCACGCGCCGCAGTTCCTCACGGAAGTAGGGAGCTGGGCCATCGTTGTGGTCAAGTTTTTTGAACTTGATTTCGAGCGGCAGAGTCTGCAACTGCTTGCACTCGGCCTCGCTCAAGTATCCTGCCTTGACCATCTGCTCGAACACCACGTTGCGGCGCAAGCGGGTGCGCTCGGCATGACGTACCGGATTAAAATATGAGGGATTCTTGCACATACCCACCAGCGTGGCAGCCTCCTGGATATTCAAGTCCTTGGGATCCTTATCAAAATAGACCTCGGATGCCATTTTAATGCCCACAGCATTGTTGAGGAAGTCAAACTGGTTGAAGTACATCTTGATGATCTCGTCCTTTGTATAATAGCGCTCGAGCTTGACGGCAATAACCCACTCGACAGGCTTTTTAAGGGCGCGCTCAAAGATATTGTGAGACTCAGGCGAATAGAGCTGCTTGGCCAGCTGCTGGGTGATAGTGCTGCCACCACCGGCACTTTTCTGTCCCATGATGATGCGTTTGATCACTGCGCGTCCAATGGCCTTTACATCAATACCAGAGTGTTCGTCGAAGCGAGAGTCCTCGGTGGCGATGAGTGCCTGAGTCAGGAAGGGAGACATCTCGTCAAAATCCACATAGATGCGGTTGCTGCGGCTGCGGTAATAACGTCCCATCTCCACGCCATCGGCACTGTAAATCGTCGATGCGAATTTATCAGTAGGATTCTTCAACTGGTCGATGGGCGGCATATAGCCAATCACACCATTGTAAATCAACACAAACAGCAGCACCATCAAGCCGACAAAGATGGCAAACCACGTCCACATCTTGCGGGCAATGCTACGGCTCTTGTTTCTCTTCTTTCCAGTAGTCTTTTCGCTCATATTTTGGTCTTATTATAGGCATTAACAATTTGTCATTCAACCCATTGAAGCATCCAATGGATTGAAAACGTTTACTACAACTTGCAAAATTAATGAAAACTTTTCAGTTTATGACAAAAAAAGGCGAATAATCAGGAATAATCAGGTCATGTAAAAACTATTGCAAAACTATTCTCGGTTCACTATCTATTCACCGCTAATTGTTGTATTTTTGCAGCATGAAATACATCGGCGAACTGATTTCGATCGGGGTGGCGTTCTCATGGACTGCGACTGCGTTGTTGAGCGAGTTTGGTAGCAAGCGGATGGGCAACTTGACGCTGAACCTGACCCGCATGGTCATCACACTCATTTTCTCGGGCATCCTGTTCTGGGTGATGGATGGCTCTCCCCTGCCCGCCGGCGCAGGCACCGAAGCCTACCTGTGGATGATGCTATCGGGGCTCGTGGGCTATGTGATAGGTGACTTCTGCCTGTTTCAGTGCTATATCATCATCGGTTCCAAATTCGGCCAATTGTTCATGACGCTGGCACCGATTGCCGCTGCCATCACCGCGTGGTTCACCCTGGGCCAACAGATACGTCCTCAAGCCCTGCTGGCGATGGCTGTCACACTGGCCGGAATTGCCATTTCGGTTCTGGGCCGTGGCGACCATCACAAGTTATCGCTCAAATTGCCGTTGTCGGGTGTGCTATTTGCCATCGGAGCCGCTATCTGTCAAGGTGTTGGACTGGTGTTGAGTAAAATAGGCATGGACCACTATCAAGCAACGCTTCATGTCGAGATGGCCGACTGGCTACTGCCGTTTCATGCCAACTACTTCCGTTGCATTGCTGGTGTCATCGGTTTCAGCCTGCTGATGGCTATTCGTGAGGGTTTCACCCCCTTGCGCAAGGGATTGCACGACCGCAAAGGCATGGGTGCGGCTGTGCTTACGACCATCTTTGGCCCCTTTGTGGGCGTGGGATGCTCTTTACTGGCTGTTCAATACACGGCAGCTGGCATTGCAAGCACCTTGATGGCATTGACTCC
The DNA here is from genome assembly GCA_946410185.1 of uncultured Porphyromonadaceae bacterium. GTDB lineage: Bacteria > Bacteroidota > Bacteroidia > Bacteroidales > Muribaculaceae > Sodaliphilus. Next base: position 2,326 of record CAMJZI010000040.1, read on the forward strand.
CATCATCATCATTCTGCCGGCCTACTGGATGTTTAAGCAGCCCATCACGGCCAAGAGTCTGGTGGGAGCCTTCATCTCGGTAATAGGTGTATCGCTGTTCTTCTTGCTATAAAATTTCTTGGCAGAACGGGCTATCAATCAGTCGTCCTGGCCAATGTATGGTGAACATGGTTGAGCAAGTGGCGCTTGAAGGCTGTGAATCCATTGGGCATCTTCTTGACACGGATTTCTCCATCAAGGAATCGCTCTAACTGATCAGGAAGATGAACAGGTTCCTCGATTATATTTTCCATCATGCGCTTCAACTTGGCCGGATGGGCAGTAGCTAATGTCACCCCAGTCTCACCAGGCTGCAGATCCTGGCCCATAGCCCGATAGGCCACCGCACTATGCGGGTCAAGCAGATATCCCTCATTGTCATAGGTTTGCAGGATGGTCTCAATAATTTGATTATCATCGTAGCTGTAGGCATGAATGTGACGGCAAATGTTCTCATGAGACCCCAGCAAATCCACAATTCGCCCGAAATTATTTGGGCAACCGGCATCCAGCGCCGGTGCGATACTGTATTGTGTTGGCTTGGGCGTGAAAACGCCCGTCATGACATAATTGTAGAAGATGTTGTTTTGATTTTCAACACTAATAAAACGCTTGACGGGCAGTCCCATCGCCTGAGCCATGAGGCCACTTGCCAGATTGCCCAGATTGGAGCACGGGACAGCAAACACAAGATTTTCAACATCCTGCTGCTCACGGACCAGTTGGGCATAGGCCCAGAAATAATAGACCATCTGAGGGACAATGCGGGCATAGTTGATTGACATGGCGCTGGTCAATCGCATCGCATCGTTCAACTCAGCATCCATAAAGGCTTTTTCAACCAGAGCCTTGCAATCGTCAAACGAGCCATTGACTTCGATAGCAGTCACATTGCCGCCAAGGGTGGCGAACTGGGACTTTTGAATCTTGTTGACAGCCCCTCGAGGGAACAACACATAAACATTCACGCCAGGCATGTGCCAGAAACTGTTGGCCACGGCACTCCCCGTATCGCCACTGGTGGGTACCAGAACATTAAGCTCGCGCCACTCAGGGTGGCAGGTACGATAGTAGTTGAGCAGCCGTGCCATGAAACGCGTGCCCACGTCCTTGAAGGCCATGGTGGGGCCATGGAAGAGTTCGAGCACATATTTCCCTTTGGATGTCTGTACCAAAGGAATGTCAAAGTCGAAAGCATCAAACACGATATCATGCAACACATCGGCGGGGACATCTCCCTTCAAGGCAACCGAGGCGATTGTATAAGCCAATTCCTGCAGGGTCATGGCGCTCATGTTGCGAAGAAACGCCTTGGGCAGAAGTGGCAATTTTTCGGGCATATACAATCCCCCATCGGGAGCCAGCCCTTTGGTAACAGCCTGCTCGAGCGTAGCGGTGTGCTGATGATTGGCGGTGCTATAATATAGCATACAATTAATCGACTATAAGGGTTCCAGGTGCAGACGGATTGAATGTGTTCTTCACCCACACGGGGATTTGCTTCATTGCCACTGGAGCGATGGTGGGCGGATAAATGACCTTGGCTCCGGCATCACACATCTTTTGAGCCTGTTCATAGGTCATTTGAGGGATGACTGTCGCGTCGGGATGAGTGCGAGGGTCGGCGGTCATGAAACCGTCGACATCGGTCCATATTTCCAGAGCCTCGGCATCAAGCAGTGACGCAAGTATGGCTGCTGTGTAATCGCTGCCGCCACGTCCCAGATTGGTCACGGCACCCGACTGAGTGTCTCGTGAGATAAAGCCCTGCGCCACATGCACCCCCTTGTCTATTGACGAGAACTCGGCCTTTACCAGCCGTTCGGTCTCCTCCCAGTCGAGTGTGCGTCCACTGCCATCAGGCATGGTACGCATGAGGTTGAGCGACAGGTGCGGTACACCATCATCAAACATTCCTGTCACAATAGCCGAGGACAAGATCTCGCCGTGAGCCACAATCGCATCACACACACGCTCGATCTCGTCAACAGGCATGTGAGGATTGGTGGCAAGGGCTAAATAATATGGCTTGAGGCTCTCATCGAAAAAGCGGTCGATTGTGGCATGAACCTGCTTGCGCATCGACTCGACGACAACACCATCGATGGCATCATGATGACGTTTACGGGCGGCCTCGAGCGTATCAAGACACGAGATGTCGCGCTGCTGGGCCTGCTCACACATAGCCAGCAACTGGTTGGTAAAACCACCCATCGCCGACACCACGACAAGCACTGGCTTTAGCTCGGCATCGACAATATTCTTCAAGTTGAGCAGACTCTCGATAGTACCAACCGAGGTGCCCCCAAATTTCATCACTTTCATTGCTATCGGTATTGTTTTATATATTTAGAACGTAAAAAAACATGATTTATTAGAGGTTGAATCAAATATCGCGCCATAAAAAGCCAGAATGCCTCTGACCCCGTTTTTTTTCATGTTAAAAAACAGCAATAATGCATTTTTTACTATACTTTTGCAACATGAACGACTGGGATCATGATATCTATCACCTGAATGACGAGCAACCGCAGCCCGAGCGAGGTTCACTGCTGGTGGCTAAACCCACTGTGGGCGATTACTTCTTTAAGCGGTCACTGATACTTATTGTGGACCCTGATGAAGGCGACGGAGCCATGGGGGTGATTGTCAACCACTACACTGGCTACAACCTGCGTGACATCATGCCCGAGATTGAAACCGTTGAAGAAGTACCGGTGTATCTGGGCGGCCCTGTTGGTACCCAGATGCTCTTCTACATGCACACATTGGGTCCAGAAGTCATTCCCGAAGCCATCGACGTTGGCGATGGCGTGTGGTTTGGCGGTCAATTTGATGCCATCAAGCGCTATGTGGAGCTTGGCGCGCCTATCGGAGGCCGCATCAAGTTCATTGTGGGATATAGCGGCTGGGCTAACGGCCAGATTGCCCACGAACTTGAACGTCACGACTGGGCCGTGCTCAACGACTGCGGCCGCAATCTGCTTATGGGCGAAGGTGATGATAACCAGTGGCGTGACGCTGTGGCCCGCTTTGGAGACCGTTACCGGCTGTGGCTCAATCTGCCTAGCGACCCGGCTTGGAATTAATCACATGACTTCAAGACCATAACCATAACAATAACAGGATTTAATGAGTTTAATTATCGGCATAGACGTGGGCGGAAGCACCACCAAGATTGTGGGTATCGATGATCACCAGGCCATCAAGTCACCCATGAGTATCACAGGCAGCGATCCCATTTCCTCGCTGTTCGGAGCCTTTGGCAAGTACACTCATGACAATAACATCGAACTCGATAGCATCAAGCATGTGATGCTGACTGGTGTGGGGGCCAGTGGAATTTCGACGCCCATCTACGGATTACCCACCACACAAGTAGATGAGTTCCAAGCCGATGGCCTGGGGGCACGCTTTGACAGCGGACTTGGCAAGCTTGTTGTCGTATCGATGGGAACAGGCACCACCCTGGTGCGCGTCGATGGTGACACCATCAATCACATCGGTGGCATCTCGATGGGTGGCGGAACCCTGCAAGGAATGTCCCACTTGCTGCTCAAGACCAGTCACATCGACGAAGTAGTTGAGCTGGCCTCAAAAGGCGACATTTCGCGTATCAACCTGCAAATCAAGGACATCAGCAAGTGTGACATTGAAGGGTTGCCGATGTATGCCACGGCATCGCTGTTTGGCAAGGTGGTGAACAGCAACGCCACCCCGTGCGACATTGCCAAGGGCATTATCTGCATGGTGCTCGAGACCATAGGCTCATGCGCAGTACTCTCACAAGTTGGGGAAGGCATCAAGGACTTTGTGCTTATTGGCAACCTGACACGCCTGCCCGAATGTCAACTCATCTTCCCGATGATGGAAAGTTTGTACGGTGTGAGATTCCATATACCCGCACACGCCTGCCATTGCACAGCGCTGGGTGCAGCATTATCCTATTACAAAGATACGAAAAACGGATAGAGCCACGTTAGTATCAATAATGACATTATCTCTCATGAGACTGACCGTTATCATCGTCAATTACCGGGTTAAGTACCTGCTGGAGCAGACATTGCGCTCGGTGGAGCAAGCCATGCAAGGCATGGCCGGCGAAGTCATTGTCGTCGATAACCTGTCGGGCGATGACAGCATTGCCTTCTCTCGTGAACGGCATCCACAAGTCACCTACATCGAGAATCAGGAGAATGTAGGTTTTGCACGGGCCAACAACCAAGCCATCATGCAGGCCCGCGGGGAATTCACGTTGATTCTCAATCCCGATACCATCATCACACCACGCTGTCTGACAGAGGGCATCGAATGGATGCAAACACATCCCAAATGCGGTGCCATCGGAGCCAGAATGATGGATGCCAACGGTGTATTCCTGCCCGAAAGCAAACGGGCTTTCCCTACGCCGTGGGTTTCTTTCTGCAAAATATTCGGACTTTCTAAATTATTTCCACGCTCGCCACTGTTCGCCAAGTACCATTTGAGATACTTGAGCGACACCGAGCCGCAGTGCATCGACATTTTGTCGGGAGCCTATATGTTGTGCCGTACCAGCGTGCTACAGCAACTAGGTGGATTTGACGAGGATTTTTTCATGTATGGCGAGGACATTGACCTGAGTTACCGCATCGTTAAAGCCGGATACGAGAACTGGTTCCTGCCCACTCCCATGATTCATTACAAGGGCGAGAGCACGCATAAGGACTCGATGCGCTATGTGCGGGTATTTTATGATGCAATGCTCATTTTTTACCGCAAGCACTTTCCGCGCTTCAACGTTATCTTCTATCCCATCGTCAAGCTGGGTGTCATCGTTCGAGCCGGCATGGCAATGGCCAAACGATTATTCAAACGTTTGCTGCCCGTATCCCACAAACCGGCCAGCGAACGATGGCCCTGGGTCATCATCAGTGACCATCCTCAAGATGTGGCACATCGTGCAGGCATCAACCACTATCAAGACACCATCCCCTCGACAGGCAACTGCAATGTGCTCGTCGATGACGGATGCCACACCTGTGCCCAGATAGTGGATTACATCAAGGCTCACGCCGACGGCAACCGCCTGGCGTTCCATATCTACGCCGACCGTCACGGCATTGTGATTTCACCCAAAATGGCCTGATTATGAAACAACTGCTGAGCAACGGACTGATTACCCTGAGGCCACTTGAGCCTACCGACCTCGACACGCTGTACAAATGGGAAAACGACACAGCGTTGTGGGTCGTCAGCGACACAGTTGCCCCCTACTCACGTGCCGCATTGTGGCAATATCTCGAAGCCTATACAGGCGACATTTACGCGCAGCGGCAGCTACGCCTTATGATCACGCTCAACAGCGACGGTACTCCTGTGGGAACCATCGATTTCCTTAACTTTGACCCGCTCAACAACCGCGCAGAGTTGGGACTGTTTATCGACGATGCACACCGCGGCAAGGGCTTGGGAAGGCAAGCGCTGGAACAACTCACAAGTTATGCCCGTGAGCATCTTGGGCTCAGGCAACTATATGTATATATCGCACTCGACAACACAGCATGCCTCAACCTGTTTGAGAATTATGGATACCACCGTGTTGGTGTGATTCAGTCTTGGGTGAAACGTGGCAAGGACTACCTTGACGTGGCCTTGTTGCAAATGCTGATGTAAACTGGTTGATGCAATGGCTCGAGATAATAGAATAGATTCTATCAAGGGGTTGTTGATCATCCTTGTAATTCTGGGACATAACATCATTGCCCTGGACAATGCGAATGTCATCAATCATGGCGTGATGGGCCTCATCTATATCTTCCACATGCCGCTCTTCATTCTCATATCAGGCTACTTGACCAAGCATCCATCCCAACAATCAGCCAGCCATATGTGGCGAGGCGTTGGCCATATTGCTGTGCCCCTTGTCATCTTTCAGGTGTTGGTGAGCCTCAGAATTCAACTGATGGGAGGACATTTCCTGGAGGCCATGGCCATGTTCCCCTTTGGATTACTATGGTATCTGCTGAGCCTTATGTGCTGGCGGATCATGCTTTATTACACCCCACGTTCGCTACTGAACACCCCCTGGCTCTACTTGGGCATAGCGTTAGTTGTTTCACTATTAATTGGATTAACACGTTTGGGGCTATTCCTCTCTATCCAACGCACTTTGAACTTCTATCTCTTCTTCCTCTTGGGGTTTTATTACAAGCAAGGTGTTGCCAACACACGCCTGTGGCACAACAATCTGTTGCATGGCATCATTGTCATCGCACTGTTGCCGCTACTTTTCTGGTTGTTTCCCCACTGCGGCAACGTGATGAATGGTGCCGACCACTATGGCATCGAAGGATTACCCGAAAAGATCATGGTGCTCACGTGCTCCATAGCGATGTCGCTGCTCGTTTTTAACCTCATGAGGGACAACAAGTGGCTTCGCATCATTGGCAAAGACAGTTTGTTCTATTATCTTTATGACATGTTCGTTTCCAGAGCCATCATCATTCCAATAGTATTAGCATTAGGTGGCCCTCGCACCCTACCATTCATCATTCTGTACACCCTGTTGGCTGTTGTCCTCATGTGGTGCATGAGCAAAGTGCATTTGTTCAAGTGGATAATCCACCCGACATTCAAAAGCAAGACAAAAAAAGAAGATTAAAAAAGGGCCGACGTTACTTCAGCTTGGCAAGCATCTGTTCGTCAGGGTCGATGGCGACAATCACGCCATGCTTATCGAGCAGGAATGAGTGATAACCGTCTTCAAGTCGCCAACTCTTGATAATGCCTTCGTGGGCATCAACCGAGGTGCCATAGTGGGCCGTGCGGTTAAGGTTGTCGGTCATCACGATTGTATTGAATACGTTCTCGCTGCGGTCCATATTGACCGACACACGGGTATAAGCTGCCATTCCTGTGCGTGACAAGCGGTCATAATGCATGTTATCTAGTCGCGACTGTGCATCGTCCGACGACCAAAAAGTGAGCAGTATGTTTTCGCCAAGGTGCTGCTGCAATGGTGACAAATCATTGTTACTATTGCCCAAGTTGAGAGCGGGAGCCTTGTAACCAATGCGGCTATCGGCAGGAGCCGTATAATAGGCCGAGGTGAACAATGTGAGCAAACCCAAAACGGCAATCGTCAATAATGTCTTATTCATTCAATCTAATGTTTTGTTTCTCTACCGATGGGGAGAGCACGAGACACATAACTGCGGTCGTGAAAGCCTCACCAGTTTTCGACGTCCTGTTGATGCCTTAATGGCATTCAATAGGTCTGCAAAAGTACGCAAAAAAAGTTATTAACAAGTCATTTTGACGTTTTTTTCTACTTTTTTACTTATTTTTTGGGCTGTTTTGGGTACTGCTGACCACCCCGCCAATCATGAAAAGGTGAAATAAGTCGAAAAAACATCTGCTCTTTTCAAAATTTTTCAACAAAAAAGATTAACTTTGCAGCATCTATAAACACAATATAACTACCAAGAATGAGAAAGATTAAATCATTGACGTTGCTGATAGTCGCTGTCATGCTTGTCGTTGGCATCACGTCTTCTTGTGAATTTGATAATAGTCCCGAGCCCGACCATCCCACGTATGTAACATACACCATTTCGGCTGGTTACGTCAACTACGTTGGTCCGCAGCAACTAATTGACGATGTCATGCAATGGGTCACGGACAACGATACAGTATATGACACGAAAGTTGATGATGCCAAAGCCATCAAAGAATATGAGAAGTTCGTCCCCAAGTTCAAGGAGTTCTTGAACCAGGAGAAAGACCAACTGGCAGCAGGCGCTTATGGTGATGTCACCAGCGTGAGTGTCACGTTCTATGTCTTTGCCGCCCGTACCCAAGGCAAAGACGGCAACTTGCAGTACGAACAATTCGAGTTTGTCTATCCCGACAGCTCTTCCCAACAATAATGATCATCCAGGGAAAATAAAGATATTCACTATCACAAGTGCGACGCGCCCCGTCACAGCCGTCGCACTTGCTTTTTTATAAAGAATCACCATAATGGCAAAATTAAAAATCAGCGAGGACTGGTGGACCGCTCCTGCCGAAAGCGAGGACGGCAAGCTCATCCTTGTCACAGGTCGCCGCGCTTTGAATAACGTCATCGAGACGGGTTTGTACCGTTTTCGCATCGAGGTAACCTGGCCCTATGAGGGCGATGAAAAAGGCTTGCCCGTGTTTACCGACAGCAAACTGATGGAAGAAATCACAGATGCCCTGACCGACAACTTCGACCGTGATCCGGTAGCCGTGCTCACAGGCATTTATACCGGCGATGAACAGCGCAACTGGGTCTTCTACACCCGCAGCCTGCACATATTCCAGCGCAAGTTCAACGAGGTGATGTCGACATTCCCTACCCTGCCCCTGGAGTTTGATGCCGAAGAAGATCCCGACTGGCAGGAATACCGCGAGATGTGTGAGTGTGAGGTTGCTGAGGGAGAGGATTGAGACCTTCTTCCCGTTTCACATCACGAATATACCATAAAATCACTCACCCCTAAGGTTCTTACCATGACCCCAGGGGTGAGTGATTGTATTTCCAAGGATTATTTTACCCTATATTCCAATGCAAACGACTGTTGCTTGAGGCCAGCGGGCACCCGCACCTCGATGGCTCCGTTGCTCACCTTGCTCTTGACCTTCCTGCCGTTGCTCACCAGCTTCACGCTCTGGCCCTTCTTGGGCAGATTCTTGCTCCAACTGATGGTTTCAGGCAGTTTCTCACCCTCCTTGAGCATATAGATGGCATAGATGGTGCGGCCGTCTTTAGAGGCCGTGAACCACATCTGCCCATCATGATAATCGGGGGTGGCAACAGTGTTATAAATCGCTTTTCCGTTGCGCTTGAGCCAATCGCCGATGCCTTGCAGGCGCTCAACGGCTTCGGGTTGAATCAGTCCCTCGGGTGTCGGACCCACTCCCAGCACCAGGTTGCCGCCCTTGGCGACAATCTCGACCAGGGTATTCACCACGCGCTCGGGACTTTTCCAGCGGGGACGAGGCACCCAGCCCCAGTCGTCGCTCAAGGGAATGCAACTTTCCCACGGGAAATTGAGCTGGGTCTCGGGCACAGTGCGCTCTGGTGTCTGGTAGTTCTCATAGGGGCCGTGAATCGTGCGGTCCACCATGATCAGACCGGGCTGATGACCACGGGCCATAGTAGCGATGGCGGGCATGTCAATGTCCTGGTTATTCTCGGGGCACACCCAGCCGCCATCCATCCACAGGATGTCCACCTTGCCATAGTTGGACAGGATTTCCTCCATCTGGTTATGGGTGTAGCGCTTAAAGCTTTCCCAGCGGTGAGGCCACTTCTTGATGTCGTAATTCACATTGCGTCCGCGCTTGGTGGGATAAACGTCCCACCAATAGTCCTGACAGTGCCAGTCGGGCTTGGAAAAGTAGGTACCAATCATGAACTGCTTGTCACGAAAAGCGTCCAGCACATATCGCAAAACGTCGCGCTTGGGATTGTTCTTGAAAGCATGACGGGCAATGGTATAGTCGGTATATTTCGAGTCAAACATGCAGAAACCGTCGTGGTGCTTGGTCGTAAATATCATGTACTTCATGCCCGCCTGCTTGGTAACGTCGGCCCACTGCGCCGGGTCGAACTTGGTGGGATTGAACTTGTCTGCCAGTCCCCAGTACCAGTCTTTGTACTGCTGATAGGTCATGGTGGTATCGCGGGTCACCCAATCCTCGTCACAGATGGCCCAACTCTCGACCATACCTGGCACAGAATACACACCCCAGTGAAACAATACACCAAACTTAAGGTCCTGCCACTGATGCAGTTTTTCAACGACCAGTGGATCGGTGGGCCATTCATATTCCTTGGAACGCTCATACACGTCACCGCCCTGGGCCATCACCGGCACGGCAAGCAACACAGTCAATAGAGTAAAGACAAATTTCTTCATAATCGGTCACAGATAAAAATGTTTGTTTGCGAAATTACAACTATTTTTTGAAACAGAGAAATAATCGTAGCAATCCTCAGCGTCTTTGAATCGGAATCGTATTCACGTCCGAGAAATGATGTCCCCTAAAAGTGAGATCCAACTCATGATAATCATTCATAGAAATCCCCCTATAAGACTTCCGGCGAGACCACATCAAGTGTTCCCGCCGGAGTATTCACACCAATTAAGTGTTTCTTAATTACATATTCATGCCGCCATCGACCTGAATGACCTGGCCGGTGACATAGGCCGACATGTCGCTGGCGAGGAAGGTTGCCACGTTGGCGATGTCCTCGACTGTGCCGCCACGACGCAGTGGGATGCGCTGGCACCATTCCTTGCGCACGTCCTCGCTGAGGGCCTGGGTCATGGCCGTGTCGATAAAGCCGGGAGCGATGGCGTTGGCACGGATGCCGCGGCTACCCATCTCCTGGGCGATGCTCTTGGCCAGAGCGATGAGGCCGGCCTTGCTGGCGGCATAGTTGGCCTGACCGGCATTGCCGTGCACACCCACTACCGAAGCCATGTTAATGATGGAACCGGCACGCTGGCGCATCATGATGGGCACCAAGGCGTGGATGAAGTTGAACGCACTCTTGAGGTTCACGGCGATCACGGCATCCCACTGCTGCTCGGTCATGCGCAGCATGATACCGTCCTTGGTGATTCCGGCGTTGTTGACCAGGATGTCGATGTGGCCAAAGTCCTCGTGAATCTGCTTCACGACGGCCTCGGTCTCCTCAAAGTTGGCAGCATTGCTGGCATAGCCCTTGGCCTTCACCCCCAGGGCAGCGATTTCCTGCTCGGTCTGCTTACCGTTTTCATCAATGACGAGGTCGGTGAATGCGATATCGGCACCCTCGGCAGCAAACTTCAGGGCAATGGCTTTGCCGATGCCCCTGGCGGCTCCGGTGATGAGCGCCACTTTTCCTTCTAACATTTTCATTGTCTTGGTTTCTTGATTAATTATTGATTTGGTAATTAATTATCAATTAAAAAATTGCACGGCTTTACTCAAAAAGCCGTGCAAAGGTAATACTAATTGTCGAGACTGCAAAATTGCCACTTCATTCCTATCAAATGACAGGACACAGATGCCATGCGACTAACGAGAGCATTACCAACTGGATCCCAGCAGGTAGTCGATGAGTGCCGACACATCTGCAATGCTGACGTTGCTATCCTGGTTCACATCGGCGGCAGGGTTGGTTATAGAGCTCCCGCTCAATAGCAAGTCAATCAAGACCGACACGTCAGCGATGCTGACATTGCCGTCACCGTTCACGTCGCCACGAAGGGCTGTACCGCCCTTCGCGGTGAAGTAGCCGGGATTGCTGGGGCCGCCGTCGATGTGGGCATAGTTACCATTCGTGTGGTAGCCACTATAGACCGTACCCTGTCCTCCTACAAGGCTAATGCAACCTGAGAACATTTTATCTGAGGTCACGCCGGCCATGGTGAAATCGTCGCTGGCATAGATGGTTTGCAGGTTAGAACAATTATAGAACATTTGTGACGATAATCTCAGCTGGGACGTGTCGAAACTGCCCAAGTCAAGACTTGTCAAACCAGTACATTCAGCGAATATGCTGTACATGTTTCCTACCTTGGACGTATTGAAGCTTCGCACATCAATGCTCATCAGGCCAGAACAATTATTGAACATGTAGCTCATGCTTTTCACCTTGGCAGTATTGAAATGAGTCAAGTCAAGACTCGTCAAACCAGTGCAACCCTGGAACATGTAGCTCATATAAGTGACCTCGCTGGTGTTCAGGTAGTTGATGTTTACAATGGACTGAAGTCTTGACATGCCTTCAAACCAAGCGTAGGTGCTCGTTGGGCAAGTGTTGGCGAATGATTGATGGAATATCACCTGGGTCACTTTGGCATTGGTGCTGTCACTGTTCCAATCAGGAAACATGAGCTCCGTGTTCAGGTCGTAGGTCGTGCCCGAGCGGGAGCTGCGCTGGGTGTCATAGTAGAACGTCAACGTCGTGTTCGACGGCGTGTAGCAGGCATAGGCCTCGGCAGCGCTAGCACCGAGGGCGCACGCGAGAGTCACCATAAATGCGACTGCTCGAAGGAGAAATGATTGTTTCATAATAATCGTGTTTTATCGTTGGACATGTTACAATGACGCAAATATACACAAAAGAACAAAACCAAACAAAGAAGTAAATAAATTACAATCTAACGCAAAAAAAAACAAAAAACAGGAAACATCAAAGATGTTCGTGTGACTTGAATTAGCCATGCTGGGTCTTAGGCCTTCGCCACATATCATTGACAAAATAACCCCCAGTGCCAAGCGGAACCGGGGGTCATTCTGATGCCATCTTAAAGATGGCCTTTTTTTCTTATTTACCAGGCGAACATGGGATAGTCCTTCATCATGTCGTTGACCTTGCCACGAACGGCTGCGATAACAGCCTCGTCCTCGGGAGCGCGGAGCACGGTGTCGATAAGCTCGACGATGTCGCCCATCTTGTCCTCCTTGAGGCCGCGGGTGGTGATGGCGGGAGTGCCCAGACGCAGACCGCTGGTCTGGAAGGCGCTGC
>CAMJZI010000041.1 GCA_946410185.1 uncultured Porphyromonadaceae bacterium
GTCTCGATGACCTTGTTGCAGCTGCCCAGCGGCTTGATGGTGTACTCGGGGAAGATGAGCGGGTAGAGCCGCGAGTCGATGCTGTGCTTGTCGTCGCCCTCGATAAACAGGACGGGCTTGCGGCTGCCCAGCAGGTCGAGCAGGGCATTGTCCAGGTTGCGGCTGCTGGTCATCACCTCGTAGTCCCACGCCACGGCTTCGGGGTCAAACTCCTTGACCCACACGCACTGGTTGTCGATGCGCGAGCTGGCGAAGTCCACGTCGTGGGTGTTGTAGATAAAGGTGCAGTCGGGGCGCAATTGCTCCAGCACGTTCCACAACGTGCGCATGATGCTGCTGTGGATAAAGGTCTCCGGGTCGTCGACCAGGATGGCGGCGTCGGGCATGGCGTAGAGCACCGCACCGATGTAGTAGAGCACCGATTTCTCGCCATCACTCAGCCGCATCAGCGGATATTTGTCTTCATAGCCCTCGCTGGTAAACATCAGTTTGCCGTTCTCGCGCAGCATCTTGTTCTTGGGGAACACCTCCTGCCACTTCTTGACGGTGATGTCGAGCTTTGTCTTGGGGAACTCGATATGTTCATCCATGAGCTGGTGGGCCTTGAAATTCATCAGCTCGCGGAACTCGTCGTTAAGCATGACAAAGAACAGCTTGTCAAACTCGGTCTGTGCCTTGTTCTCGACCAGCGGATTGGACGCATTCATTTTATTGAATATGTCCTCGATGGAACCTGCTAACGGCTTGACGCTGGCAGGGGTGGGGAAGAGGGCTTTGAGCGCCGAGATGCGGTAGGCCTTGTCGCCCAGTTCCTCGACTAATGCCGAGCAGAAACGGCTCTTGCCTGCTCCATTGGTACCGATGATGGTAATCTGCTTGGACTCCAGCAGCATCTCGGGCTGCTTGCCATCTATCCTTTTTGGTAATCTGATGTCCATATCCTGTAAAGTGCTTTTTTATGGAGGGTAAAATTAGACTTTTATTTTTATTGAACCAAGCATTTGACCCTCAAAGTGGCGAAAAGTGGCATTTTTCGCATTTATTTCATTCTTCATATGCTGTTTTGTTACTAATTTTGCCTCTTGTTATGATGGACTATGTTAATGCTTTTGTGTCGATGCTTAACGGCATGTCGCCGTATCTGCTGTTAGGTTTCTTGATTGCGGGATTGCTGCATGCTTTTGTCCCGTCGGCTATCTATAGCCGCTATCTGGCTGGGACAGGCTTGCGCTCGGTTGCGACTGCTGCCGCTTTTGGCATTCCTTTGCCGCTGTGCTCGTGTGGCGTGCTGCCCACGGCAGTGGCCTTGCGTCGCAGCGGCGCCTCGCGTGCGGCATCTACATCGTTCCTTATCGCCACGCCCCAGACGGGTGTTGACAGCATTGCTGCCACCTATTCGATGATGGGGCTGCCGTTTGCCATACTGCGTCCCGTGGCGGCTCTGGTGACTTCGCTCGTTGGCGGCCTGGCCGTTGGCCACTGGGAGCGCAAGGGCGCCCTTGGCGATGTGCGCGACGAGGCTAACTACGAGTTCAGCGAGTTGCCCCGGGGCCTGTGGAACAAGCTGAAGGAGACCTTCAAGTATGGCTTCTTTGACATGATGCAGAGCATAGGCCGCTGGCTGATTATTGGCCTGGTGGTGGCCACGCTCATCACAGTGTTGCTGCCCGACGACTTCTTCTCGACCTATGCCCGCTGGCCGCTGTTAAACATGTTGATCATTGTGCTGGTGGCCGTGCCGATGTATGTCTGTGCCACGGGGTCCATTCCCATCGCCGCCGCCCTCATGCTCAAGGGCATGTCGCCCGGTTGTGCGCTGGTGCTGCTCATGGCTGGTCCTGCAGCCAATTTGGCATCTATGTTTGTTGTGAACAAGGCCTTTGGCCGCAAAGCCACAATCGTCTATCTGCTGTCGATTGTGGGCGGTGCGATAGGCTTCGGTGTGCTGGTCGATTACCTGCCTGGCATGCGTGAATTGTTCGTGAATGCCCTGCCGTGCCACACGATGCATCACCACATGGGAGCCTCATGGCTCAACACCGTCTGCAGCATCGCCTTGATTGGCATGATTGTTGTGGCACTGGGCGCAAAATACTGGAAATCATATCAAATAAAACGTTATAAAACCATTACAATGAAAGAATTCAAAGTAAAAGGCATGATGTGTGCCCACTGTAAGGCCAATGTAGAGAAGGGTATCGCAGCTCTTCCCGGTGTTGAAAAAGTGACTGTAGATTTAGCCAAGGGTACTGCCCTGGTCGAGGGCGCTGTTCCCGACCAACTCGTTATCGACTGCATCGAGGACCTCGGCTACCAGTACGAAGCCTGACTTAGCGCTCCGCTAACCCTTTGTGGCTGTATAGATAGTGCAAACGCCAAGAGTGAGGCGCTTGCAATGGGTGTGGTGCAACCCTGCGTTGCGCATCAGCTGCAGCATGTCGTCGCCCTGAGGGACGGCGGCGATGCTTAACGGCAGGTAGCGGTAGGCACTCTTGTCACCGCTCTTGATGGTGCCGATGGCAGGGATGATGTGCAACGTGTACAGGTCATAGAACCAGCGTATCAGCGGGTTGGTGGGTGCTGACAGTTCCAGAACGCATAACATGCCTCCCGGCTTGAGAACGCGTGCCATCTCGATGTAGCCCTGTTGCAGGTGCTCGAAATTGCGTACACCAAAGGCCACCGTCACAGCGTCGAACGACTCATCGGCCATCGGCAGAGCCATGCAATCGCCTTGTTCAAAGGAGATGGCTTTTTCCAACCCTTTTCCTTTGACTTTGCGACGAGCCTCGTCGAGCATGCCCCCCGACAGGTCTATGCCGGTGATGTGTTGCGGGTGCAGGGATTCATGAAGCTGGATGGCAAAATCGCCCGTGCCCGTTGCCACATCCAGGATTTGGGATGGCCGTAATTGCCTCAGGCGCTTGACGGCAAGTCTCCTCCACCAGATGTCGATACCCAGCGTCATTGCACGATTCATGAAATCATAGGCTGGCGCAATGCTGTCAAACATTTGCCGCACTTGCTCGGTCTTTGCTGTCTCGTGGGAGCCGTAGGGGGTCACTTGTTCAACCCTGTTGCTGTCGTTGCTCATCCCTGACCAGTCTGTGTCTGTTCGTCAAGTTGTTTATGGTCATCGCGGCCTTCACGGCGCTCGGCATTGTAGAGCTTGTTCTCTTCCTGGAAGCGTTCATAGGCCTCGACAATGCGTTGTACAAGCTGGTGGCGCACGATGTCTTTCTTCTCAAACTCCACCTTGCCGATGCCTTTCACGCCATCGAGCACGCGCAACGCGTGAATGAGTCCGCTTGTCACGCTGCGTGGCAGGTCAATCTGGGTGGTGTCGCCCGTGACAATCATTTTAGAACCCATGCCCAGACGGGTAAGGAACATCTTGATCTGGTGGGTGGTAGTGTTTTGGGCCTCGTCGAGGACGATGATGGCGTCATTCAACGTGCGGCCACGCATAAAGGCCAGTGGCGCGATTTGGATGACGTTGTTCTCCATGTATTCTTTGAGCTTGGCTTGAGGTATCATGTCCTCGAGCGCGTCATAGAGTGGTTGCAGATAGGGGTCGATTTTATCCTTCATGTCGCCTGGCAGGAAACCCAGTTTCTCACCAGCCTCGACAGCAGGACGCGAGAGGATGATTTTGCGTATCTCGCGGTTCTTCAATGCCCTGACAGCCAAGGCTACAGCCAGGTAGGTTTTACCTGTGCCCGCAGGGCCAAGGGCAAATGTCAAGTCGTTGTGCATGAATGTTTTGACCAGCAGCTGCTGGTTTGGGGTGCGGCCGCTGATGGGCTTGCCATTCACGCCATAAACGATGACGTCGTCCATCTTTAACTGCTTGGGTGGCATGCCCTTGATGGTGTCGATGATAACATCCTCGGGCAGGGAGTTGTAGGTTGCACAGTAATCGGCCAGAGCATGCACTTTT
Source organism: uncultured Porphyromonadaceae bacterium (assembly GCA_946410185.1). Taxonomy (GTDB): domain Bacteria; phylum Bacteroidota; class Bacteroidia; order Bacteroidales; family Muribaculaceae; genus Sodaliphilus. The sequence continues at coordinate 3,941 of CAMJZI010000041.1, forward strand.
TGCTCAAAATCGGCCGTCTCGTTATCGTCACCAATGACGGTGATGACACTGCCGCGTGCTGCCATGCGCAGTTTCGGGAACAGGTTGCGGATAAGTTGTATATTACTATTGTTTACCCCGTAGAAGGTCACGGGATCTACATTGTCAATGATAATGTGCCGTTCAATCATTCAATTCTGTTAATGTATTCTACCCACAAAATTACATAAAATAGTGTAAGTGGAACACAAAACCCGAAAATATATTTTTGGCGATAGTATGTTTGATAGACGATTTAGAGTTTTGTGTTATTATTTTTGGCAATAATAAGTAATAAAGAATTAATACATGTGCGAAATTTTAATTAACTTTGCATTTAATTTGAACTGTAGTTCTTACAAAATGCTAGTCGAAGCCGGTTTGTATCTGATTCCGTGCCAGTTGAGCGATGGCCCGCTGGAGTGGGATTTGCCCGCACACAACACCGAGGTTGTGCGCGGAATACGGCATTTTGTCGTGGAGAGCCTGCGTTCGGCAAGACGTTTTATCAAAAAATGTGACCGCAGCATCGATATCGACGCTCTCACGTTCCATGAACTTAATGAACACACCGACCTCAAAGACACGGCAGCCATCGAGGCATTGCTGGATCCGATTGAACAGGGCGAGGCCGTGGGTGTTATCAGCGATGCCGGCTGCCCTGCTGTGGCCGACCCTGGAGCCGACCTGGTGGCTATCGCGCAGCGTCGTGGATACAAAGTGGTGCCACTGGTGGGACCCTCGAGCATCCTTATGAGTTTGATGGCATCGGGTTTTAATGGCCAGCGCTTTGCCTTTGAGGGCTATCTGCCAGTAGATGGCCAGGCACGCCAGGCCCGTCTCAAGGAAATGGTGCGGCGCATCGAGAGAGAGCGCCAGACCCAGATCTTTATTGAGGCTCCCTACCGTAACAATCAACTGATAGCCGACCTTGCCTGTCACTTGCCTTCACGTTTGCGGCTCTGTGTGGCCAGCGACATTACTGGTGAGCATCAGAGCATTATCACGCGCACGCTGGGAGCATGGAAGCAGGCAAATTATAATTACCACAAGGTTCCTACTATCTTCTTGTTGTATCAATAAACCACACACTGTTATGCCAGGACATAAATACAAAGGATTTACCAACGACGGCCGGCCGCTCAAAATCTCATTTGACGTGGACGGAAATGATACACCAGTGAATACCGGCACGGTTGAGCCTACGCAGTCAGCGCCTCATTATACGGGTGTTGGCAAGGGATTGTGTTTCATGAGCTTTGGCAGTGGTAGTAGTGGTAATTGCGCCTATCTGGGTACACCCCGTGGCGGTATTCTTATCGATGCCGGCATCAGAGAACCCGTCAAGTATCACCGTAAGAAAAAGAATCCCGAGCGGCAGGATGTCCCAACGCTCGACGAGGCTTTTGCCATGCTGGAGCGCAATGGCATCAGCTCCGATATGGTGAAGGGTGTCTTGCTAACTCATGCCCATCAAGACCACATGCGGTGCTTGTATGCAGCTGTGAGCCGTTGTCATTGCAGCGTTTATTGCACAATGGGCGTGATGGCTCAGATGTTGCAGCGATGTCGCATTTCGAGCCGCATTCGTGACCATCACGTTCCAATATTCAAGGAGATTCCTTTCCGTATCCTGGACATGGAGATCACCGCCTTTGAGACGATGCACGACGTGAAAAGTGTGGGTTTCAGCATCGAGTACGAGGGTGAGCGTTTTGTGGTTGCAACCGACATGGGCACAATCACCGAGCGTGCGGCCTATTACATGAGCCGTGCCAACCACTTGATGATTGAGTGCAATTATGACTTGAAGATGCTCGAAGGGGGACACTATCCACAGATGCTCAAGGATCGTGTTAAAGGCGAGAAAGGACATCTTGACAATGTCGTGGCGGCACAGTTTGTCGCCGACAATTATCATGAGGGCCTGCACTATGTGTTCATGTGTCACTTGAGCAAGGACAATAACACCGAGGAGATTGCAACCGCGGCGATGACGAGTGCCCTCGAGGCAAAGGGTCTTAGTGTCGGTAACGGTTCCAACGCCGCTTCCCAGAATAGCCGTGATATCCAGATTTGTGTCTTGCCCCGCTATACCTCTTCCGGCTTTTATGTCTTGGCTTAACTTTCTTGGGCTGATAGCTTTTTTTGTCTTGTTTGCTGATCTCGGGTGAAATAGTCTTGGGCTTGGCTACCGCCGAGTGGATGGGCTCGGGCTTGATGTCGTCGTTGAAAACCTTGTATTTGCCGTTCTCCTTGACCAGTTGCTTGAACTCATTGGTAAAGAAGGGCTCCAGTTTATCATAGTCAATCAAGATTTCGACGGGTGAGCTGGCAATGGTGCCGTGCTTGTACTGGAAGACAACCCCTTTCTTGCCGCAACGAATTTCGGCAGGGACATTCAGGGCATGTTGCAGTTGCGTCTCGTTGCCGCGTCCCTTATTCAAATCATCAATTTTATTATTGATGAGTTTGAGCAGTTTGTTCTCTTTGCTCACGTCGGCTACAAGGATGTCCAGCCTGGACAAAACCCGTTGCTGCATGCGGTCATAGTGGATATAGGAGTTGTTCTCGATATTGGTGCTGCCATTATACTCTGTCTTGTCGATTTCCATGACCAGCAGGCGCTGCGAGGTCATATAAGGATAAACCAGCACCTGGCTCACGTTACCGTAAACAGGATAGGTGGCAGGAGCCTTGACCAGCGTGCGATAGTCGTCGCCAATGGGCTTGTTGAAAGATGGCGTTTTCAGATAAACGTAGCGGGCGTCCTTCATTTGAGTCTGTGCGTTGTCAAACGCCTTTTTGATCAGTTCCTTGTTTAGTTCGGTTAACTGCGATTCCCCGTTCACCTTGAGCGGCCATTTTACCTTCACATGTTTGATGCTTGTGTAATATGACGTGGGATCTCCCTTTACCGATGGGCTGTTCGAGATGTAGTAATAGGTATTGAACTGCATTTTGTCAAACAGGTCGGCCTGTGAAGTGGTGATGATGGTGTCGGCCATGGCAATGACCTGGGTGGAGTCACGTTGGTTGAACAGGTCTTGGCTCTTGCCGCTGGCCTCAATGCGGCGTGACACATACCATCCTGCTGCTAACAGGTCGATGATCGTCAGCAGTATGATTACGATGATGAGGTTCTTTTTGGTCATATCTGTTTTGGCGTATTGCGATGGTTTTTAGGGTTCGTCGTTTTGATCGGTAAGGTGTTGAACTATGTCGCTCACGCGTTGCATGAGCCATCGGGGAGTGGAAGTTGCCCCACAGATGCCGATGCGTTCTTTCCCCTGGAGCCATGCCGGGTCGATGTCATTCTCGCTGCTGATGAGATGGGAGTCGGGGTTAGCATCCAGACACTCGGCAAACAGAATGCGTCCGTTGCTGCTCTTGGCTCCGCTAACAAAGAGGATGAGCTCGTGTCGGGCGGCGAAATCGCGTATCTGCGGAATGCGGTTGGCCACCGAGCGGCAGATGGTATCAAAACTGCGAAAGGTCACTCCTGGTTTCACGCGGTGTTTGATTTCCTCAACTATGTGCTGGAATTCCTGCACACTCTTGGTCGTTTGGGAGTACAGGTAGATGTCGCGGGAATAGTCAATATTGTCAATCTCGTCGATATTTTCGATGACGGTGGCATGACCTTGGGTTTGGCCTACGAGGCCCAGCACCTCGGCATGACCACGCTTACCGTAGATGACGATTTGCGGGGTTGGCTGGTCGTTATCAACGCTGTGGTAGGTGGCATGGATGCGCTGTTGCAGTTTCAGCACAACAGGGCAGGTGGCATCGATAATCTCGATATGGTTGCGTCGGGCGGTCTCATAGGTCTCGGGCGGTTCGCCATGGGCGCGCAGCAGCACCTTCACGTCATGCAGGCGTTCCAGTTGCTCGTGGGTGATAGTCTCAAGGCCGCGGCTTGCCAGACGATCTACCTCGGCAGTGTTGTGCACGATGTCGCCCAGGCAATACAGGTGCCCACTCTTGTTAAGTTCCTCCTCGGCCTTGCGGATGGCTGTTGTCACTCCGAAGCAGAATCCCGACCCGTTGTCAATCTCGATGATCGCCACGTTTTAAGTCGTTTGTTGATAAGTATGGTTATTAGTGCTTGTGACAATTAACACTTGGCTCTTGATAGGTACAGTTGGTAAAGCCATTCGTCCTGCTCCTTAAGCGTCATGTGCGAGTTGTCGAGCACAACGGCATCGTCGGCTTGGCGCAGCGGACTCTCCTTGCGGGTGCTGTCGATGCGGTCTCTCTCGGTAACGTTGGCCAGTACCTCTTCCAGAGTGGTAGTGGTGTCGCCCTTGGCACGCAACTCGTCAAAACGGCGTTGGGCGCGTACCTGGGCGCTAGCAGTGGCAAACACCTTCATCTCGGCATCGGGGAAAACTACCGTGCCGATGTCGCGGCCGTCCATCACCAGTCCTTTGTCCTTGCCCATAGCCTGCTGTTGCTTAACCATGGCTTTGCGCACAAAGCCGATGGCGGCGATAATGCTCACCACGTTGCTCACGCGCATTGAGCGGATGTAGCGCTCCACATTCTTGCCATTGAGCACTGTCACGCTCTTGCCCTCCTTTGTCGGGCGGAAGGTAATGGCGATGTCGCCGCGTTTAAGGTGCTCCTTGAGCGTTGCCTCATCAACCTTGCCGCGCTTGATGAGCTTGTTGCGCAGGGCAAACAGTGTTACTGCACGGTACATCGCGCCCGTGTCAACATAGGCATAGCCGATGCGCCTTGCAAGCGCCTTGGCCATCGTGCTCTTGCCTGTCGATGAATGTCCGTCGATGGCAATTGTGATCTTCTTGAGTGTCATAGTTCCCGATTAATGTTGATTATTTGGGGACAAAGATATATAAAAAAAATGACATACGGGAAAATCATCTCCCGTATGTATCATGAAATTACCTAACCATGTAACAGAATACAGATTAGACTGGTTCGCCAATAGGTTGTCACTCCTTGAGCCACTCGGAGCGGGTGTATTCGCTGCGCTTCCAGGTGATGTGCTTGGCGTCCTTGATGCCGCAGTGACTGCAGAAGGGCTTGGTGCGCAGCAACCACAGTCGAACGTCGGTAGCGGTAGTGGCATCGGTGAGCAACAGACTGTCACCAATCGCGGTCTTGAAGTTGGTCCCGAACTTGTTGTTGAGGTTGAAGGCGTAGGCAACATAGGCGCAGGGCCACAATGTGGCATCGCGCACCTGGGTACAATGCAGCTGGCAGCGCAGGTAGTTGCTTGTGGCGTCGTACTCTGCCTTCTCGCTCAGCAACTGATGGCGGAAGCCGAAGCGCCAACCTGTGGACTCCATCCTGACGCGGTTCTTCTTGATAAGGAAAACATACTTGAAGAAATTCCAAGTGCCGTTTTGGGATTTGGGATAGGGCGTGATGCGTAGCACCACGTTGTTGTCGCGACATGCTTGCCAGAAGTCCTTGCCCATCTTGGGCAGCAACAAGCCGTTGGTCGAGACGATGAGTTTGATGTTGGGCAGGATGCTGCGTGTGAGCTTGATGGCATCGATGACCTGGGGGTGCAGCAGGGGCTCACCGCCCATAAGGTTGACCTCGTCAACACCTACACGTGCCAGTCGATGGCACTCGGCCTCAAGGGTCTCGAGCGAAATCTTCACGGGCTTGGAAATGGGTGACAAGTGTGAGCAGTAGGCGCAATCGAGGTTGCAGCGGTCACACAGCTGTATCTCGACATAGATGGTGGTCATGCGGTATAGCAGTTCGCGGTGGGCTGGTGTCAGCAGTCCCCTCATCTTGCTCAAGTCAATGTTGGCCAAGACACTCTCACCCAGTCCGGTGACCTGGCGGGCTTGTTGCATGATGTGTTGCAGCACGGTGTAGCCGTCGCCGCACACGTCATCCTCGGTTATCTCGGTACCTCTCACGGCACCCGTGGCAAACAATTTGCCTTGCAAAGTGAAAATCCCTTCATCGGGGTGGTCAAGACCAGAGATGACTGCAGCGGCACCATCGACGGCTTTGGCCTTGTCGATGAGACGTTGCAGTGCGTTGCCCGCTAATCGTGTTGAACTGTCGCAAAACATGATCCACTGACTCTTGCATTGGTCAATAGCCTGGCTGATGGAGACTGCTCGGTCGATGTGCAGCCTCTCTATCTCTTGCAGTTGCATGAGCGTGTCATCAGTCACATTGCCCACTATGGTCAATGTGACACCTATGTTGTTTTGCGACAAGTCTTTGGCCAGATTCCTGATGCCGGTCTCGTGATTGCGTATTCTGTTCTCCACGATGACTACGGTCACTTGGCCGCCAGTAGTAGTTGTCGCTGATTGCTGTGCCAGTTCAATTGCTTGCTGTTCCATGTCTCGAAATAAAATGCGGTAAAATGATCAGGATGATAAAAGTCCAAATCCACGGCAAATATATAACATTATTTTGAACCATATCGGCTTTTGATTCAACAAAAGTGGCATTTGAGTAGCATGGAGCATTTTTCTCACAGATTGTTGTGATGATGAGGCAGTTTTTTAGTAAGTTTGCAGCAAATTAGTGTTTGATATGAAATATCTTGTGCATATTCTGGCGGTGCTGGCATTGCTGGCTGGGTGCTCCGAGAAAAAGTCGCCCCTGGATGCCGATGCGCGTGACAGCGGCATGAGGGCCGCTGCCGCTCTTGTGGCAGTGGATCACACCGACACGATGGCGATGGAGCGTGCTGTGATGGATGCCAAGGCCAGGCAAAGCACGTTTGCCCTGAAGCGTGACTCGGCTGCTGTGCGTGCATTTGACGAGGCCTTCCGTTCCTACTTGAAAGAGAAAGATAGCCAATTGTATCACTCGATTTTCCCAGAAAGCAAAAAATGAAACGGCAGACTATATTCATTCTGATGGTCTTGATGTTGCTGCTCACTGCATGTGGCGGAGCCAGCAAGCGCGGTGCGGCAGCTGGACGTGAATTCATGTCGGCATGGGGCGACACGGCCGCCATGCGACAGACGGTGCAACGCTTTAACGCCTTGAGAAACGATAGTTTGCGCTGGCCATGGGAGATCAAGGCTGCCAATAGGGCTTTCTCGTCGGTTTTGCTGGCTGATGGACGCGACTCGTTGGCGCAGGCTGCCTATGTCATTGTGCTCTCTTCGCGGGAATTGGCCCAGCTCAAGTGCCCGGTGATGATTGATCAGCTCATGAAACGGGAATATGGTACCGAGATGGGCGATTATCTGGAATTGATACACTGGTTATGCTATGCCGTGGGTTATGACCGACATGTCGAGGTCTTTGACAGCACGATGCAGGCCATTGTGGACACTTATTCGATCTACGAACAGATGTGTGTCTATGCCCAGGCATCACGACCCGAAGTCCTCGGGGCTGCTTTGGCTCAAGATGCTAATCAGCCTGGAGCCGATATGGACGAAATCAACTCGCGAATCGTCGAGTTGCGTGAGAAAATTTACACGCCTCAGGAATTCGCAACCTTTGAGGCAGCCTATCAGGCTGCCATTAAAAATGAGTGAACCATTGCTGACGACAATAGAAATCAGACTTAAAACATAGAACTAGATATGAAACCATTCCAAGATTATCTTGACACAGTCAATCAGGCGATTGGCGCGATTCCTTATCCTGAGGCTCCCAGCCAGCTGTACGAACCTATTGCATATCACATGGCGCTGGGCGGCAAGCGCATCCGTCCCGTGCTTGTGATGATGGCTTGTGATGCCATGGGCGGTGACTTGTCCAAAGCATTGGATGCTGCCGTCGGTTTGGAGATGTTCCACAATTTTACACTGTTACACGATGATGTGATGGACAATGCCGACGTGAGACGTGGCAAGCCCACAGTACATCGCCGATGGAATGACAATACGGCCATCCTGAGTGGCGACACAATGCTCACGATCGCCACCCAGTATATCTCGCACACGGCCAGCTGGCCTGTGATGGAATTGTTTAACAAAACGGCTATCGAGATTTATGAAGGCCAGCAGTGGGATATGGATTATGAGTACCGCAACGACGTGACTGTCGAGGAATACATCAACATGATCCGATTGAAAACTTCGGTTCTGCTGGGTTGTGCCCTCAAGATGGGTGCCCTCATCGCCGAAGCTGATGCGAAAGATGCCGACACGCTCTATGCGGCAGGAGTGAATATGGGGTTGGCTTTCCAACTGATGGACGACATGCTCGACGTGTGGGGTGATCCCAAGACCTTTGGCAAGGAGATTGGAGGCGACATCATGAACAACAAGAAGACATTCTTGCTCATCAATGCCTTGCAGCTAGCCCAGGGCGACGATGCCGACGAACTGCGCCACTGGCTTAACGATCAGTATGCCACGCGCGATGACAAGGTCAAAGGCGTTACTCGTCTCTATGAACGCTTGGGCGTTCGTCAGCTTGCCGAGGATGCCATTGCGTGCTATAACAAACTTGCCATCACGGCTTTTAATGAGGTAAAAATGTCTGATGATGCCAAGCAGGCTTTTGTCTCACTTGCCAACCGACTTGCAGGTCGCAACTATTGATTTCAAACACACAACTATGCTGGACAGTCATAGTCATTTTTATTGTGACGCATTCGATAATGACCGTGAGGCGGTTGTCGCAAGGGCTCGAGAAGCAGGTGTGCGTCACGTCATCCTGCCCAATGAGAATCTCGAGAGTGTGCCTCGTTTGGCGGCCATGCGAGAGCAGTACCCTGGCTATATCTCGATGACACTCGGTTTGCATCCCGAGGATGTGCACGATGATTATCATGATGTGCTGGACCAGATGCACCCCATGTTCGATCAGTATCCGGTTATCGCCATCGGCGAGATTGGCATCGACTTGTACTGGGATAAGACCTGGCGGATACAGCAGCAACATGCTTTAGATATCCAGTTACACTGGTGCCACGAGTTGGACTTGCCCTTCATCATCCACTGCCGTGAGGGATTGGATGATATCCTTGATGTCATCGACCACTTGGATTGCCCGGTGCCCCGTGGTGTTTTCCATAGTTTTACCGGCACCCCTGAGGATGTGGCGCGCATACGTCAGCGTGGTGACTTCTACTTCGGCGTGAATGGTATAGTCACTTTTAAAAAAAGCGCTGTTCCTCAGTTGTTGCCCGTCATCGGTCTGGATCGCTTGTTACTTGAAACAGATTCCCCCTATCTGGCTCCTGTCCCCAATCGAGGCAAACGCAACGAGAGCGCTAATATCCCATACATTAATGCATTCATTGGTAACGCCTTGGGAGTGAATCCTGAGGAAGTCAGTGCCGCTACCGACCGCAATGCTGCCAGCCTGTTCGGTCTTGAATTGTGAGTCCTGAACCTGGCTGGCCGTGACTGTTGCAAAGATTGTCACACCCCCCAAAAATCCCCCAAAAAATAATGAGCGCCCCGCCAGGGACGCTCATTATATAATGTGTAGGACTGGTGGAGATTAATCCTCGTCCTGCTTGCTCTCCTCGTACTCCTTGAGCAACTGAGCCTGCACGTCGGCGGGCACGAGCTCGTAGCTCGAGAACTTCATGTTGAACGAAGCGCGGCCACCCGAGATTGAACTCAGAGCGGTTGAGTAGTTCGACATCTCCTTCAGGGGGATACGGGCCTTAACGCGCTCCATGCCATTGGCGCTCGACATGTCCATCATGATGCCGCGGCGGCCCTGCAGGTCGCTCTGTACACCACCCATGCAGTCACCAGGCAACAGGATCTCAACGTCATAGACGGGCTCCAGAACCTTGGGGTTGGCATCGCGGAATGCAGCCGAGAAGGCGTTACGTGCGGCCAGGCGGAACGAGATTTCGTTACTGTCTACCGGGTGCATCTTACCATCATAGATGCAGACGCGAACGTCACGAGCGTAGCTACCGGTCAACGGACCCTGCTCCATGCGGTCCATGATACCCTTGACGATAGCGGGGATGAAGCGAGCATCGATGGCACCGCCAACGATACAGTTATAGATAACCAGCATACCGCCCCATTCCATGGGGATTTCCTGCTTATCCTTGATGTTCATCTTGTACTCCTGGTTACCGAACTTGTAGGTGTCGGGTTCGGGCATACCCTCGCGGTAAGGCTCGACGATGAGGTGTACCTCACCAAACTGGCCAGAACCACCAGACTGCTTCTTGTGACGATAATCGGCACGAGCGGCCTTGGTAATTGTCTCGCGGTAGGGGATACGGGGCTCCTGATATTCGATCTGGATCTTATCGTTGTTCTCGATGTTCCACTTGAGGGTGCGCAGGTGGAATTCGCCCTGACCTGAAACGATGGTCTGGCGCAACTCCTTGCTCTGCTCGATCAACAGCGTGGGATCCTCCTCATGCATGCGGTTGAGGACGGCACCCAGCTTCTCGGTCTCGCTCTCGTTCAGGGCCTTGATGGCGCGCTGGAACTTGGGAGCGGGATACTCGATGAAGTCGAAGATGTGCTCGCAGCCCTTCTCGTTGAGGGTGTTGCCGCAGCGAACGTCTTTCAGCTTCACGGCAGCGCCGATGTCACCAGCGTGAATCTCATCGATAGCAGTCTTGTTCTGACCACAAACGACATTGATCTGAGCCAGGCGCTCTTTGCTGCCTCGGTTCATGTTGGTAAGATCAGCACCAGCCTTGAGGGTACCGCTCATTACCTTGAAGTAGGAAACCTCACCGATGTGGCTCTCAACCGAGGTCTTGAAGAAGAAGATGCTGACGGGAGCGTTCTCGTCGTAGGGAACCT
>CAMJZI010000042.1 GCA_946410185.1 uncultured Porphyromonadaceae bacterium
GCGAAGTGGCAAGAAACTGGTCCAAGCCTGATGGTGTTTGTCATTATGCCATGACTTTGCGTGTTGAGAATCCCCAGTTGTGGTCTCCCGAGCATCCCTATCTGTACACGATTACTGCCGTCCTGAAATGTGACGATGAGGAGATTGACCGCCAGAGTCAGAAGGTGGGTATCCGCACCATCTCATTCAGCAAGGAGGGCGGTTTCCAACTCAACGGCGAGCGCCGCAAGATCAAGGGCGTGTGCTTGCATCATGACCTCGGCCCGCTAGGTGCCGCCATCAACAAGACTGCCCTCATCCGCCAGATTGAGATGATGAAGGCCATGGGTGCCGACGCCATCCGCACCAGCCACAATATGCCCTCGACGATGCAGATGGAAATCTGCGACAGCCTGGGCATGATGGTCATGGCCGAGAGTTTTGACGGCTGGAAGGAGCCTAAGGTGCGCAACGGTTACGGCAGTTACTGGGACGAGTGGTGGCAGCAGGATATCCGCAATCTGGTGCTCAACCACCGCAACCATCCCAGCATCATCATGTGGAGCGTGGGCAACGAGATTCCCGAGCAGTGGAAGCCCGAGGGCGTGAAGCGCTACAAGGACCTGATAGCCTTGTGCCACAAGTATGACCCCTCGCGCATGGTGACTTGCGGCATGGACCAGCCCGACGGCACCATCTGGTGCGGCTTTGCCCAGGTGGCCGACGTGCCGGGCTACAACTACCGCGTCCACAAGTATGACGAAATGATCGAGCGTCTGCCGCAAGGCTTCATTCTGGGCAGCGAGACGGCTTCGACCGTCAGCAGCCGTGGCGTTTACCATTTCCCCGACACCTGCGCTACCAATAAGGCGTGGCCCGACGGCCAGTGCTCCTCCTATGACGTGGAATACTGCTGGTGGAGCAACCTGCCCGACGATGACTGGAAAATGCAGGATGACCGCGCCTGGACAGTGGGTGAGTTCGTATGGACGGGTTACGATTACCTGGGCGAACCGACCCCCTATGATGAATACTGGCCCTCGCGCAGCAGCTACTTCGGCATCTGCGACCTCGCCGGCCTACCCAAGGACCGCTACTACCTCTATCGCAGTCACTGGAACAAGACGGAGCACACCATCCACTTGCTGCCTCACTGGACATGGCCCGACCGCAAGGGCAAGGTGACGCCGGTCTATTGCTATACCGACTATCCCAGCGCCGAACTCTTTGTCAACGGCAAGAGCCAGGGCCGCATCACCAAGAATGATACCACTCGCCTGGACCGTTACCGCCTGCGCTGGCGCGACGTCGTCTATCAGCCGGGTGAGTTAAAAGTCGTTGTCTATGACGAAAATGGCAAGAAGGCAGGGCAGCAGATTGTCCGTACAGCCGGCAAACCCAAACGCCTCGTGCTGGAGCCTGAACGCAAGACCATCAAGGCCGACGGCAACGACTTGGCCTATGTCACCGTGAGCCTCGTTGACAAGAACGGCACCCTGTGCCCCGATGCCGCCAATAGACTGCAATTCAGCGTCACTGGCGCTGGCGTCTACAAGGCCGCCTGCAATGGCGATGCCACCTCGCTGGAGCCGTTCACCCAGCCCCAGATGAGCCTCTTCCACGGCCAGCTGGTGGTCGTCTGCCAAACCGGTAAAAAGCCTGGCGTGATGACCCTCACCGTCAAGGATTCCGCCACCGGCATGAAATCCAGCGTCAACATCACCGTCAAGTAAAACACCCGATAACAAGCAAGGTGGCAACCGGAATCAGCCTGGTTGCCACCTCGTTCATTGTTTGGTAATATTAATTCTGATTCTCGATGATGTCCATCAGGTACATCGGGATGGTGTTCTCATCAAAGTTGTAGCGCTTGAAGTCCTCGTAGGTGGGCATCAGGTCGGGGTAGAAATCCTTGGCGCGCGGGTCATCCACCGGCAGGAACAGCTGCAACGAGTTGGAGATATTGCCACTCAGCCCAGTGCGAGTCAATTCAAACGGCGTAGCCTCCATATAGGTGTTAGGAGCCTGTCTGCAGGTGACACCAACAATGGTTGCCCCCATCTTCTTCAGGTAGAATGCGTAGTGGAAAGCGGCGCTGAAGGTGCTCTCATTTGTCAGCACATACACGTGCTCGGGTGTATAGACGGGTTTGCCCTTTTGTGCCATGAGCTTGTCTTTGACACAGCTCATCATTTGAGAAATTTCTTTGTTGCGGATTTCATCAGTAACTTGGGTAATCATGGGTCCATTTTCTCCACTGTATTGATAATCACCATACTCGATCTTAACAGGACTTTCGGCATTCAACTGTTCGAGACTTGTGTTGTACTTCTTCATTAACAAGGGAGAAATCATGGTATAACCCTCGGTGCTGAACGATGAATTCTTCTTGATGAATTCGTCGCCCCACATCTGATACAATGTCGGGATTACAATAGGCGTGAAACCGCCATCGTTCCAGCGCAAGTCAATAATCAGGTTTTTGCTGCCGTTTGCCTTCATCTGGAGGAGCATCTTTTCAAACTCGCCACTGAAAGAGGGCAGCATGGCGATAGCTTCATTGGGGTCGCTGGGCATTTCCTGATTGCGATACACTTGTCTGAACAGCCACTTGAGTTCACGTTCATAATCCCAACCATTATCACGCATATACTCAATGCAGTCACGAGCCATGATGCTGTTCACGCTCAGGTACATCGTGTTCTTACCTTTACCCACAAAATCAAATTGAAGTTGCTTGGAGGGGAAAATATCAGTGCAGGGAAGTCCACATTGCTCTTGCCATGAAATGGAATCAAATTTCATCTTGAAAGGCAGTGTCAGTGCCACCTGTTTGCCCTCGGGGGTCTCAAGATGATAGGTGATGGAATCTTTAGGAATGTTGGGTATCACTTTATCCAAGCTTACACAATCCCAGCATAACAGTATCATACGACCCATTTCATTCTCAGCGGCTTCATGTTTGTTGAAACCAGTCAGAACATCCTGGATGGACATATTCTCGATACCGACTAACTTGCTGCCTATCAGATTTTTATATTGAGCAGGTAAAATCTGGGTATAGATGATGCCTTGGTTCATGGGCAGAAAACGTGCTTGGGCGTGTCTCCACCATTCCGACTGCCCTCTCTGAATGTTGGTGTGGCCATCTCCAAGGGGAGCGAGGAATTCTCTGATGCGATTGGCTAGCACGTCGGGGCTGGTCACCGAATCCATAACAAGTCCGTATCGGGTTTCCATCGCTGCACGACGGAAGAAAGGACGGCCGCCGTAGTTGGTGTACGGGTCGGGATGTGTTTCTTCCAGCAGTCTGACAAACTCATTGAAATCGGCCACGATGGAATCGGTGGGCAGTTGTGCATGGGCGCTGTTGAAGGCCATCACTGCTGTTAACACGCTGAGCAGGGCTGCTCGTTGGAAAAATGTTGTCACTTTCATGATTTGTATCGGATTAGTGGTTAGTGGTTTTGATTGGCCCAAAGATAATGCATTTTATCGTTTCCCACAATTAGTTTTGCCAAATAATCACTGTTTTGTATAAAAATGTCTAATCTTTTTACACTTGTGAGCCGAAAGATTGCTAACTTTGCATCTAGATGAAGGATGTTTATCTATTTAATCCTGAGCATGACCTGGCGTTGGCCTATGGGGCGCACAATTACACTGCGCCGCCATTTGCTCGCCAGTTCCGTCATGACCTGCGGTTGCTGCCGTCGTGGCTGGCTCCGGCAGGTTCCTATATTGCTATACCTGATGATTGCCCGATTGAAGGGGACCGCCGCTGGCTCCATGACTATCATCTCGACATCTTGCCGGTTCCCATCAGCCAAATTGGCGATTTGGGCCATTGCCGCATTCACCCGTGGGGCTGGGATGCCACAGTGCGCCACCAGTTGTTGCAAACCGGCGTTTCGTCCGATTATCTGCCTACCGATGAACAACTGGATTGTATTCGTCGCTTGTCTCACCGTCGCACCAGCATTGCAATTCATCAAGCCTTGGGAAACGCTTTTTCGCCTTGCCCTGTGGAATTGACCACTGTTGACGAAGTAACCGCTTTCATGCACAGCCACCCTGGTTGTTACTTGAAGATGCCATGGTCGGGCAGCGGTAAAGGCATCTACCGCGTCATCGACCCGACGGGTGACAACCACGTGCCACACTGGATTGAAGGCGCTTTGCACCGCCAAGGCTCACTCTTGTGCGAGGTGGGATTGGACAAGATACAGGATTTCGCCATCGAATGCATGTGCCGTGATGGCAAGACGATGTTCATGGGCTATTCGGTGTTTGACAGCGACTTCCACAGCCAGTTCGGCTCGGGTAGGGTAGCACCGATGGAAGAACTGCATGAAATGCTGCTGGATATGTATCCCGATCTTGACCCTGTAGTCGGTCAAGTCCTCATGGCCATTGATGACCTTATCGCCCCGCATTATGATGGATATTTAGGCATCGACATGATGCTCTATAGAGATAAAAGCGGTAAAATTGCCCTCAATCCCTGTGTAGAAGTCAACCTTCGCATGACCATGGGCATGGTCACCGCTGCCATGGGCAGCCGCCATGGTCTGCGCGGCAGCTTCTCTGTTACCGCCAGCAAATCTAGTTATTCTCTAATGATCACTTAGTGCCTTTGGACTTTGTGTGGGGCTCGATGTAGTAGGCATAGTACTCGTCGAAGGTGATGTCCTCATCGTGGATGCGTTTGGCCGTCTCTAGGCCCACATAGCGCAGGTGCCATGGCTCGTAGGCGAAACCAAAGATCTGAGACTGTTTTTGGGTGTAGCGCAGGATAAATCCGTATTCATGACAATGCTCACGCATCCATATACCTTCCTCGGATGTATCGAAAGGCCATCTCATGGGATGCTGCCGTGAGGTAACGTCAATGGCGAACCCCGTCTGGTGTTCGCTGCTTCCGGCTCGGGCAGCATATCCTTTTGGACTGCGCTTGTAGGTTCCTATCTGGTCTTTGTAGGAGCGGTAAGCCGAGTTGACCATCAGTTGAGCGTCTGTTTGCTCTTTGCAAGCCTTTTGCATCGTCATGAAGGCATCAACCACGGCACGCTGGGCCTTTTGTCCCTCATAGCAGTAGTTCTTGTTAAACGTCACCAGACTGTCCGGCTTGTAATGCTCATCCAGGTAATGCCGGCCATTGACCAGCATCAGTTGTCCCATGCTGGTGTCGCAAGGCACGGCACTCGATTCCCAGTCTCGGTCGCGCCCCATGTTGACCATTGCGACGATGACATCGAGCGGGGCGTCTGTCGTGTCATTTTTGTGATATGCGATGTAGCGGTGGAAGTTGTCGATGATGAAGTATCGCTCGCCCAGTAGCGGGATGGCAATGGTGTCGTGTTCTTGGTGGGCAATCAGGCTGTCGGCTTGCTCATCAGTCAAGGTGGCGGCAAGGATGCGTGCCTCGTCAATAGGGTAGCCCAACTTGTAAATTTTACATTCGTTGCTATAGTTATATACGATACCCTGGCAACTCTTGACCAATACGAGCAGTACCAGCAGGGCCGCCATAGCGATGGGCCTCGTTATCCACAGGTGATCGCGGTCGGTGTAAAGTTTGAATAGGCGTTGAGCTTCCTGAAGTAATGTTTTCATCGGTTGGCTTGCTTGGCCATCTCAAACAGTTCAAGCGGCAGGTGGCAGTAGCCGTCAGGGTTCTTGTCCAGATAGTCCTGATGATACTCCTCGGCACTATAGAAATTCTTGAGTGGCAAGAGTTCTACTGCAAGACGAAGTTTCACATGGGCTTGAATGCGGTTATAAACGGCTTGCAGTACAGGCACATCGGACTCATCGGTGTAGTAAATGCCTGTGCGGTACTGTGTGCCCTTGTCGTGGCCCTGCTGGTTGACGCTTGTCGGGTCGATGGCCTTGAAATACATCTCGGTAAGAAATTCCAGCGAGATGACTTCGGGGTCATATACGATGCGAACCGTCTCAGCAAAGCCGGTCTTGTCGGTACACACGTCTTGATAGGTGGGATTATCGGTATGACCGTTGGCATAGCCCACTTCGGTCTCGACCACACCATTCACTAGCTTAAAGTAATGCTCTGTGCCCCAGAAACATCCACCTGCAAAAAAGATCTCTCTCATATGATTTGTCGGTTATTGTCCGTCACAAAGGTAATCATTCTGCTTGACATACACGTTATAAGATGTGCCGATTTATCTTGAGCGAGGAGAACGGCAAAACCGAAATTGCTTAAACTTTCTTGGCTAATTCGAGTCTTAAATGTACCTTTGTGCATAAATAAGCATGGACAAATGAAACGAGTGGTGATTATCGGTTCGGGTAACGTGGCGACTAGTTTGGCTCATGGCCTAGGCGTCCATTTCCAGGTGGCTCAGATTTATAGCCGCCGCTTGTCACATGCCCAGGCATTAGCTACCGCCATTGGCTGTGAGAATGTAACCGATGACCTGCAATCACTGGTTCCCGATGCCGATGCCTATATCGTTGCCGTGAGTGATGATGCCATCGCCGATGTCATCGCCGCTACGCCCGACAATGGCGCCCTGTGGATCCACACCTCGGGCAGCAAGCCGATAGACTTGTTTGCCGGCCGTCGCGCCCATTATGGTGTCATGTGGCCCATGCAGTCTTTCTCACGGGAGCTGGTGGTCCCCCTGGATGAAGTCCATTTCTTTATCGAGGCGAGTGATGCGGCCACGTTAGCCGAATTACGCCTGCTGGGACAAGCGGTATCGGACCATGTCATAGATGCCGATAGCGACCAGCGTCGCCAGTTGCACATCGCCTCGGTATTCTCATGCAATTTTGCAAACCACCTGTGGACGCTTGCCGGCGAGGTGCTGGATGAGGCGGGATTGCCCTTCGAGGCCATCAAGCCGCTATTACGGACCACTGTCGGTAAACTCGACCGTCTCTCTCCCTCCCAGTCCCAGACGGGACCGGCAATCCGCCACGATACAAAGGTGATAGATAGTCATTTGGCTATGCTCAAAGGAGAGAAACACGACATCTACCGCATGATGTCAGAATCAATTATGAAACGATATCCTGTTGACGATAATGCTCAATAATCTGGAAAAATATGACGTGGTGCTAGGCAGTAACTCGCCTCGGCGCCGTGAGTTGCTGAGCGACATGGGCGTAAAATTCCGTGTCGAGGCCATCAAGGGAATTGACGAGAGCTATCCCGCTAGTCTGCCTGTTGGGGAGATTCCTGTTTATCTTGCACGCATCAAGGCCAATGGTCATCCCCTGAAACCCGATGAATTGCTCATTACTGCCGACACTGTCGTGGTGCTTGATGATGCCGTGCTGGGCAAACCCGTTGATGATGATGACGCTCGGCGCATGCTCAGGTCTCTTTCGGGCCGCGCCCACCGGGTTGTCAGCGGTGTGTGCGTGACAACACGTGACCGTGTAGAATCGTTTGCCGATACCAGCATTGTCCATTTTGCCGAGCTGAGCGGCGACGAGATTGACTACTATATCGAGCACTACCATCCGCTGGACAAGGCCGGGGCATACGGTATTCAGGAGTGGATAGGCAACATCGGTATTGCCGGCATTAACGGTGACTTTTATAATGTGATGGGATTGCCCACCCGCAAGCTTTATCAAGTATTGAAAATGTTCTAAAAGTGTATTATAAAGATGAAAAACTGGTTTCGTAATATCATGCTTGTGGCTCTTGCCGTGACATCATATCACGCCGTGGCACAAACCGAGCCTCATGACACGGTCTATTTCTACAGCACCTGGGAACACATCATGGCCCAGACACCAGACGCTTTGATAGAGGATCCGTGGATCGACCCGATCACCCCCTATGAAGTAATCATCGAAGTAGCTGATGATAGAATGAATGAATTGATTCAGGATCATCACATCGCTGTTACGATAGGCGACAGCATTTGGCTCATCAACAGTGAATACCTGAAGCGTGAGTTCAAAGGTGATGCCAAGAAATTGTATGCTTTTGTCCCGTTCTTTTATAACGACAAAGTAGCCTATGCGGTTTATAACGGCAATTTCAGTATCAAGGACATTTTGTTTGGCAGCGGTGAAGGACCCGATTACACCGCCGGTATGGATTACTATTACATCGATTTCGTGAATCGCAAGGTGCGCAAGGTCACTCACAGCGTGTTGAGTGAATTGCTTGAGGACTACCACGACTTGCAGATGCGCTACGAGGGTATGAAGGATTACAGGAAACGGCACATCATCGAGGATTATTTCTTCAAGTATATCGATCGGGCCACTCAAGATGTCATGCGACCTTATATCTTGGATGTGATGGGTTCTGCTGATGACGCAATCAATTGATTACCAGTCAAGAAATGAAAGCATATCACAATAGTTTTCTCCTCCTTCTTGTGGCGGCTATATCGTTGCTGACGTCTTGCCTCAACAGGGGTCAGGGCGGTAGCGCTGAGTTGGATGACCGGGACTCGGTCATCACAACGGCACGGCTGTTGTCGATGCAGCGCACGCCTAGTTATACCCTGGTCACCGTGGGCAATCCATGGAAGGGTGGGGTGCTCCACCGCTATGTGCTCGTGCCTGCAGATGCACCGTTGCCCTGCAATCTGCCTGATGGCACCATCGTGCGCACTCCTGTCAAGAATGCTCTGGTATATTCTTCGGTTCACACGAGTCTGATGCGTGAACTCGGTGCCATCGATGCTGTGAAGGGTGTTGTGGATAAGCAGTACTTTAGTGATTCAATAATTATCGCAGGTGTCGCAGCGGGCACGATAGCCGATTGCGGCAACTCGATGAATCCCACGGTGGAGAAGGTAATTGATATGCAGCCCGATGCCATCTTGCTCTCGCCTTATCAAGATGCCAGCTATGGACAAATCACAAAGTTGGACATTCCCATTATCGAGTGTGCCGACTATCTGGAATATGACCCTCTGGGACGTGCCGAGTGGGTGAAATTTTATGGCGAACTGGTGGGCGAGCGTGAGCGAGCAGACAGCCTGTATAATGCCGTTGTTGAGGCCTATCATGACATGAAGCAGATGGCCGCTGCTGCGTCGACACATCCTACCGTCGTGACCGAGATGGTCATCAGCGGCGTGTGGAATGTGCCCGGCGGACAGAGTTACATGGCACGAATTATTAATGACGCGGGTGGTAAGTATCTGTGGGCCGATGACGAGAACACGGGTTCACTGGCACTGGACTTCAATCAAGTGCTTGCTGTGGCACAGGATGCCGACTACTGGTTCATCAAGTGGACTAATATCGACTCGTTGAAGGATCTGCAAGGGGCTTATGATTTGAATAAAGAGATGTCGGCTTTCAAGAATAGTCACGTCTATGTGTGTGATACCGACAAGACTGCTTTCTTTGACCGCATCCCGTTCCACCCCGAGGTTCTCTTGCGCGAGTTTGCTGCCATTATGCATCCCGAACTATTCCCTGACTTTCAAAACAAGATGTATCATCACATTGACTGACACCCCCATGACATATCGCCGCTTTATTTTCACCATCACGGGGTTAATGCTTGCGTTAGTGTTGCTGGCCCTTGGATGTTTGGTCTTTGGCTCGGTGAATATCCCCGTAGACAAGATTATGGACATCTTGGCGGGCAGGGGAAGCGGCAACAAGGCTTGGGACATCATTATCCTGCAGTCGCGCATTCCCATGATTGCCACGGCAGCTCTGGCGGGAGCGGCGCTGTCAATTTCGGGTCTGTTATTACAGACGACCTTTAACAACCCGTTGGCTGGCCCTTCGATACTGGGTGTGTCGTCAGGAGCGGGCTTGGGTGTTGCCATCGTCATTCTGGCGATGGGTGGCACTTTGGGCGGCTTGTTTGGCGAGACCCTGGGCAGTAACATGGCCATTTTGGTGGGTGCCCTGTTGGGCGCAGGAGCCGTTCTGATGGTGCTCATCGCCTTCTCGGCAATTGTGCGCAGCAACACCATGTTGCTCATCATCGGTATTCTCGTGAGTTACCTCACGTCCAGTGTGGTACAATTGCTCAACTCGGTGGCTACCGAGGAGGGTGTTCACAACTACGTCTCGTGGGGATTCGGCAACTTCTCGGGGGTGAGTGTGGCCCAGATGCCTGTCTATGCAGGTATCATCGTGCTCTCGCTCGTTGGGGCGGCTTTCATGGTCAAGCCCCTGAATGCCCTCTTGCTGGGTGCCCGTTATGCTCGCAATCTGGGCATCAATGTGTCAAGAACCCGCAACATCCTGTTGCTCATCACGGGCGTATTGACTGCCGTAGTGACGGCCTATTGCGGCCCCATTGGTTTCATCGGATTGGTGGTACCCCACATCGCCCGCATCTCGTTAGGCACAAGTAATCACACACGGCTGGTGCCCGCAACCATTTTGGCTGGCGCCGACATCGCCCTCTTGTGCTCACTGGCCAGCGTCAGCAGTCCTCATGGCATTATTCCCATCAATGCCATCACACCGGTGATTGGTGTGCCCATCATCCTGTATATCATCCTGAATAGACGACGTATCCAATACTTCAACTGATGAACAATCATAACAGCATATTCGCAACTCATAATCTTGCGGTGGGTTACCGCAATGGAAAAAATACTGTGACTTTGCTCAAGGGGCTCAACCTCAACCTTGAGCAGGGTAAACTTGTTGCCCTGTTGGGACAGAACGGCGCGGGCAAATCGACTTTGTTGCGAGCCCTCACTTGCGATGAGCGTCCACTGGATGGCTCTATCGAAGTCAATGGAAGAAATCTGCAGGAAATGTCCCAAAAGGACCGTTCTCGCCTCATCGGCCTCGTCTCGACCGAACGCATTCAGGCTGGCGCTCTCACGGTAACCGAACTGGTGGGCTTGGGCCGTCAGCCGCATACGGGTTTCTTGGGGCGGCTCGACGATGAGGACCGTGTGATTGTCCGTCAGTCGATGGCCGATGCCGGCATCATCGGCAAGGCTGATGAGTATATGGCCTCGTTGAGCGATGGTGAACGCCAAAAGGCGATGATTGCCCGTGCCCTGGCGCAACAAACGCCCATCATCATCCTGGATGAGCCCACGGCATTTCTCGACGTGGCCAGCCGCATCGAGACCATGCGCCTGCTACAAACCCTTGCTCACGACCGTGGCAAGGCGGTGCTTCTTTCCAGTCATGACATATCCCAATCCCTCATGCTGGCCGACGAACTATGGCTCATCACCACCGACCGTCAAGTCCTTACAGGCACCACCCGGCAACTCGTCGCCAGCGGAGCCATGGAACACCTCTTTACCAACCGTGATATCCACTTCAATCCCCAAATCCTTGACTACTCCTTTTAGCAATTGATGGCTGGTGAGAGTAGCGGAGGCCGAACAGGCCAGTTGACTGAAGGGCATAGGGTATCGCTTGATTGCTTTTCTGCTCAGCAATTGCTGAAAAATGCTACATTCATGCCCATTTTTTGAATGTGTTTCAGTGTAGAATCAGCTAAGATGATGGGACGGAAAAAGGCCTGAAGTCGTCAAAGTGTGCCCGATTGAGACCCTTTTGATTAGCATGGTTTTATGTAGCCTAATAGCTTGTAAATACGGACTTTATCGGCATTTTGATGTGTGCTTCTGGGGCATTTTGTGGCGTAAATATTTGCATAGTTAAGATGTTTTGCCTACCTTTGCGGTATAAAACAACCAATTACTAACAACTTATGCTAAGACGATTTTTTTTAGCGCTTGCTGTTGTAATTGCTACCGCTGCCATGGGGCAGCACTATCAACTGCATGCCACCAAATATCACCCTGGACAGGGCGGTGCTGGTTGGGTAACAGCAAGCGGAGACCGAATCAATTATGATAAGTTGAAAAACTATCAGATTCGATGGGTCGCTCTCTCGCATGACATGTTTCAACAACATGGCTTCAAAATGGGCGACGTGATTGTTGTGGAGAGTGAGTCCACTCCTGCTATTAATGGCGAGTGGGTGGTGAAGGACAAGATGGGCAAACGCATGCGCAAGCGCATCGATTTCCTTACTCCGCGTGGTGACAAGTACAACTTCCGCAATGGTGCGGTCACCATCCGCAAGAAAAAGTAAATGAATCGGGCTGCTGCACGGCAGTCTTGAACGAAATTGATTAGGACGGGACAGATAACCTCTGCCTCGTCCTAATCGTTTTATCATCTGGTTTGTTACCGGTCATTTGACGATAATCTCGTCGGTGAATATCCAGGAACGGTTATCGTGTGAACTGGCCACAATGTGCAGGTAGCGCGTTTTAGCCTTGCCTTGCCATTGCCAGGTGTGGTATGAGATGCCGCGGCGCAGGTCTTTCTCACTCGTCTGCCGTTTCAACTCATTCCAGTGTTTGCCATCATTGCTGCACTCGATGACCATGAGGGCAGGCAGATAAATGTCGGGGCCTGCATTCTGCATGAAGTCCATGCTGACGCTGTTGATGTCCATGGCTTTTCCCAAATCGATGACCACGTTCACGCAGCTGTCGCCAATAAAGCCTTGCCAGCGTCCGTCGCCATGTTGCCATCCCCCGCGCAACCCGTCGGTCAGGGTCGTTACTCCATCGGCCGGATAATAACGGTTATAATCGCGCAAATAGGTCACCTGGGCATATTCTGCCTTGTGAGGCCACATGATTTTGCTCTCGGGCCGCTCTCCAATCTCATGGCGCAAGTCAAAGGCATTGATTCCTTGTCCGATGAGCGTGACAGCCGCTGCGGTGGCGCGCTGGCGGATGTCTTGAGCCGCGCTTCCGCGCCAGGCTACTTCGGCAATGGCCATCAGGCGAGGGTAGAGGTGGTTTTCGACCGAGGAGTCGTCGATGACATGCTCGGTCCACAGGCAAGCCTGCACACCCTTGACATGGGGTTGCTGCTCATTGGTCAGTCCGGCCAGCGGATCGAATGAGGCCACTTGGTCAAATGGCAGGTAACTCCAGTCCATGGGTGACCCGGTGGGTGCGTCCTGGTTGCGATTGAGGTAACAGTGGCTGTTGGGAGCCATGATCACGTCATAGCCATTCTCGATGGCTTGTCGAGCGTAATCGGCATTGCGCCACACCATCGCCGTCTTGGTAGGATGGGTTGTGTTGCCGCTGGCAATAATCTCGTCCCACCCAATCAGTTGGTGGCCGTGCTCATTCAGGTAGATGTTGATGCGGGAAATCAGGTCGGCTTGTAACGCAGCCACGTGTTCACTGCCCAGCTCTTTGAGATGAGTCTGGCAACGCCGACAGGTCTTCCATGCCGTCATGTTGGCCTCATCGCCTCCGATGTGGATGTAGGTGGAAGGAAACAGCTCCATCACCTCGTCAAGCACATGGCAAAGGAACTCGAATGTGGCATCGTTAGATGGGCACAGGTCACCGCTGTTCATACCTTTGATAACTGCATCGTCGGGCGACTGGCTCAAGGCGGCCGTGTCTGACATGCATGCCAGCTGGGGATAGACCGCTAGCACTTCCTCGCTGTGGCCAGGCATTTCGATCTCAGGGATGATGGTGATGCCGCGTTCACTGGCATAGCCGATGAGTTCGCGCATCTGGTCCTTGGTGTAGAAGTACCCATAATCGTCACCGGCTGGTGTGCTCTTGCGGGTGTCCACAAAACGGCGGTCGCGGTTGCTCCACCATTCGGTCCAGTCACTCTGCGTTCGCCATGCAGCAATCTGTGTCAGCAGGGGATATCGGTCGATTTGCAACCTCCAGCCACCTGCATCGGTCAAGTGTAGATGCAGTCGGTTGAGTTTGAGCCTTGCCATGATATCGATTTGACGCTTGAGGCAATCCATACTAAAATAGTGCCTTGACAAGTCAATCATGCAGCCGCGCCAGCCATACCTGGGCGAGTCATTGATGTCGCAGCAGGGCAACTGTTCTCCCTGCCTCAGTTGCTGTAATGTCTGTCCGGCATAGATAAAGCCGCTGGCGTCATTAGCCGTGATGAGCAGGGTGTCGGGAGTGATGTGCAAGCGGTAACTCTCTTGTGGCATGGTCTCATGTTGCAGGATGCATACTCGGGTTGATTGTCCGCTAGTCTGAAGGAATTCCTGCAAGTAGATGTTTTCCGCCTTATCAGTGCAGTGGTTCTCGACCCGATAAGATGTATTCAGGTTAAATACCCCATTTCCCCATTGCACTTGTTGGGGCATGGGAATAAGTGCTTGCATTGCAGTGGCAACACTTGTGAAAATACTTAAAATGTTCATCTATAACTGTTTTTTTTTGAAATGATCATCCGTAATGTGTGACTCGGTCAGCCACAATAATTCCACTAATCTGTAATCGGGAATGCTGCCTTGTGTTTTGACAGGGCCTTGAGAGCCGTCTGGACGATGTTGTCGTTGCGGCTCACGATGTAAGAATAGCCCTCTGGACCGAAGACGTCGTGGGCAATAATTGCCTTGATCTTGGTCAAGATCAGATCACGGGACTTGTTGATGTAGTACCACCTCGGGGCAATGCCGCTTGCAGCGGCAAATGCTGCAAATTCATTGATAATCTCATCGTCAATCGGCGTTGTGCGCAGGAATTGCTTGTAGTCGGTCATTCGTTCAAGGGACGTGCGGTTTTGCTCACAATAGGTAAACCTAAAATCCGCAGATAATTTTCAATGGTCTAATTTTGCCGCCATTTGAGACA
>CAMJZI010000043.1 GCA_946410185.1 uncultured Porphyromonadaceae bacterium
CAACAAGGGACGCACCGTCAACTTCAAGAACACCATCATCATCATGACCAGCAACTTGGGTTCCAGCCTCATCCGTGAGCGGTTCGAGCACTTGAACGAGGGGAACCGCGACGAGGTTATTGGCCACACCCGCGACGATGTCATGGAGATGCTCAAGAAGACGATTAGGCCCGAATTCCTTAACCGAATCGACGAGATTATCATGTTCACCCCGCTCGATGAGGAGCAGATCCGCCAGATTGTCGCTATGCAACTCACAGGAGTCAAGAAGATGCTGGCCAAGAACGGCATCACGCTCGAGGCTACTGATGCGGCTGTCCGGCTGCTGGGCAGGGCTGGCTACGATCCCGAGTTCGGCGCGCGTCCTGTCAAGCGAGCCATTCAGAATATGGTTCTCAACCAGTTGAGCAAGGATATTATTGCAGGCAAGGTTAACCGCAGCAACCCCATCATCATCGATGCTAACGGTGACCAACTTGCCTTCAAGAACTAACCGATAAACAAACAATAGCCACGACGAGGGCAGCAGTCAAGCGAGACCGCTGCCCTCGTCATATTTGTTTATCTTATCTTTATTAGAATCCCAAGAAGTCTGGTGTCATTTCATTGAGCGAGAGTCCCCTGAGGTCTTTTTCGCTCAAGATCATGTCGGCGGGGGCGATGCGCCAGTCGATACCTAGTGCGGGTTCGTCAAAACGCAAGGTTGCTTCGCTTTGCGGGGCATAGATGTTATCGACTTTATACTGGAACTGGGCTTGATCGCTCAGCACAGCAAAGCCGTGAGCAAAGCCACGCGGAATAAACAGCTGTCGGCCTGTGTCGGCACTGAGTTCGACAGCCAGGTGTTGACCCCACGTTGGACTTCCATGGCGCAAATCCACGACCACGTCCAGCACGGTACCAAGAGAGACGCGCACCAGCTTGGCCTGACTCCATTCGCCGCGCTGGAAGTGCAGACCGCGCAGCACACCTCGGGTCGAAAACGACTCGTTGTCCTGGACAAATTCCACATGGCCGATATGAGCTTCAAAATCAGCCAGCTTAAACACCTCACTGAAGTATCCCCTCATATCGCCAAACCGCTTGGGCTCAATCACCCACACTCCGTGTATGTGTTGCTCTATGAATGTCATTTCTATCTATTGTGGTCAAACAAATTGCAAAATTAGGTATTTTTAGACGGGGATACAAGATAATTCAAGAAAAACGAGTACTTTTGCCGCGCAATTAAAAAGTGGCACATCATTTATTATGAAAAAGACTGCACGCAACATCATCCTGTTTGATGACAACGAAGTGCGCAAGCACTTGATGCCGTTCACATATACCCGTCCCACCGCCTTGCTGCGAGTGGGTATCACCACCATTGCCGAGAAATGGCAGTCGATGCTGGGCGAGGCCACCTACAGCTACCTGACGGTTCGCTACCTGAAGAAGAAGTTCCCCCTGCATGTTCGACGTTCCATCAACCTCATGGTGGCTGGTCATGTCATCCCCACTCCTGAACTGGCCGAACAGGTGCTGGCTCTCCAGCCCGGCGAAGCCCTGATGGTCGGCGAGGAGTTGATCGCCTTCTACGGCAGTGCGCATGACTATGATTCCCGCCATTACACCCACGTGCTCTACCCCACAAGCATTCCTCTCATCGTCAAGCACTTGTATGACATCTTTGAATTCAATGGAGCAGTCCTCACTCAAGACTTTGAGCGTTTGACAACTGGCCGCGAGTCCCAACCCATCTCGCCTACCAACACCGTCATCGGTGACCCTACACGCGTCTTTATAGAGGAGGGTGCTTATGTTGAGGGTGCCATGCTCAACACCAGCGAGGGCCCCATCTACATTGGTCCCAATGTCGAGGTGATGGAGGGTGCCTGCATCCGCGGAGGCTTTGCCGCCTGCCACGATGCCAAGGTGAGGATTGGTGCCAAGGTCTATGGTGCGACCACGCTGGGACCGCACTGCAAAATTGGTGGCGAGGTCGAGAACAGCGTCTTCATCGGCTACAGCAACAAGGCCCACGAGGGCTTCCTGGGCGATGCCGTCATCGGCGAGTGGTGCAACATTGGTGGAGGAACCACTGCCAGCAATCTCAAGAACGACTATGGCGAAATCAAACTGTGGAACTATGCCAGCAAGCGCTTTGAGCGTACAGGACTGCAATTTTGCGGCCTGTTCATGGGTGATCACAGCAAGATCGGTGTCAATGGCATGATCAACACGGCGACCGTGCTGGGCGTGGGTGTTAACATCCACGGTGCCGGATTCCCGCGCAACTTTGTCGCCTCATTCCAGGAGGGCAGCGCCGCAGCCGGGTTCAAGAATGTCCCACTCGAGACCTTCTACACCATAGCCGAGCGCGTCATGGCCCGACGCAATATCGTCCTGACCGACATCGACCGAGACATCTACAAGGCCATCTACAACATCAGCGACCGCTACAAATAATCCTGATAGTACTGATGCAATAATTGACCTATACGCCATAATCCTCATCCACCCACCACATCACAACCGCCCATCTTCTCTTGCTAGCCGAGATGGGCGGTAAACGTTTATAAAGGAATACTATAAGGGAATACGTTTTATCTTGCTTATAGCAGATGTGGCTATCCTGAATCAGAAGCCTTTCCAGGTTTGTTGCCAGAAGTCGTGAGTCATCAGCTGCCATCGGTAGGCTGCCGCACCCAGGGCGTCGGTGGTGTAATCATTGAGGTACTGGGCGGCCTTCTTGCTGTCCTCGGCATTGAGCTGTTGCCAAGTCTTCTCGACCATTGGAAGCTCCGAGATGCCTTTGTCAAGGAAATGGTCACGGGCTGGCTCAAGCGTCTTGCGGAAGGCACCCCAGCGGAGCGATGCCAAGCGGTTCGCCTTGCGGAACTGCCAAAGCACGGTGTTGTCGTCCTCGCCGCTATGACCGCACACCTTCATCGAGGCGGGCAGATCGGTATTGCCGCAGAAGACGGGGAACCTGGGACTCTGGCCAGGGTTGTCAAATGCAATCCATGCCACGCCGCCCACCTCGTCGGGCAGCCAGTCACGCAACTGGATAACAGTGCTATATGAGCACCAGGGCACACTCACGGTGCGCGTCCATTTCATGGCCGAATCGCCCATGGAATAGAACATCGCCAGTTGCTCGTTGGTGATCCAGGGGTTGGCCACGGGCGAGACGATGCTGTCGGGCTCGTTCTCAACGAGGTTGCCCTGCTTGTCCTTGCGCTTGGGGTTAGGTATCTTGTGACGTGCGCTCAGGTCGAGAGGGGTGCCCTCGTAGTAGCTGCCCAGCAGGCGAGACACATCCTGGACACTGACCTTCTTGTCGGGCTTGATGCTCAGGGGCAGATTCTCGATGGTATCGGTAAGATGGAGAGATGGTGCCAATTGCTGCATGATGTACAGCTCACGAATGCTATAGTTCTTGACCTCCTTGAGGTAGTTGGCGCCGCTATAGGCCTTCCAGAAGCAGAAAGGCTCCTTGCCGTCCCACAATTTAAGGCGCTTGGCCACGTCAAACACGTTGTCCGATGCCATATAATGGTCGGGGTCGCCCAGGTCTAGATGACCGATGCGCGAAATATTGGCCGACACGGTAATCTCGTCATCGGGGATTCTGACGGCTGCCCACACGCCGCCCACCTTCTTGGGTCCCTCGCCAAAAATTTCAAAAATCCACGCTTCCTGCTTGTCGGCGATGGTGAGGCACTCGCCACTGTCGCCATAGCCATATTTCTTAACCAGCTCACCCATCAGGCTGATGGCCTCGCGGGCCGTGGTGCAGCGCTCAAGGGCAATACGGGCCAATTCCTCGATCATGAAGATTCCAGCCTTGTTTTGCAGCGTGTCACGGCCACTGATGGTGGTCTCGCCCATGGCAAGCTGTTTCTCGTTCAGGCAGGGATAGGCGGTGTCAAGGAAGCGGTAGGTGTGGCGAACCTGCGGAATGGTGCCCGTCTGGGTCATACCCGTCACGTCGCCCGGCGAACTGGTGTGGAAACGGTCACGATAGACGGCGGTGACCGTGTCACGCTCATAGTCGCGGGCGGGGGTCATCGTCATCCATGTGCGATAACGGGCATCGCAGGTGTGTGAGGTGATGACCGAGCCATCGGTCGAGGCGAGCTTGCCCACCATGATGCTGGTACATGACTCTGTCATGCGCTCAGCGTTATCCTGAGCGCTAAGGTTCAGAGTAAAAGCCATCAAGAGGATGGCAGTGAGGAAAACTGTTTTTTTCATGATTTATTGTAAAAACTGATGTTGCATTGAGGTTTAACGCAGGGTCACTTCCAGAATCTCGTCAACGGTTGCGGGCACTGCGGGCAACTGGACGGTGATGCCGTTGCCAGTGGCGATATAACGCAGTTTGGTCTTATCGCCACCGAACTTGGTCACTTGCTTGACGCGTTTGCCTGCCAGCGGCAGGTAAAGGGCATCGTCCTTGAGATTAAGGATGTGGACATACAGGGTGTTGCCCCGCTGGGTGGTCACGCCCCAGTCGTGAGGCGGGATCATGCCGCCACGGGTGCCGTAGATGCTCTCGCCGTTTTGGCGCATCCACTCGCCCAGGGCATGGAGCCGCTCGACGGCCTCGGTCGGCAGACATCCATCAGGGCGCGGTCCCACGTTGATGAGCAGGTTGCCGTTGCGCCCGGCAGCCTTGACCATGGTGCGGATGATTTCGTCGCTGCTCTTGTAGTTCTTGTCAGTGATGCGGTAGCCCCAGGTGCGGTTCATCGTCATGCAGGTCTCCAGCGGCAACTGGCTGATGCCGTTCTCGCCCGAATAGCCCGCGGTGTTCTCGCCGGGCACGTCTTGCTCAAAGATCTGGATATCCTCGCCAGCAATGGGCACCTCGTGATGATTGTTGCCAATCAGGCAGGCTGGCTGCAGGCGGTGGATGAGAGCGTACTGCTCGTCAAGTTGCCAGTCAAACGGTGTCGGGTCGGTATCGTGCTCCCACTTGCCGTCAAACCAGATGGCACCCACGGGGCCATAATTGGTCAACAGCTCGGTCAACTGGTCGTTCATGAACTTGTAATACTGCGGCCAGTTGGTCGTCGAGGGGTCATGGGGCAGTTCCTTCTGGTGGCGGCCCAGGGGATAATCCAGGCGGTGCCAGTCGAGATGGGAATAATAGAAGTGCAGCTTGATGCCGTGACGCTGGCAAGCATCGGCCAGTTCCTTGAGCACATCGCGCTTGAAGGGGGTGGCATCCACGATGTTGTAGTCACTCACAGCGCTCTTGAACATCGAGAAGCCGTCGTGATGGCGCGACGTGATGCAGATGTAACGCGCACCGGCATCCTTGATGGTGCGCACCCACTCGTCGGCATCAAATCGCGAGGGATAGAAGCCGGCGGGCAGTTGGGCATATTCATCGCGGTCGATATGCTTGTTGAGCATCACCCACTCGCCGTCGGCGAGCATTGAATAAACGCCCCAGTGGATAAACACGCCCAGTTTGTTGTCCTGGAACTCCTGGCGGGCCTTGAGATTGGCCTCGCTGGGTGTATAGGCTGCTAAAGGCAAAACCGCAGCAAGTGCCAACAGAATGGTTATAGCTATCTTTTTCATTGTGTTACTTTATTAATTATTGGGGGGAAGATTTACGGAATAAACGGCGGAAACGGAAGAACAGCCACATCAGTAGCAGCAACAGGGCGACGAAAACGCCCAGGGCGATGCCGGCATACCACGGAGCCTTGTCGAGCAGGTCGCTGAAGATGGGTGAGATATAATCCTTCAAGAGCGGGCTGATATATACAAATTGCCCTGGCAACCTATCGTTGTCATAAACAAGAATCGAGTCTTTATCCAGAATCATTGTGGCACCCTGAGTTGTATCATAAGCAGGCCAGTAATGTGATGGCGTGCTAGGATTGCCTGTCGCGGCAAAGTTGACCCACATCTGCTGCACCTCACTTGCCAATGCCGGGTCAGGTACTTCATTGGTTTTTATCTGGCGCCCAGTATTCAGGACATAACACACCTCAGAGCCGTGACAGGCACCATAGTAAGTTTCCTGTGGACTGGTCTGCAGTTTTTGGCGCCATAGATACATGTATGTCTTGCCTCCCGATTCAGCATGGCGCTTTGCCATTTCTATGGCGGGACCGCGGAACATCAGGTCATTCAAGAACGATTGAGCTATCTGGGCGCCTTCCATGTCTTGATCCTGGTCACGGAAATACCTGTAATAACTCTTGGCACTGCTGCGCTCGGCACTGTCGAGCGACATGATGATGTAACGGCACCATAGCTGAGTGGCAAGATCAAACTTGCCCTCGCCACCCATCGCGTCAACCCAGTAGCGGACTTCGTCGGCATTAGAGCCGATGAGCATATCGATATTTGAGTTGAAACCGTCAAAACGGCTGTAGGGGTCCTCGGGAATCACCTCCCCGTCACGCTCGGGGAAACGGAAAAACTCGCCTACCTCATTGTTGAGGGCGATAATCTGCTCTGGTGAGAGCGCTTGCAACTCGGCCACAGTCTTGGCTCCCGTGAAGTCAAGCACCCGCTGGGTCAAGCGCTGGCAATCCTCGCGGCTGCTGGTGAAGGCCACACTGCCGCTCTGCATAATAGCGCGGCGGAACAGCCCCTGGGCCTCATCGATGCTGGCCAGCAGCGACACGCTGCCCGCTCCTGCCGAGTGTCCGACGATGGTCACGTTGTCGGGGTCGCCGCCAAAGGCCGCGATATTTCTTTTAACCCATCTCAAGGCCTCGACTTGATCCAGAATCCCCAGGTTTCCGCTACGCGAGTAGGCCTTGCCGTCAGGCAGCAACGACAGGTCCAGAAAACCCAACAGCCCCAGTCTGTAATTGATTGTAACCATCACGACCCCGGGGTGTGCCTCGACAAAGCGGTCACCCCACTCGGTGGGGCTCGCCGTGCCATTGCACACATACGAGCCGCCGTGAATCCATACCATCACGGGACGATGCGCCGTGCGCATTCCCTGGGCAGCGGTCCACACGTTGAGGGTCAAGCAGTCTTCGCCCTGTCGATACAACGAAGCACCATTGGTCGGGATACTGTCTTGGATAGCGCTGTGACCGAAGTATTTGGCCTCGCGGACAAGACGGCTGTCAGGCTCGGGCTTGGCTACCTGCCAGCGACGCTCTCCCGTGGGTTGCAGGGCGTAGGGAATGCCTTTGAATGAAAGCAAGCCTCCCTCACGCTGGCCCACAAAGATGCCGTTGGCGGCCTCAACGGCCAGTGAATCGGGATACCCTCCCTCGATGACCTGATTCTCGCCATAGATCGCCGCCATCTCCTGCTGTAGCGGCGACTGACCGACGGACTGAGGTTCCTGCTTTGGCTCGCAACCCGCCAACAGCAGCAACGCTGCATAGAGTGCCAATCGTTTCATATCTCTTAATCGAAATTGTTAAAGATGAGCGCAAAGTTAGTGAAAGGTGGGCACAATAGCAAAAAAAACATCACTCTGCCAGAATAACAGCGATAAAATGTGTACCTTTGTACCCAAATATCAAAAAACGAAAAGAAAATGGGACTGTTCAAGAAATTATTCTCGCGCGAGAAGAAGGAGACACTCGACAAGGGTCTGGAAAAAACCAAGCAAGGCGTTTTTGAGAAAATCAAGCATGCCGTTGCCGGCAAGTCGACCGTTGATGATGATGTACTCGACAACCTGGAGGAAGTGTTTGTCACCAGCGATGTGGGCGTTGATACCACCGTAAAAATCATCGACCGACTGCAGGCTCGCGTGGCACGCGACAAGTATGTGGGCACTAGCGAGCTCAACGAACTGCTATGTGACGAAATCTCGCAGATGCTCGCCGACAACAACAATGCCGAACTCGAGGACTTCACCGTGCCCGAGGACAGCAAGCCCTACGTCATCATGGTCGTGGGCGTGAACGGTGTGGGCAAGACGACAACCATCGGCAAGCTGGCCTACCAGTTCAAGCAGGCCGGCAACAAGGTGGTGCTGGGCGCTGCCGACACCTACCGTGCCGCAGCCGACGAGCAGTTGGAAATCTGGGGCAACCGTGTGGGTGTTCCCGTGATCAAGCACAAGATGGGCACCGATCCCGCCGCTGTGGCCTATGATGCCGTCCAGAGCGCTGTTGCGCAGCAGGCCGACGTGGTCATCATCGACACTGCAGGACGCCTCCACAACAACGTGAGCCTGATGAACCAGCTCACCAAGATCAAGAACACCATGCGCAAGGTGCTGCCCGAGGCTCCGCAAGAGGTGCTACTCGTGCTGGACGGCTCGACGGGTCAAAACGCCTTTGAACAAGCCAAGCAGTTCTCGGCAGCCACCGAGGTCAACGCCCTGGCCATCACTAAGCTCGACGGCACCGCCAAGGGCGGCGTGGTCATCGGCGTGAGTGACCAGTTCCAGATTCCCGTCAAGTACATCGGTCTGGGCGAGCAGATGACTGACCTGCAGATTTTCAACAAGCGTGAGTTTGTCAAGTCGTTGTTCGGCATAACCAAGGAGTAACGGCTATTGAAGAAGCAATAGTAGCTATAGCGGCTATTGAAGCTATCTAAAAGGCGATGAGGAAGAACAAGATAGACATCATCTCGCTGGGTTGCTCCAAGAACCTGGTCGATAGCGAACACCTGATGCGCCAGTTCGAGGCTGCAGGCTACCGTGTGGCTCACAATAGTGAGCGCGTTGATGCCGAAACGGTGGTGGTCAACACCTGCGGCTTTATCGCCGATGCACAGCAGGAGTCTATCGACACCATTCTGCGACTGGGCGAGGCCAAACGCCAGGGCAAGATACGCAACCTGCTGGTGATGGGGTGCCTGTCAGAGCGGTTCCGGGCCGACCTCATTGGGGCGTTGCCCGAGGTGGACCGCTTCTACGGCAAGTTTGACTGGAAAGGCATGCTGGCCGACTTGGGGCATGCCTACCGCGATGACCTGGCACACGAACGACACCTGACAACCCCCAGCCATTACTGCTACCTCAAGATTTCTGAGGGCTGCAACCGCTTCTGCGCCTTCTGTGCCATCCCGCTCATCACGGGGCGCCACACGTCGGTGCCCATGCAGCAGCTGCTCGATGAGGTGGAACGGCTGGCCCAGAGTGGTGTCAAGGAGTTCAATGTCATCGCCCAGGACCTCTCATCCTATGGCATGGACCTGGAAGGCCGCATGATGCTGCCCGAACTCATCGACCGCATGGCCGACATCGACGGCGTGGAGTGGATACGCCTGCATTATGCCTACCCCACCCAGTTCCCCTATGACATCCTGCCCGTGATGGCCAGCCGCGACAACGTATGCAGCTACCTGGACATCGCCCTGCAGCACATCAGCGACAAGGTGCTCACCAACATGCGCCGCCACATCTCCCGCCAGGAGACCATCGATCTGCTGGCACGACTGCGCCGCGAGGTGCCGGGTATCCACATCCGCACCACCCTGATGGTGGGATTTCCCGGCGAGGGCGAACAGGAATTCGAGGAGCTGATGGACTTCACACGGCAAGCACGCTTTGAGCGCATGGGGGCCTTTGCCTACAGCGAGGAGGCTGGCACATGGGCTGCCGAGCATCTACAAGACGACATCCCCCAGGACGTGAAACTGGAGCGCCTGCATCAACTCATGGCGTTGCAGGAACAGATTTCACTCGACATCCAGGAGCAAAAGTCGGGACAGACCCTGCGCGTCATCGTCGACCGCGAGGAGGATGATTACTACATCGGGCGCACCCAGTGGGACAGCCCCGAGGTGGACCCCGAAGTGCTCATCAAGAAGGAGAAGCCGCTTGCAACGGGTGAATTTGCGAGCGTAAAGATTACCGAGGCGCTGCCGTTTGAATTGATAGCAGAGCCGGTATAATCCCTGATGAACTTTTTCCCACATTCATGATTGCACGGAGCAATTCCGCCCCGTGCAAACGATTGCGCAACAATTCGAAGAAAAAATGCCTTAATAATAATGTGTTTGTAAAATCTATTAGTAACTTTGAGCGACTTTAAAAGTTTCAGGCAACCAGATTAACCAACTTTTTATATCTATAGTTTATCATTTTTATTAATAACCAATTTTTACAAGCATGAAAAGATTAACGTTAATTTTATCTATGATGATTGCCCTCGTTGGCTTGAACGCCAATGCGGCAATGTACATTGTGGGTAACAACCCGTTCGGCAACTGGCACACCTACACCGGTGCCGAGATGACCGACAATGGAAATGGTATCTACACCTATGTTACCGACCAGATCAATGGCACCGTGTGGTTTGTTTTTGCCGACAACCTGACAACGGGAGACAGCGATGACTGGAACACGTTCAATGGCAACTACCGTTATGGTCCCTTGACGAGCGGACAGGCAATTACTGCCGGTATCGAGTACACGACCCAGAAATCCACCAACGGCAATGTATCCTACAGTTTTGCCGGCACCCTTGGCGAGTCCTACCAGTTCACCTTCGACACCAACACCATGAAGTTCAAGGTGGAGGGTTATGTGGCTCCCGTTATCATCAACACTTATAGTGTTGCAGGTGAGCCCGCCGAGGTATTTGGTAATCCGACTTGGAATGAGAAGGCTACTGAAACCGAGATGACTCTTGTCGACGGCCTTTACACCTGGACCAAGAACGGTGTTGAGCTGACCAGTGGCACCATGGTTGCCTTCAAGATTGTCGGCAATCACGACTGGGGCTATGCTTGGCCTGCCGATAACTACGTCGACACAATTTCCGAGACCGGCACCTACAACCTGACTTTCACCTTCAATGCCGACAATGAGGAGGTGAATCTGGTTGCCGAGAAGGTTGGCGAAGGCCCCGTGATTGATCCCTTCACTGGCAGCCTCTACATTACAGGTCAAGTGAATGGAAACGGCTGGAATCCCTCGACGGCAATCGAGATGACCAACGCTGGCGACGACGACACGTTCACACTGGCCAACGCTCAGATTACCGACTCGGGTGACGGCTTTGGCTACTTCAGCTTCATGTCGATGCTGGGCACTGACGCCAATACCTGGCCCGCCAATGAGTACCGCCTGGGTGCAGCTGCCGATGGCACTCCCGCCGTTCTTGACGAGTTTGTTGACATGGGTGGCTTCAACACCACCGGTGCCTTCAAGATTGAGCCGGGCTACTACAACATCACCGTTGTGCTCAGCGGTGGTGAGCACGGACTACTCAAGCTCACCGCTGGTGAGGCTCCCGAGCCCGTCGTTGATGACGTTTACATCCTGGGTGACGTGAACAACATTGGTTGGAACGCTACCGATGGTGTGAAGATGACCTTCAACGAGGGTATCTACACCGCCAACATCACCACTCAGAACCAGGGCGACCTGGGCATTGCTTACTTCGGCTTCACCAAGAAGCTCGCCGAGACCAACGACTCGATCGGCTGGGCTAGCATCGCACCCTACCGCTTCGGTCCCGTCAGCGAGGGCGCATTTGTAATGACCAAGGAAATGCTCGGCAATGAGTGCTCTCTGGCTACCGATGGCAGCTTCGAGTCTATCGCTATCCCCGAGGGTACCTGGACTGTTACCGTTGACCTCGTGAACAACAAGTTCACCATCAACGGCGAGTGGCCTACCGACACCATTACTCCCGAGCCCGAGGGCAACGTTTACATCATCGGTGAGGTGAACGACAAGAACTGGGCTCCCAACGACGGTGTTCAGATGACCTTCGACGAGGAGAA
Source organism: uncultured Porphyromonadaceae bacterium (assembly GCA_946410185.1). GTDB lineage: Bacteria > Bacteroidota > Bacteroidia > Bacteroidales > Muribaculaceae > Sodaliphilus. The sequence continues at coordinate 11,674 of CAMJZI010000043.1, forward strand.
CAACGTATACACCGCTACTGTTACCTTCGATGGCCGCAACACTGAGGGCGAAGAAGGCGCAGAAGAATTTGTTAACTACTTCGGCCTCACCAAGAAGCTCGGTGCCAACGATCAGGATTGGGCTACCCTTAACGCAAACCGTCTTGGTAGCGAGACCGATGGCAACTACTGGGTAACTCCCGAACTGATGGGTCAGGAAATCGGTCTGGTTTGCCCCATTGATATGGCTTATCGCATCGCTAAGGGCGAATACACGATCACCGTTAACCTGGAGGACATGACTATGGTTATCAACCAGGCTGGTGGCCTGCGTGGTGACGTTGACAACAACAAGGAAGTTGGTATCGCCGACGTATCGGCTCTGATCGACTACCTGCTGAACGGCGACGCATCTGCAATCAACCTGCAGAACGCTAACTGCAACCTCGACGAGGAAGTTGGTATCGCCGACGTATCGGCTCTGATCGACTACCTGCTGAACGGCAACTGGGCAGAGTAATCGCTGACAGCAATCAACCCTGATTGCTAATAAAAAACTTCGGGGCCCGCAACGCCAATCGGTGTTGCGGGCCCTAAGTTTTCTTGTCCGCCAAATGCGGATTAAACCACATCAGCAGTTGTAGTCCACGCAGGCGCGCAGCTGTTTCACATCGCTGATGATGGCAGCGGCGGCGACATGGGCGGGATGCTTGGCATAAATGGCCACATCGGCCATGGTGGGCACAATGGCGGTGAGGACGATGTCCCAGTCCTCGGCGGGATTCTCGTTAAGGGCGACCTCGATGCTCTGCAGCACGTCGATCTGCTCAGGCAGCGCGTCAAGTGCCTCCTTGAAGCGCAGGGCCGTCTCGCGGCGCACCTCGTCGCTGCCCTGGAGTTTGAACATTACTATATGCTTTACCATAACTTGTTTACTCAATAAACCGTAAAAAAAGACACCGACCATGTGGAGCGGGCCGGTGACTTCATCGTTATCATGTTGTTTTATTACTCTGCAGCGGGAGCCTCCTCAACGGGAGCCTCACCCTCGGCGGTAGCCTCGGCCTCCTCAGCACCTTCCTCGGCAGCCTTAGCGGCAGCCAGAGCAGCCTGGTGGGCAGCCTCCTCGGCCTTGCGTGCGGCACGCTCGGCAGCGAGTTCATCGGCGTTCTCGGCAATCACCTCAAAGGGGATCTCAACAGCAACTTCCTTGTGCAGACGCACGATACCGGTGTACTTGCCAGGGGTCTTGATGCTCTCGTGAACGCTCACGATCTTGCGGTCAACATTGTGACCGGCAGCGAGCAGAGCCTCGTGAACCTGAGCGGCACCCACACTACCGTAGATGGTGCCCGTGGGGCTGACCTTAACGGGGATGGTGAGCGATACGCCCTCAAATGCCTTAGCAGCCTCTTCGGCATCAGCCTTCACCTTTGCCAGCTTGTGAGCCTGCTGACGCAGGTTCTCGGCGTGAACCTTCAAAGCGCTGGGAGTGGCCAGGATAGCCTTACCGCTAGGAATGAGATAGTTGCGGCCATAGCCGTTCTTCACTTCCACAACGTCGTTCTTGAAACCAAGATTGACGATATCTTCTTTCAAAATAATCTTCATAGTTTGTTTCCTCCTTTGTGTAATCGTGTTGTTTATTTCATCAAGTCGGTCACATAGGGCAGCAATGCCAGATGACGGGCACGCTTAACGGCCTTGGCCACGCGGCGCTGGAACTTCAGCGAGGTACCAGTGATGCGGCGGGGCAGGATTTTGCCTTGCTCATTGAGGAACTTCTTCAAGAATTCGGGATCCTTGTAGTCGATGTACTTGATACCACTGCGTTTGAAACGGCAGTATTTCTTCTTGCGGGTGTCAACTGACAGCGGAGTCAGATAACGGATTTCGCCCTGATTGTTGGGCCTCATTTGTTCTTGTGCCATTGTTTTTTACCTCCTAATTAATGTTTTACTCTTGGTTTTTCATTATGCCTCGGCGGCAGGTGCATCTTCGGCCTTGGGAGCTTCCTCGGCCACTACGGGTGCAGCTTCCTTCTCGGCAGCTTCCTGGGCAGCGCGCTCTTCCTGTTTGGCCTTGCGCACGGCGCGACGCTTAACAGCATACTCGGCAGCATACTTGTCCAAGCGGAAAGTGAGGAAGCGGATGATCTTCTCATCACGACGGAAAGCGGTCTCCAGCTTGCCGACGATGGTCGAATCACCATCAAACTCGATCAGGGTGTAAAAACCAGTGTTCTTGTTCTCGATGGGATAAGCGAGCTTGCGCAATCCCCAGTTCTCTTCGTTCTCGATCGTGCCGCCATTGTCGGTGAGCACCTTCTTGAACTTTTCTACCGTTTCCTTCATCTGATCATCAGACAAAACGGGAGTCAAAATGAAAACGGTTTCGTACTTGTTCATAAATTACTAAAAATTAGTTGATTAATAAATGTTTCGCTAAAAAGCGGGGCAAAGTTACAACAAATTCCCGAAACAGCAATCTTTTTTCCTGCTTTTTTTGGATTACGCCCCGAAAAAACGTGGGTTCGATGAAAATAAGTTGCTGACACTCAACTCCTCCCCTTAGTTAGGGGAGGTCGGAGGTGGATGTTGCACCATGATAGCCCGCAGATCTTGTTGCACCAACGCCCCCGCCCTAACGGGCAGAGGCTGTGTCATAATTCCTTCGCTGCACAAATTAAGTCGCGCTTCGCGCGAGAAATCAAACAAAATTCTGTATAAAAATTAAACAGATAAATATCTATTTCAATTTTATTTATAATTTTGCTTCCTAAGTTATTGTGCAAG
>CAMJZI010000044.1 GCA_946410185.1 uncultured Porphyromonadaceae bacterium
AGAACCGCGGCATCGTCGGCGATATCGTGCAGGGCCTGATCGACCGCATCGACCCCATCATCAAGGGCCAGCCCAGAAAGCTGTTCATCATGTGCGGCGTCAACGACATCTCGCACGACGTGAGCGCCGACAGCATCGCCCGAGCGATGGAGCGCCTCATCGTCATGGTCAAGCAAGGCAGCCCCAGGACCAAGATCTACCTGCAGAGTCTGCTGCCCTTTAACAACGACGTGCGCGAGTGGAAGCTGCTCAAGGGGCGCGACCACGTCGTCGTCGAGGCCAACCGGCTGCTCGAGCAGGTCGCCCGCCGCCAGCGAGTGACGTGGATCAACCTCTATCCCCTGTTCGTCGACGACCAGGGCCGCCTGCGCGCCGACCTCACCAACGACGGCCTCCACCTCATGGGCAAGGGCTACCTCATCTGGCGCGACGCCCTCCGCCCCCACCTCAAGTGACACCCACCATCCCCCCCGCCGCCCAACGATGGCAGAGCCCCCCCCGCCAGAGCCGCGGTATTTGATATTTTTTGTTGTAAGTCTTGCGTAGGTCGTTAAAAAAACTTTATTTTGCAACTTGTTCAGATAGGCGATCAAGTAACGATAAACCACTAGCTTATCGTTATCGGTAATGAAGAAGAAGGTAATCAGCTGATAATGAATGCTGCGATAGTGCCAATATTCTTACCTGCTAATCTGGTCTGTCAGACTAGCATAATCTGGTGACCGCCTTATTAACACTCATCATGCAGCGTGAACGATTTTCGGCTCTACTAGAACACTAAAAGTTAATGGATAATATTCTTATTTTAGATACATCTATAGCAACGGGTAACAAAGGTGATGATATCATCATGGAATGTACCCATCAAGAACTCGGGTTTCTGTTAAAAGACAGTTATGAGTTAAGATTGCCAACGCATGTATCATCCTTTCATTGGTATCAAGTGCTGAAACGCTCCCGTAGCTTGATGCGATTTGTCGACTGTCGCTTAAAATTTGTAGGAGGCAGTAATATCATGGCGAAAAATATGTTCAGCCATTATCCCCAATGGAATATTAACTGGTTCAATTGCAAGCCGCTTCAAGGATCGGTTCTGGTTGGCGTGGGTGTTGGGGCTGGTGAGAAGCGTAGCAATTGGTATACACGCCAGCTCTACAACCGTGTCTTGAGCCACAAGTATATTCATAGCGTTAGGGACGAGCGCAGCAGGCGTTACGTCGAGGATGAATTAGGCTTGAAAGCCATCAATACAGGCTGCGTGACCATGTGGATGCTCACGCCTGACTTTTGCAAGACAATACCGACCAAAAAATCTGATAGGGTGGTCTTTACATTGACAACACGTGGTAGGTGTGATGAGCGGGATCAATTCTTGATAGATACCTTGAATGGGAATTATCAAGAGGTATTTTTCTGGCCGCAAGGCATAGATGACCATGATTATTTTCTCAAATTGAATCATACCGAGAACATAAAGGTATTGCAAGCTAGTAAGGAAGCGTATCATGAATATCTGAGTTCCAATGAAACCGATTATGTGGGAACTCGGCTCCATGGCGGCATATATGCTATGCGCCATGCCAGGCGGGCGATTATCATTGCTATAGATGAACGTGCACGCGAGATACATAAATCTAACCATTTGAATTGTATTGATATAAAGGATATCAATCAATTGCCTGATTTCATTAATTCGGAATTTGAAACCAGTGTAAAAATGGATAATCAGGCGATAAATCTCTGGAAAAGCCAATTTGTGAATAAATAAGAAAGCGTTTTTGATGATCGAGATTGTACATATCGATTCTGTTTTGCTTCACGGTTCAATCAAGACAATGTAAACATATGAACCTTTATGAACTCTTTCATAACAGTGCTTACTGTGTGGCATTCAGGCTATCAAGCAATAAGTCATTGACTTCAATCACTGATGCAAGGTGGACTGTGGTGCCGTTTGGGCCTCACGAATGGTTTGCTGATCCGTTCCCGTTTGAATGGCAAGGGCGTTTCTACATTTTTGTTGAAAAGATGAGAATGTGGCGTGGACTGGGCAATATCGCTGTCAGCGAGGTGGACAAGCATGGGAGAATAACGAGATTCAAAGATGTCTTGGTAGAGCCATTCCATTTGTCATATCCCAATGTGTTCTCGTATGATGGCGAGGTGTATATGATTCCTGAGTCAGGGACCAATGGCGACATTCGTCTGTATAGGGCATCGCGTTTCCCCGTGGAGTGGAAACTGGTCAAGGTTTTGACCCTAGGCGCCAATTATGTGGACACATCATTCGTGCGTAAGATATCGGCTGATACTGCTATTCTCAATACGCAGAATTGGGACACAAGGCAATCTGTCTATTTCAAGTTTGATCTGAGAAACCTGGAACTGATTCAACTGCCCGACAGTCCGCAGATGATGAACGAGCGCAATGGCGGCAATGTTTTTGACGAGGCGGGCTCATCCTATCGTGTGCTGCAGGATTGTTCCAAACGGTATGGAGAAAGAATAATGATTCGCCGCATCATCAGTGATGATTTTGAAAACGGGTCTGCCTCAGATTCCCCGGCCCTTGATATCCTTCCTAAAGACTTGAATTTGGATAAGCCCAAGTGGATTCCGAATTACTGTCACACCTATAATAGGAGTGAACACCTTGAGGTGGTTGACTTTAACGCAGAACGTTTCAACTGGCTTGGCCCGCTTTTGAACGCCCGCAACAAGTATTTGTGGGAAACTCATAAAGACCGATTGCCCGGATGACAGCGGAGTAGTGTTTGGTTATAAGATGTCATAAAGCCATAAAGACTGGTGCAATGGTAGGAATCGATGATCTTAAAAAACATAAGTTTATTATCCTTGGTGACGGTCATTTCAATACACTGGGAATGGTCAGGAGCCTGGGCGAAGCTGGCATTTGCCCTGATGTGGTGCTGGTGGATCATAACCGCAAGATTGTAGGCGCTTCCAAGTATGTACAAAACCTCTATGAGGCTGACTCAATCGAGGATGGCTTGGATTACATCATTTCAACCTATTCACAAGAAGAGGTGAGGCCTTTTTTGCTGACAGGAAGTGATAAGATAATTGCAGCTATAGACCATAATTACGATCGGCTGATTGATCAATTTTATTTCTTCAATGCAGGAGGGCAAGGACGGATAAACAGGTTGTTGTCTAAAAAAGAACAGAACCTTCTTGCTGAGTCATGCGGATTTAACGTGCCGGTATTTGAGGAAGTCAAGATTGGTGAGAAACCGAAGAAGGTGCCTTACCCATTAATAACCAAGGCGATAGACTCCACTGTGGAGAACTGGAAGGGCCAGGTGTTCCTCTGCCATGACGAGAGCGAACTGCAAGCTGCATACTCCCAATTGAGGGGGGACCGGATTCTGCTTCAGCAATACATCGAGAAGAAGAATGAGACAGGCTTTAATGCCCTGACCGTGAAAGAAGGAACCGAGACCTATCTGCCCTTGCAGTTGTCGTATCATGACACAACCGAGACGAGTTTCGGCAACTATATCTATTTTTTTGAGCCAAAGGATGAGGCGTTGTGTGGACAGATCAAGGAATTGATGAAAAAAACACAATATAGTGGAATTTTTTCGATTGATTTATTGATAGGGAAGGATGAGAGAATCTATTTTCTTGAAGTGAACTTCCGCAATTCTGCTTGGAGTTATCCCTCGACATGTGCTGGGGCCAATCTTCCCGTTTTATGGGCAAAATCGGTCTTGAACAAAGGACTGGATGTGGGAAACGTCACTATCAAGAGGTTGCCCTATAGCGCTATAGTCGATTGGGAGGAACTATCTTTAGCCCTTCGTCAAGGGGTAGGGAAAACGGTCAGAGCATTAAGGCAGATTTGTCAAAGCAATAGCCGCGTGATCTGGAATTGGAAAGATCAAGGCCCTTTCTGGTCCATTGTCAAGAGTTATATCAGGAGGAGGCTGTAATCATGACGCATTGTGACTGCTTGATGAGAGAAGATGAGGGCTGAAGAAATTTTCTGTACAATAATGAATATGGTTTTACCTTTTTTGGCAATACGCATTAAATGCCAGTCAAGATGTTCAAGTTGAGTTAAGTTGTGGATGTAAGGCAAAAGCCGGCTCGATTTTTCGGGCCGGCTTTTTGCAGGGTTACTGTGGGGGTGGCACTGTTAGTGGTGCGGGTGGTTACCAGGTGGTGGTGAGGAGGTAGTCGATCAGGCGGGTGACGTCGTTGATGGTGAGGTCGTCGTCGAGGTCGCAGTCGGCGTTAGCGGTGTTGATGAGAGCGTCGGCGCTGGTGAGCAGGTAGTCGATGAGGGTGGTGGCGTCGGCGATGTTGATGTCGCCGTCGTTATTGGCGTCGCCGCGCAGTATGGTGGCGGGCACGTCGGGCTCGGCCTGTCCGTCAACCCACATCAGGGCGAAGAGGTAGCGGTCGTCGACGTTGGCGATGCGGTGTCCCTCGCCGGTGGTGATGTCTACCTCGTAGAGCGATGTGTCGAACTTGCCGTTGGTTTTCCAGTCCTGGTCGGGCAGCGGTGTCCAGTTGCCGTAGTTGTCAAATCCCATGCCGCTGTTGTAGTAGCCCATCCAGTACATCTTGTTGGGGTCGTCCTTGCTGAAGCAGGCTGCCTGGCGCTTGACCTGGGTCATGTAGCCGGTGCCGGTGCGGTTGTCGCTGAGCCTGAGGCCGGTGGTGAGGTCGAACTCGCAGACGTGTGCGCCGGTGAGTTGGTTGTCGATGTCATAGACACGGCCGTCGTCGGCGGGCATTGCTGCAGAGGCGCCGCTGGTCAGTGCAAAGGCGCGTCCCTCGCTGTTGATGGCGAAGGTGACGTAGTTCTCGTAGTACAGTCCCGGGGTGATCTGGGTGATTTCCATCTTGTCGAGGTCGATGGTGCAGATGGCGTAGCCGCTGTCGGTCGAGTCGGTGTTCTCGTCGGCAAAGAAGTCGGGGTCGTTCAGGATGGAGTCGGGCAGATACTTGTGGGTGATGTGGAACAGGCCGTAGACCTTGCCGTCCTTGGGGTTGACGGCCATGCCGGCCGATTCCAGGCAGTCCCATGCGGGGCGTATCTCGGAGCTGATGAGGTCGCCGGTCTGGGCATTCCACTTGCGTACAAAGAAGCGTGTGGTATCGTTGGTTTGTGATCCGGGCTCGACATAGGCGCCGCTGTTGCCGTCCATGTCGGTGCGCGACATGATGGTGGTGAGGATGCCGTCCTTGATCACGGCGCCCGAGTTGGCGAACATCATGTTGAAGTTGTTGGCCCACTGTGCTTTGCCGTTGTCGGTGAATTGTCCGTTACTATAGAAGTCGGCCTTGTTGACTGCGGGGTCTTTCTCGGGCATGTGCAGTGTGGTGCCGTCCCATTCCATCTTGTAGAGTCCCTGCGGAACGATGAAGATGGGCTTCATGAGTTGGTAATTCCAGCCCACATATTCGCTGGTGACGCTGTTGTCGTCGTCACGGCTGGTTTGATACACGCCACGCAGGGTGACACCCTGGGCCATGATCGAGAGGCAAGATGCCATCATAGCGGCAATCATGCAGAATCTAATTGATTTTGTCATGTTTTAAGAATTGATGTTAATGTTTAGAATTGTAATTGAGTGTAAATGATTATTTAAGTCAATCGGTCATAAAAAATGAGAGTACAAAGTTAAAGTAAAGATTTGAAAAAAGCAAAATATTTTGGTTTTTTATTCAGTATTCAGGCTGCTAAAGTGAATTGTCCTTGATGATGCCGGACGAAAGTGTATCCAGCGCCATGGTCTTATTATGAATCGGCCTGTTGGGTATGTTCGCCGTTTCTCAACTTATTCAATTCAATTCAGACGGCCAACGGGTAGAAAATGGATGATTGTTGCACCGGCCGGGAGCGGGGATTTGCCCACTTGCGCGGTTATGGTGCTGGTTGTGAGGTGGTTGGTGTTGATTACAGGTCAAAAAAAGACAAAAACGCGGTCAAATAAATACAAATAGTGCAAATAAAAAGAGTCGTTTTTCCTAATTACGGTAGGGTGGTGTGGAGTACTTTTGCAACGTCCACCATGGGTGGCAAGACCCTCATCCGTTTGTTGACTAATCCTAAAAGAAAACTATATAAACCCAGCAAGTGTACATCTTTATCAAAAGACAGGCCGGGAGCATGACGATTCATGTTTCCGGCCGCTTGTGTATTGTGGCAGCCGCTGCCGGGCTAACCTCATGCCGCCAGGGATTTAAACTACGGATTTATCTGATTTTTCTGATGGCAGGCGCTGCCGCATCTCGCGCTGCGCCCCTGTGTGTCAAGTTTAGCCTCGAAGAGCCAGCTGCCCTTTCAGGGCACGCCACCCTTTGCTCAAACACGTTTTTTTTACCTTTCAGGACTTGCCTCCCAAAGAACACAGGGGTTTTACCGATGAGCAGTCTGAACGTCTGTTGAATGATTCAGCTTTCTTGGTTGTTTGAACTCTTTGGCGGCTTAGTCGCGTGAAATTTTTTCGCGGAATCGTTTACGGCCGTGGGCTGAATGTGAAAAAATGTTGTGGTGCGGGTAATTTTTGCGATGTGTGGTGCCGTGATTGGCGGTTTTGTAGTAATTTAGCAATTTGATTGTGGCCTGTCAAGGCCCTGAAAAGTGATTATGAAGCATAAATTGTTATTATTCAGCCTCTTGCTGTTGTCGTGTGTGTCAGCCTCTGCCCAGGTGCAGCTGGCCGAGCAGCAGCCGGGCACCCTGTTTGCCTATCCGGTGGCACCCGACACGTGTTCCAATCTGGAGAGCCGTTGTAATTATATCATTACCCACTTTTGGGACAATTTCGACATCAGCAAGCCCATTGCCGACGACGCGGCGTTTGAGCAGACGTTCCGCGACTTTGTGAACTTCTTCCGCTATTCTCACCGCAACATTGCGCTGGGCACGGTTCGCGACCTGGTGAACAAAGCGCAATCCAACACCACCAATCTGCAGAAGCTGGGCGCTGTTGCCGAGCGTGCCCTGTATGGCAGTCAGGCCGAGTTCTGGAGCGATGAGGTCTATGTGGTGTTTGCCAGGACGCTGGCCGCGGCCAAGCAGCTGCCCAAGCAGGTGCGCGACCACTATGCCACCCAGTTGTCGCAAATCAACTCGGTGCGTGTTGGCGAGCCGCTTGATTTTGAATACGTTGGGGCCGATGGCTTGAAGCATCGCTTGAGCGAGTTGCCCGAGGCCACGACCTATATCTTGCTCTTTATTGACGACAGCATCGACAGCTCGGTGGGCCGCTTGCGCCTGAGCACCGACGTGTCGCTCAATAGCCTGCTGGCAGGCGGCGATGCCAAGCTGCTGTGTGTGTGCCTGAACAAGTACAGTGCCGACTGGGCCCGTGCAGCCGCCGGCTATGCCGCCGACTGGATGGTGGGTTGCAGCGCGTCGCTGGCCAGTGTGCTGGACCTGCGCACGATGCCGTGCTGCTATCTGCTTGACGACGAGCGCAAAGTGCTGAACAAGACCCTGACGGTCGAAGGGCTGATAACGGCCGTTAATCCCAATTACTAAACGCCAGTGGGTGAGCAGGTTGACGGCTTGCAAAGCATACTAAGTTGAACGACATTCATCATCATCATTCATTATAATAAAAGCGATTATGACAGGATTTATCAAGAACCTATTCCTCTATAGTGTGGGCCACACCTACAGCAACCTGTCGCGGTTGTTCCTGCGGTTGTTCACGGGCATCATGTTCCTGCAGCTGAGCATCCGCCAGATGCTTAACTTTGAAGAACTCACCCATGCCTATGACGGTTTCCTGGGCCTCTCGCCCGAGGGTGCCATGACGGTGCTGGTGGTCATCGAGCTGTTGTGCGCCGTGTGCATCATGCTGGGGTTCCTCACACGACTGGCCGTGTTGTTCCCGCTGGGGCTGATGCTGATTGCCGAGCGTGTGCTCCTGTCGTCGCAGGCGTCGGCAACCGGACTGTTCAATTTTGCTCCCGGCTATCCCGTGATGTTCATTGGCATCTTTGTGTTCCTGCTGCTGTCGGGCCCTGGCAAGATCTCGCTCGACTACATCATCGCCGCCCACTTTACCGAGAGCGCCGCCGACGAGAAGGTTATAGAGAATGCTTGATAACCCATAGATTACCCACCCATAGATGAGCACAGCAGTACTGATATCGGGAGGCGTGGACAGCGCCGTGGTGGTCCACCTGCTCAAGGAGCGAGGCGAGGACCTGCACCTGTTCTACATCCGCATTGGCATGGACAATGACGAGGGCGATTGCAGCGCCGAGGAGGACATCGAGATGTGCACGCTCATTGCCCACCGCTACGGGCTGCCGCTCGAGGTGGTCTCGCTGCACGAGGAGTACTGGGACCACGTGATGGAGTATGCGCTGCGCACCGTCAAGGCGGGCCTCACGCCCAACCCCGACATGATGTGCAACCGCATGATCAAGTTCGGTTTTTTTGAGCAGCGCTGGGGCAAGGACTTTGACCAGACCGCCACGGGCCACTATGCCACGACCGATGTCGTTGACGGCGTCAAGTACCTGGCCACGGCCGTCGATCCCGTCAAGGACCAGACCGACTTTCTTGCCCAGATCACCTATGACCAGTTGAAGCACGTCATCTTCCCCATCGGCAACCTGCCCAAGGAGGAGGTGCGCCGCATCGCCGAGGAGGCCCATCTGCCCAACGCTCACCGCCGTGACAGCCAGGGCATCTGCTTCCTTGGCCAGATAGACTATAACGATTTCATCCGCCGCCACCTGGGCGAGCGCCCCGGCCCCATCATCGAGCTCGAGACCGGTCGCAAGCTGGGCGAGCACCGCGGCTACTGGTTCCACACCATCGGGCAGCGCAAGGGGCTGGGCCTGAGCGGCGGCCCGTGGTATGTCGTGCGCAAGAACGTCCAGGAGAACGTCATCTATGTCTCCAACGGCTATGGCACGTCCAAGCAATATGGCCGCACGTTGCGCCTCGACGAGATGCACTTTATCTCGGGCAACCCGTGGCAGGGTGCCGACGGCCCGGTGGATATCATGTTCAAGAACCGCCACACGCCCCACATCATGCGCGGCAAGTTCATCCATGTTGGCGAGCGCCAGTGGGTCATCGAGAGCGAGGAGGACGTGCAGGGCATCGCCCCCGGCCAGTTTGCCGTCATCTATGACCCGCGGGGGCACCTGTGCTACGGCAGCGGCATCATCACTGCATGAGCCGCGAATCTCGACCATTGCTCTAAGGGATACCTCCTTAGCTATTGATAATGAGACAAGAAGCAAGCAAGACACGCCGAGCCGCCAGCCGCATAGCCACCGCGGTCAAGGCGGTGGTGGGGCCCGTGATACAAGAGTGGCCCTTGTGGCTCACCATCGTGTTTACCCTGATATCGCTCACGTGGGGCAACCTTGAGTACCATGTGAGGACGCTTCATGATTTCCCGCCCGTGATCCTGTGGTGGGCATGTGGCAACATGGGCGTGGTCGCCGTGGCCGCGACCATCGTCGTGTGGATTGTCGGCCAGCTGCCTCACCGCCGCGCCGTCAAGTGGATGCTCTACACGCTGCTGCTGGCCTTGTGGCTGGTGAGCCTGTTCTTGCTGCGTAATTTCAACACCTCGTTTTCTCCCCAGATATTGCAGCTGCTTGTCGAGACCAACCGTGGCGAGAGCACCGAGTTCCTGCAGGCGTGGATAGGCACTCCCGGCACCGTGCGCGCCATCCTCATCGCCGTGATGACCCTGCTGCTGGTGCTCCTGGCCGAGTGGAAGCGCCAGGCTGTGGCGTCGCGCCTGAGCCGCCGCGTGCCCATGGCGATTGTGACCCTGCTGCTTGTGGCGCTGCTGGTCAGGGGATTGGGCTTGTGGCGCAAACTGGTGCACCCCTACAAATCGTTGTATGAACTGGAATTGTACCAGACGCGCTACTTCAGCACCGATGTCATCTCAACGCTTCACACATCGCTCACGACACTCAAGCTGCAACGCCATGAAACCGGTGCAGCCGTCGATTTGAACGTCAAAACCGCGCTGGCCGCCCCCGGCGTGACGTCGGCTGCCGACACGATGGACCTGGTGCTCGTCATCGGCGAGAGTTACAACAAGCGCCGGTCCAGCCTGTACGGCTACCAGCTCGACACGTCGCCGCTGATGCGTGCCGAGCGCGACAAGGGCCTGCTCACGGTCTTTACCGACGCCATATCACCCTATAACCTGACCAGCGTGTCGATCAAGAACATGCTCAGCCTCAACAGCCTGTCCCGTGGCCAGCAGTGGCACCAGTATCCCATCTGGCCCGCCGTGATGCACCGTGCCGGCTGGCAGGTGGACCTGTGGGACAACCAGCGTAGCTACGGCCCGTCGGAGATCCACTCGGTGTCGCTCATGTCCTTCCTGTTTGCCCCGGACATGGTCAAGCACGTCTATCATCATGTCAACGATGAGGCGTTTGACCTTGACGGCGAGCTGATTGAAGACTATTACCGCAAGAGCGCCCCCACCAGTCGCAATCTGGTCATCTTCCACCTGATGGGGCAGCACTCCAACTACGAGTTGCGCTACCCCCACACAGCCGACTGGGAGGTGTGGACCACCGCCGACCTGCCCGCCGCCGCAGCCCCCTACATGGACGAATCGCGGCGCCAGGTGATGCTGCATTATGCCCGCGCCACCCGCTACAACGACCACGTGCTGGCCAGCATCCTGGACCACTACCGCGACCGCAACGCCGTGGTGGTGATGTTGAGCGACCATGGCGAGGAAGTGTATGATTACCGCGACTTTATCGTTCGCGACCACGACCCCAACAAGACCGCGCTGATGGTGCGCTACGAGAACGACATCCCGCTGCTGGTGTGGTGCTCGCCGGTTTACAAGTCGCGCCATCCCGGTCGCGCCGCGGCCATCGCTGCCGCGTCGTCGCGCCGCTTCATGAGCGACAGCCTGGGCCAGCTGATGCTGTGGCTGGGCCAGGTGACGAGCCCGTGGAACGACAGCACGCTCAACGTCGTGAGTCCGGCCTACAGTCCCGGCCGGCGACTCATCTATGACGGCATCGACTATGACCGGCTCATGGGCCGTTAGGGTGCACGGACTCATCTGTCAAGACCCGTAGTCACGGCTATTCGCGGGGTTGTTAATTCTTTTGTGCCACAATGTTTGGTGTATATGGTGAAATGTGGCTATTTTTGCACTTGAAATCATGTTGATCAAGACAACTGCTTGCTGGAGTCGGCGGTAGTGGGGCAGGCTCGTTCCCGCCCGCGCCGCGACGGCAAGAGAGGAGATATGGAATAATGGAAAACGAGAATTTGATAGAGTTGAAGGTGCTGGGAATCACGCGCAGCGAGGTGCAGCCCGGGGCTTATGCCCTGCTGCTCGAGAACGCCGACAGCACGCCCGACGAGGCGCGCCGCATCCCCATTGTGGTGGGTGCCGCCGAGGCCCAGTCGATAGCCGTGCAGCTGGAGCAGGTGATGCCGTCGCGCCCGCTGACTCACGACCTGTTTGTGTCGATGTTCCACGTCTATGGCATCGAGCTGCAGCGGGTGGTCATCTACAGCTTCAAGGACGGTGTGTTTGCCGCGATGCTGCATGTGACCAACGGCACCGTCGCCGCCGAGATCGACGCCCGCACGAGCGACGCCATCGCCATCGCCCTGCGTGTTGGCGCCCCCGTCTATACCACGGCCGATGTGATGAGTCTCACGAGCTATGAGTGGCGCCGCGACGGCAATTACAAGCCCGCCAAGCCGGTGCGCCTCGAGGATCTGCCCGTCGAGAAGCTGGAGCGCCGCCTGCAGCACTATGTTGACAAGGAGGAGTATGAAAAAGCCGCTCAAGTGCAAAAAATCATCGCTCAAAAGACGAATCCTACTCAACGTGAGGAATAAATGCCACATTTTTACTACCTTTGCCAATCGAAAACAACAATTATTAAATAATATATTAGGTTCTTATGAAAAATCTAAAGTTGAGACTCATTGTGATGAATTTCCTGGAGTTTGCCGTGTGGGGCGCCTACCTGACCTGCATGGGCAACTACCTGGGAAGGGCCGGTATGGGAGCCGAAATCTCTTGGTTCTATGCCATCCAGGGCATCGTGTCGATTTTCATGCCCACCCTGATGGGTATCGTTGCCGACAAGTACATCCAGCCGCAACGCCTGCTGGGCATCTGCCACGCGATAGCCGGTCTGGCTATGATTGCCTTGGCCTACATGGGCATGACCAACCCCATGCCTGATAAGGTGGCATTTATTACGATCTACACGTTGAGTGTCGCATTCTACATGCCCACGCTGGCCTTGTCCAACACAGTGGCCTTCACCATCCTCAAGGACAACGGCATGGACACCGAGAAGGACTTCCCGCCCATCCGCGTGTTTGGCACCATCGGCTTTATCGCCACGATGTGGTTTGTCAACTGTGCCGTGCTGGATGACGGAAAATTCGGTTTCACCTTGGGCGACAGCGATTTCAAGTTCCAATACACTTATATGCAGTTCATGGTATCAGGTCTGTTGAGCCTTGTATTGTTCCTGTACTGCATGACCCTGCCGCAGTGCAAGCTGGTGAAGAAGGAGTCGAAGTCGCTTGTCGAGTCGCTGGGCTTGAACGCCTTCAAGCTGTTCAAGACCAAGAAGATGGCGATGTTCTTCATCTTCTCGGCGATGCTGGGCATGTCCCTGCAGGTGACCAACGGCTTTGCCACGCCCTATCTGACCCACTTCAAGAGTGATCCCGCGATGGCCGACACCTTTGGCGCCAACAATGCCACGATGCTCGTGTCGCTCTCTCAGATAGCCGAGGCGCTGTGCATCCTGTTGATCCCGTTCTTCTTGAAGCGCTATGGTATCAAGGTGGTGATGCTGATTGCCATGTTCGCCTGGGTGCTGAGGTTCGGCTTCTTCGGAGCCGGCAACCCCGCGTTCCCCGGTGTCATCCTCATCGTGCTGTCTTGCCTGGTTTACGGCGTTGCATTTGACTTCTTCAACGTCTCGGGCGGTATCTTTGTCGATAAGGAGTGTGAGCCCGACATCAAGGCTTCGGCTCAGGGTCTGTTCATGCTGATGACCAACGGCTTGGGCGCAACAATCGGTACGCTGGCCGCCGGCAAGATTGTCAACAGCCTGTGCCACTGGACCGAGGACGGCTTCCTGGTGGGCAACACCCCCACGAGCTGGAGCACGGCATGGTACATCTTTGCCGCATTTGCCCTGGTGGTAGCCGTGTCGTTCATGTTCCTGTTCAAGTACAAGCACGTGCGCGAAGACCAGAAATGACAACCGCAGGCCACGGCATAGCCGCGGCCCACTGAACCGTGATAACTGATAACCATGCACCGTTTCTATTGTCCTGATATAGCCGATACCCTGACGCTGGGCGAGGAAGATTCCAAGCACTGCGTCAAGGTGCTGCGCATGGCCGAGGGCGACACCATCGAGGTGGTGGACGGGAACGGTACCCTGTACACCTGCCGCATCACGATGGCGCACCCCAAGCGGTGTGCCGTCGAGGTGGTGGAGAGCAGGCACCAGCCGCCGCACTGGGGGCAGCGCATCGTGCTGGGCATCGCGCCCACCAAGAGCCTGGACCGCATCGAGTGGCTGGTCGAGAAGTGCGTGGAGATGGGCATTGACCGCATCATACCGCTGCGGTGCCACAACAGCGAGCGCACCGTCTTGAAGACCGAGCGCCTGAGAAAAATCATGGTCTCGGCCATGAAGCAGTCGCTCAAGGCCACGCTGCCCCGGCTCGACGAGATGACGCCCGTGGAGCAGGTGCTGGGCGAGCCGTTTGACGGCACGCGGTGCATCGCCTACTGTGACGAGCAGCTGCCGCGCGACCAGCGGCAGACGCTTGCGGGCATCTGCCGCCCCGGCCGGGACGTGATGGTGCTCATCGGCCCCGAGGGGGACTTCAGCCCCGAGGAGGTGCAGGCAGCCTGCCAAGCGGGTTTTGTGCCGGTGACGCTGGGCGAGAGCCGCCTGCGCACCGAGACCGCCGGCCTGATGGCCGTGGCCTGGATCCATGCCCTGTCGGGCAATGCATGAAGTTGAAGGCATCGTCGCTGATTAAGAGATACTGGAGATTAAAAGCTAATGATCAAGAATTATAAGGATATGTTGAAAGAACTGTTATCGTCACCCAACCACAATTTCTTTCTGCTGGCGGGCCCCTGTGTGATCGAGGGCGAGGAGATGGCGATGGATATTGCCGAGAAGGCGATGAAAATCACCCAGAGGCTGGGCATCCCCTATGTGTTCAAGGGCAGTTACCGCAAGGCCAACCGCTCGCGCATCGACTCGTTTACCGGCATCGG
>CAMJZI010000045.1 GCA_946410185.1 uncultured Porphyromonadaceae bacterium
AGCACCTGACTCATAATCAGGGAGTCCTTGGTTCAAGCCCAAGTGGGACCACAAGCAGTAACGCCAAGTGAATCGTGATTGATCCGCTTGGCGTTTCTGTTTTTTGGGAATTGGGGCGATCAGTTGGCGTAGAGCATGTTCAGGATGGAGTTGAACTGGGTCTCGCTCTTGAGGCCGTCGTTCTTGAAGAGCATGATCTTGTCCATGACGCGATCCAGATAGTCGATGCTCTCGTTCTTCTCTTTTTTGTTATAGACTTTCCAGTACTTGGTGCCCTTGAGGCCTTTCTCAAACTTCTTGTACAGTTCGGTGGTCGATGAGAGGTATTTCCAGTTGTTCTTGGCCAGCTCATTCTTCATCTTCTCCATGAATTCCTTGAGGTTCTTGCAGTACTCGCCATACTTTTGTACTATTTCTTTTTTCTTGATCACGTCTTTGGTCTCCATGCCCTCAAAACTGTCGAGTGCTTCCTCGACATCGCTCTTGTTGTAGGGGTTATAAAGCACATCGGCGATTTCCTGGTCATAGACCAGCTCGTCGCGAGTGGTGAATTTGTCTTTGCGCATCTTGACCTCGGCCTTGAGATTTTTCTCCACGGTCTTCTTTTGGGTCTCAAGATCCTTGAGCTGTGACTTGAGGTTGTCGATCTTCTCTTCCAGGTCGCTGAGCGAAATTTCCATCTCCTTGATGTTCTTCTCGTGCTGTTCAATGTCGCGCTCGAGCTGCTGTACGCTTTGCACGTTCTGAGCAGTTGCCGGTGTGATGGCGGCAATCATCATCACGGTCATCGACATGACCATCATTTTCATTTTTTTCATAGTGGAAAAATATTTTTGGTTAATATTCTGTGGCAAAGGTACGAAATAGTTTTTATTTGGGTGCCTTCAGGCTTTTGTTTTTTCGAGTCTTGTCAGGAGGGGGTATATAAAAAGCGAAAGTGCACTTTTTCACAAAAGCACACCATCTTCATAACCAAAATTCAAGTATATATGTTCTTGTTGTTTGTTGCCTTATTAGTCTCTATCATTCTAAGTGTTTGTGATAGCGCATGATGATTGTGTCATCATTACGAGTGCAAAGGTACAAAGAAGATTTTGATTGCACAAATCTTTTGATGAGAATTTTGAATAAAAATTCTTAATTTATTTTGCAAATTGTTGTGCAAGTGTCTGATGATTAAAAAGCTAGGGCAGCGGCAGTATTGCCGCTACCCTAACGTGAAATGACTTGTCATCCCGATTATTTCTCACGGAAGAACAGGTTGATGGGGGTGCCGTGCAGGTTCCATTGCTCGCGTATTTTGTTCTCGAGATAGCGCTTGTAGGGGTCCTTGACCCACTGTGGCAGGTTGCAGAAGAAGATAAACGTGGGCACATAGGAGCCCTTGAGCATGGTGATGTACTTGATCTTGATGTACTTGCCCTTGACGGCGGGTGGCGGATAGGCCTGGATGGCAGCCTGCATCACGTTGTTGAGTTGTGAAGTGGGGATGGTGATATGGCGGTTGTTGTTGACCTCGATGGCGGTTTGCAACACCTTGTGGATGCGCTGCTTGGTCAGGGCCGACCCGAAGATGATGGGGAAATCGGTGAATGGGGCGAAACGCTCGCGGATGGTGGCCTCGAAGTGGCTGATGCTCTGCTGTGTCTTGTTCTCGGCAACATCCCACTTGTTGACGAGGACGACGAGACCCTTGCGGTTCTTCTCGATGATGGAGAAGATGTTGACATCCTGGGACTCGATGCCGCGGGTGGCGTCGATGAGCAGGATGCACACGTCACTGTTCTCGATGGCGCGGATGGATCTCAGCACCGAGTAGTACTCGATATCCTCGTTGACCTTGTTCTTCTTGCGGATGCCGGCGGTGTCCACCAGATAGAAGTCGAAGCCGAACTTGTTGTAGCGCGAGTAGATGCTGTCGCGTGTGGTGCCGGCGATGTCTGTGACAATGTTGCGCTGCTCGTCCATGAGCGAATTCACGAGTGATGATTTGCCGGCGTTGGGACGGCCTACAATGGCGAAGCGGGGCAGGTCGTCCTCAAGTTTCTCCTCGCTCTTGGCGGGCATCTTCTTGACAACCTCGTCGAGCAGGTCACCGGTGCCGTTGCCGTTGGCCGCCGAGATGGAGAAGGGCTGTCCCAGGCCGAGGGCGTAGAACTCGGCCTCGGCGTACATGCTCTGGTTGTTGTCGTCCTTGTTGGCTACGACGATGACGGGCTTGGAGGTGCGGCGCAGGATGTCGGCGACATGGTCGTCGAGGTCGGTGATGCCGTTCTTGATGTCCACGACAAAGAGTATGACATCGGCCTCGTCGATGGCCAGATGCACCTGCTTGTTGATTTCTTCCTCAAAGATGTCCTCGCTGTTAACGACCCAGCCGCCGGTGTCCACCACCGACATCTCCATGCCATTCCACTCCATTTTGCCATACTGGCGGTCGCGAGTGGTGCCGCTGGTGTCGTTGACGATGGCCGCTCTGGTTTGGGTCAGGCGGTTGAACAGTGTTGACTTGCCCACGTTGGGCCTTCCCACGATTGCTACTAGTCGTCCCATGTTATTTTAGTCTTTAGTTTTTTAGTCCTTACTTAGTTCTTTTGTGGTTGGCTTATGACTCACTCGATGTAGCCAAAGGCGCGTAGCTTGTTTTCCTGGTTGCGCCAGTCTTTCTCGACCTTGACGTAGAGCTCCAGGAAAACCTTTTTCTCAAAGAAGGTCTCAATGTCCTTGCGGGCAAGTGTTCCCACGCGCTTGAGCATCTTGCCCTGGTGCCCGATGATAATGCCTTTCTGGCTGTCACGCTCCACATAGATGACCGCCATGATGTGGATGGCAGTGTCGCTCTCGTCAAACTTCTCGACGATGACTTGGGTGGCATAGGGCACTTCTTTGTCATAGGTGAGCAGAATCTTTTCGCGAACGATCTCGGTGACAAAAAAGCGGCTGCTGCGGTCGGTGAGCGCGTCCTTGCCAAAGTAGGGCGGATTCTCGGGGAGCAGCTCCACGATGCGCTTCATGATGTTATCCACGTTGAAGTTCTCTAGTGCGCTGGTGGGGAACACCTCGGCGTGAGGCAGGAGCTCTTTCCACTGGTCGATGATGCGCACCAGCTCGTCGTTGCCTTTAAGCAGGTCAATCTTGTTGATGACCAGCAGGATGGGTATCTTCTCGCGTGCCACGCGGTCCAGAAAATCCTGATTTTTGGTCGGTGTCTCGACGACATCGGTAACATAGAGTAGCACGTCGGCATCGACGAGGGCGCTGGTTGAGTACTCGAGCATGCTCTGCTGCAGTCTGAACTTGGGCTTGAGCACGCCAGGCGTGTCGCTGAAGACAATCTGGTAGTCATCGCCGTTGACGATGCCCATGATGCGGTGGCGTGTTGTCTGTGCCTTGCTGGTGATAATGGACAGGCGCTCGCCCACCAGGCGATTGCTCAGTGTCGATTTACCCACGTTAGGGTTTCCCACGATGTTGACAAATCCTGCTCGATGCATTTCGCTGTGTTTTAGTTATCTATGATGAATCTATGAGTGTGCGAATACTGCCGCCAGGCGCAAGCCGTAATCAGCACTGTGCTTTATTCAAGAAGCATCGCTACTCTTGTTGTTTCAACGTTGTGAGTAGTGATGCTTCGTTGTGTGATTGTTTTTACTCTCAACGGTTCTGATGGGAGGCATTGCTGTCGCGGCTGTAGTTGCCGTGGCATGCGTTGCCAGGCCCTTACAGCGACCAGATGAGGTAAAGCGCACCCCAAGTGAATCCTGCGCCAAAGGCGGTGAGAACCATCTTGTCTCCCTTCTTGAGCCGGTGCTTGTTCTCGTCGAGGCACAAGGGGATGCTGGCAGCGCTGGTGTTGCCGCGATGCTGGATATTGACCAGGACCTTGCTCTCGTCAATACCAAGTCGCGCGCCGACAGCCTCGATGATGCGTAGGTTGGCCTGGTGGGGCACAAACCACTGGATGTTATCGTTGGTGAGGTTGTTGCGCTTCATCACGTCCTGGCTCGAGGTGAGCATGTCGATAACGGCATGACGATACACCGCACGGCCCTCCTGATAAACATAGTGGAATCTTGAGTCCACGGTCTCGTGGCTGGTGGGCAGAGCTGAACCACCGGCCTTGTACACAAGATGCTCAAGGCCCGAGCCGTCCACATGGAAGATGCCGTCCATGATACCGACGGGTTCCTCGGTGGGCTCGATGAGCATGCATGCAGCTGCGTCACCAAAGAGCGGACAGGTGGCGCGATCCTGGTAGTCCACCATGCTCGACATCTTCTCGGCCGACACAACGATTACCTTCTTGTAAATGCCAGCGCGAATGTAGGCCGTGGCTTCATACAGGCCCACAAGGAAGCCTGCACAGGCAGCCTGGATGTCATAGGCATAGCATTTTTTTTCAATGCCCACTCCGTGAGCGATGACCGATGCCGTCGAGGGGAAACGATAATCGGGGTTGGAGGTGGGACAGATAAGGAGGTCAATCTCGTCGCGGTTCGTGCCGGTCTCTTCCAGCAATTTGTTGACGGCCTGGATACCCATATAAGAAGAACCGACCGATTTCTTGAGAATGCGACGTTCCTTGACGCCAACGCGAGTGGTGATCCACTCGTCATTGGTGTCCACCATCTGTGAAAGCATCTCGTTGTCAAGCACGTCCTCGGGCAAGAACGACGCGATGCCTGTGATCTTTGCGTTCAGCATAAGCTTGAAAGCGTTATCGTTATTTCCTTTGTTGAGGTATTTGTTATTAAATTCAATATCCCAAACGAGGATGAACACCCGTGTAACGGATTCAACCCATTCAGGATATCTCGTTCGCGTCCATCGCGTGTATGCCGTTTAACGGCGGTTACCGTCTCGCGGCGAACAGCGATTTAGGCTTCCTCCTTGTTCATCACGTTCTTGCCGCGGTAGTAACCGCACTCGGGGCATACGGTGTGATAAACATGCCATGCGCCACAATTGGAGCACTGTGCAATGGTCGGAGCCACAGCCACGTCGTGGGTGCGGCGCTTAGCGGTACGAGTCTTAGACTGTCTTCTTTTAGGATGTGCCATTTTCTTTGTTATTTAAAAGTTATTGTTCTTTCAGTTTTTTAAGCGCCTCCCATCTGGGGTCGGTGCCGGTTGTTTCACTTTGGGTGTCATCATCGTCGGGGACGGCCCCGGCCAGGTGACTGTCGAGTGCGTCGAGCATGTCGGGATTGCAGTCGTCTTCGCTCTCATGACAGTGCGTCATCGGTATGGCAAGAAGCACGGTGTCGCGCACAATAGGCGCTGTGTCCAGCTCTCGCCAGTCCGAAGGCACTATCAGGAGCTCGTCGCCCGTGTCGTCAAGCTCGGTGCCCATTTGCTCCACGTTCAGGCAGTAGTTCTCTTCCACCGGCAAATCCAGATCATCCAGGCAACGGTCGCAAGGAATGGTCACGGTGCCGTTGCAGTTAATCTCCAGGTGGTAGGTGTTCTCGCTCTTGCGGGTCACCTCCAGGGTGACATCCACGTCGGCTCGACGTACCTCAGACAGTTCGTCAATGTTGAAAAAAGACTCATCGAGATGACACTCAATCGCATGTGTGCCAAATGGTAACGTCTTGAGTTTCAACATCAAAGCCTCTACCATCTCCTGAATTTTTCGTTAAAGCGCCACAAAGGTATAACAAATCCCGCTAATATTCAACGATTTTACAACTTTTTTTTGTTTCAGGTGCCTCGTGAACGGGAGATTTGAATATCGGGCTGATTCAGCACTGGGTGGGACAAGCTGCCTCAACGGCTATTGATTGAGAATATTGTCGATGAGTCTTGTGACATCGGCAATCGTCACTTTATAATCGTAGTTGACATCAACGTTTGGATGGTATGTCGTGTCATCGGCCAACAGCAGGTCGATGAGCGCTGTGACGTCTTTGATATCGATGATACCGTCAAGGTTCACATCGCCAGGCGTGAGTACCGTGCCAATGGGAACAATGGTACAGAATTTCTTCCACACATCGGCCTCCTTGTAGGCTTCCACCGCCTGGGCAGGCACATATAGGGTGGCACGTGAGTTATAATACCAGTCAAACGTCCATTCATCGTGGATGACGGGCGGGGTCACGGCCTTACAGATCACATCGTAGAGCGGTCCGGTATAATAGAATGCCAGGTCTCCGATGCTGTCCAGCGTGCTAGGCAGCGTGATTTTGGCCAATCCCCAGCACCTGTAGAATGCCCTCTTGCCGATGTAGGTGACTCCCTCGGGGATGTCATAGTAGTCGGGTCCGGAGCACAGGTCAAAAGCATTGTCACCGATTTTAGTGACGCCGGCGGGGATGTGGGTCAGTTGGCCGCTGGCAAAAATCAGTGTGTTAGTCGCTTTCTCGATGATGCCGTTGCAGTTCTCACGGGAGTCAAAGGCGGGGTTCCCCTCCTCGACTGTGAGTGACTTGACGCGTGCGGCTTCAAAGGCCCCCTCGGCCACATGAACGAGCGTTTTGGGAATGTCCAGGTGATTGATTCTAAGGCACTCGCTGATGATGCGGTAGCCAACCGAGTCCAGCGTGTTGGACAAGCGTAGGTCAACGAGGTTGCGCATATAGGTGAACGCATGGGAACCGATTGTCTTTACCGTGTTGGGGATGGTCAGACTTGTGATGCTGTCGCAGCTGCTGAAACAACTTTCTCCTATTGTGACAAGGCCCTCGGGCAATGTGACGCTCTTCAGGCGTTTGCAACTCGAGAAGCAACTGGAAGCTAGTTCCTTGACAGTGCTGGGGACAGTCACTTGGGTCACTGCAGTGTTGCTGAACAGTCCGTAGGGCAATATCTCAATGCCTTCACCAAAGGTCACCTCGGGCAGCATTGTGGAGATGACCATCGAGCCAGCCGACGGGCAGCTGATGGCATTCCAGATAATCCGCTGAATCTGATGGCATCCACTGAAACAGTAGTTAACCATCTGGGTTACCGATCGGCCAATCGTCACCTTGGAGAGGCTGGTGCAGCCAGCAAAGGCATAAGAGCCGACGCGTGTAACCGAGTCGGGGATATTCACCTCGGTGAGATTGGGGCAGTCACGGAATGCCCATGCTTCGATGGTTTTCAGTGACTGCGGCAATTCGACGTTGGTGATGGGTGAAGATCTCATGAAGAGCGAGGGCAGGCTTTGTACATTGTCACCGATGGTCAATTGGGAGATGTTGCTGTAGTCCCAACCTGTACACCGGGTACAGTTCGTTGCGTTCCACGTCAGTGAGGTGAGCGCGTTGCACTGTCCCACGATGCTGTCTTCGATGGTGACGACATTCTCGGGAATCGTGATACTGGTGAGCCCGGTACAGCCATAAAACGCTCTTTTCTGGATGGAGATCATCGACGAAGGCATGTTAACGGTCGATAACCCGGTGCAACCCTCAAAGGCGCTATTATACAAATACCTGATGCTGTTAGGCAACCTGAATTCATTGATGCCCGCACAGTTCTTGAATGCCGAAGAGTGAATCGCGGTAACCGTGTAGGTCATCTCTTGAGGTGTGCCGTAGATAGTGTCGATGACGGTGATGGTCTCGGGAATTGTCACTGTGCCTGTCAGCTGCGTGTACCTGTTGTCGGGGGCGGCAGCGAGAATCACGGTTTTGTCAGGGTTATACACATGGTGGAAATAGTAAAATCCGTCATGCCAGAAGTACTGGTATTCATTGGCGGCGTGCATGGTGAGTATGCCCAGCAGCAGGGCAAGGGTCAGAGCCAATCGGCGGTAAAGGATCAAGATTTTCATAGTTTTGATATTAATGTGCCGTGCCCTGGCCCCTCTCAGTCACGGCTGTTCTCCATTTTGAAAATGGAATAACGACTCTGGCGTGAGGGCATTGTCTTGCATCCCGCATCAGGGAGATGGAGAGGCAAACCCGCCATGAATAACAGGTGACGTGATTCTGTGACAAATCACCGCAAGCATGATGATGCTAGCGTATGCAAAGATACAAATAACTTGTGAAAATACAAGTCAAAGAGGTGATTTTTGGGAAAATGAGGTTGCTGGCAGCCCTGAGTCTGCCGTGGAAAGACGCCTTTTCCTGAAATGATGGTGTTGAAAAGGGGTTATCCTTCTTCCTGTGAGTGGTTGAATATGTGGTCGTAGATGAGCTGGGTGCCGCCCAAGTGGGACTGGATATACTGGCCAGCTGCATTACCGCACTTGAGGCGCAAGGGCTCGTTTTCGAGCAGCGGATCCATGGCTGCCGAGAAGGTGTCGGCATCGTGGATGCTCATGGCTCCGTCGAGGGCGATGAGGTCTCCTGCTTCCTGGAACTTGTGGTGCTTGGGACCGAAGATGACGGGGATGCTATAAACTGCAGCCTCGTTGATGTTGTGGATGCCGGCACCGAAGCCGCCGCCCACATAGGCCGCCTGACCATAGCGGTAGAGCGATGACAGCAGGCCAAAACTGTCGATGATCAGGCAGTCGGCGTTGGTGATGTTCTGGGGGGTTGTCTCACTGTAGAAGCGTGCGGGCCGTGAGAGCTTGGACATGAGCACATGCAGACGGTGACGGTCAAACTCATGGGGTGCGATAATGAGTTTCATCTCGCGGTGAGCGTTGAAGTAGGGGATAACGATATCTTCGTCAGGAGGCCAGGAACTGCCCATGACCAGAGTGAACTTGGCATTCTCGACAAACTTGGCCACCAGGGGAAACTCCTTGGCTGCGGCACGCACGTCGGCAACACGGTCAAAGCGGGTGTCGCCGGCCACAATCACATTATCGATGCCAATGCCTGCCAGCAACTCGCGTGACTGCTCGTTCTGGACAAACAGGGTGTTAAAGCACTTGAGCATCTTGCGGAACATGCTGCCCCAGGGCTTGAAGAAGATCTGCTTGGGCCTGAAAATGGCCGAGATGATGTAGGTGGGAATGCCGCGGCGTTTAAGGGCGCTCAGGTAGTTGCCCCAGAACTCGTATTTGACAAAAACCGCCATCGATGGCTTGACCAGATCGATGAACCGGTTCACGTTGCCCGGAAGGTCAAAAGGGAGATACACCACAGCATCCACCTTGCTGAAGTTCTTGCGCACCTCGTAGCCCGATGGTGAAAAGAACGTCAGCAGGATGCGAGCCTCGGGATTGATGCGCTTGATCTTCTCGATTAGCGGCCTGCCCTGTTCAAACTCGCCAAGCGACGAGGCATGGACCCAGATGTAACCGCCCGCTGGGTCGAGTTTGCGCTGTAACGTGCGGAAACAACGACGCTGACCTCGCAGCATCAGTTTGGCTTTGGGATTGCGCAATGCGGCA
This sequence comes from uncultured Porphyromonadaceae bacterium, assembly GCA_946410185.1. Lineage (GTDB taxonomy): Bacteria > Bacteroidota > Bacteroidia > Bacteroidales > Muribaculaceae > Sodaliphilus. The sequence goes on from CAMJZI010000045.1 coordinate 9,280, forward strand.
ATCTTCACTGCGTTGCTGTAGGCGGCTATTCCTATGTTGTAAATCGGATCCATTGTCAGTAATTAGTAGTTCTATTGTGTGATTAGTAAAGAGGCTCCAGGTGGCCGTTCTTGAGGTAGTCTTTGTCGTGGCGCTGTTTCCACGTGTGGCTGTCAAGATAGAAACGGCAGGCAATCTGTTGCCAGAAGCCTGTGACCTTGTCGGTAGCATGCAGCGAGACCGAGCCCATCAGGTCCACAAAGCGGTTGTTCACGACGTGGAACACCAGGTCGGTGCGGCTGTAAAGCTTATTGTTGAAATAGGGGTCGCCAAGATTGAGCAGACTGCCTAATGCGGGATACAGGGGCATGATGCCTTGTCCGGCATAGAAAGTCTCGTCGAGTTCCAGCCAGCGCCATCGTGCCGTGGCATTGGCGACAAAACCTGCCCTCTTAACCCACTCATCCGTGCCACGGTCGCGTTCCAGTGCAATGATGGCACCAGCCGACAACCGCAGTGAGTCGAGCGTGGTGTGGTATGAGAAATCGAGTGCTGCCATGGGATTGATGACAATGTCGTCGTTCACGTGCTGTCCGCTCGCGTTTTTGCGTGACATGGCCAGGTGGCTGTACTGCAAGTGCCCCTCGAGCCTGAAGGGGCCTGCCACCCGCCAATCGGTATTGAGAAAGGTGGTGAACGCCTCGCGCTTGTCGTCGCGCTGCAGCTGGCGCCAGTCCACGGCAATCTCGGCATAGCCGGCCGGCTTGATGAGTTGTAACATGACACCGCGCAGGTTGGGCTGGCAATGTCCCAGTGAGTCGCTCCACAGGTAGCGCGGCATGCGCTTGACCATGAGCGAACGCGGCATCATGCCCAGTGTGGCATGCCACCCATCGGGCCTGTTGTAGCGGTAATATAGCGTGGGCAGCAGCTTGTATCCGGTGAAGTCGTCGATCAAGGGTTGGAACCACACGACACCGCCCTTGACCACGTGTTCGCCATCGAGCATCGAGAAGCCCACTTCGGGTGTTAGCCGTGTGAACATGATGGTCTGGTCAGAAGTGTAGCCGTCTCCGCCCTCGCGGTTGCTGAGCAGCACGCTGGCATCAATGCTCCACTCCACTTCTTGGGCGGCAAGAGGCGAAAATGTGAGCAGAAGGGTCAATATGACAAGGAGCCATCTAAGCATCGGCAGGTATCTGGATATTTTCGATACCGGCATTGAGGCGGGCGAGGGTTTCCTCGCTGCCCAGCAGCTTAGTGATGTCAAACATATGCGGGCCGCGGCATTCGCCGACCACGGTCAGGCGGAAGGCGTTCATCACGTTGCCCTTGTGGTAACCGTTGCTGTCAATCCAGTCCATGACCTTGGCTTCGCAGACCTGTGCATCGTTCATGTCGGTGGTCTGGAGCAAATTGGCCAGTTGGCGCATGAGCTCGGGCGTTTCGGGTTTCCAGCGTTTGCGGATGTCCTTCTCGCTGTAGCTGGCGGGACGCACAAAGAAGAAGCCTGCCTGATCCCACAGGTCGCCCACAAAGTTGGCACGGCTCTTGACCAGTGCCACCACGCTGGTGACAAACTCGTCGCTGTAGTCGTCCACGTTCACGCCATGCTGTTCGAGCACGGGCTTGAACAGTCGGGCCAGCTCGCTGTCGTCCATATTCATCAGGTACTCATGGTTGAACCACTTGCCCTTCTCGAAGTCGAACTTGGCACCCTTGCGCGAGCAATGGTCGATCGAGAACTCCCTGATGAGGTCATCCATCGAGAAAATCTCGCGGTCGTCACCCGGGTTCCATCCCAGCAGGGCCAGGAAGTTGACCACGGCTTGTGGCAGGTAGCCGGCCTCGCGGTAGCCGCTGGAGCGTTCGCCGCTCTTAGGGTCGTTCCAGTCGAGCGGGAACACAGGGAATCCCAGACGGTCGCCGTCGCGCTTGCTCAGCTTGCCCTTGCCGTCGGGCTTGAGCAGCAGCGGCAGGTGGACAAATGCCGGCATGGTCTCTTCCCAGCCAAAGGCCTGGTACAGCAGCACGTGCAGCGGGGCACTGGGCAGCCACTCCTCGCCGCGAATGACGTGTGACACTTCCATCAGGTGGTCATCGACGATGTTGGCCAGATGATAGGTTGGCAGGTCGTCGGCGCTCTTGTAGAGCACCTTGTCGTCGAGAATCGACGAGTTGATGGTCACATCGCCGCGCAGCAGGTCGTGTACGACCACATCCTGGTCGGGCTCGATGCGGAAGCGCACCACCCATTTCTCGCCTTTGTCCATCAGGGCCTTGACCTCCTCGGCTGGCAGCGACAATGAGTTGCGCATCATGCCGCGGGTCTTGGCATCATACTGGAAATTCTTGATCTCCTGTCGCTTGGCCTCGAGTTCCTCAGGCGTGTCAAAGGCGTAGTAAGCCTTGCCGGCATCCACGAGCTGCTGCATGTACTTGCGGTACAAGTCGCGGCGCTCACTCTGCTTGTAAGGGCCATAGTTGCCGCCCTCGCGCACGCCCTCGTCAATACCGATTCCCAGCCAGTGCAGGGCCTCGTTGATGTATTCCTCGGCACCGGGCACAAAGCGTGTGCTGTCGGTGTCCTCGATGCGCAGGATCATGTCGCCGCCATGCTGGCGGGCAAACAGGTAGTTATACAGTGCTGTGCGCACGCCGCCAATGTGCAGCGGGCCTGTTGGAGATGGTGCAAAGCGCACTCTTACTCGTCGTTCCATGTAGTCGTTATCTATGATTTAATTGATGATTAAGCTAAGTCTTGTAAAAACTGTAGAGACCGTTGACGCGTGCCGTCACAACAGCAGTTGTGCAATCTGTCCCAGCGAGGCATGGTCGGTCTGGTCGATGTGGCATGGCGTTGCCGTGGCATAGCCGCGGCGCAGCCAGTACATGTCGGTGCGGTCATCGTTCTCGTCGAGCATCTCATAGTCGCCGGTCATCCAGTAGTACTCGCCGCCCATGGGGTGAGAACGCTTTTCCCACTCGTTGACCCAGCGGCCCATGTCGCTGGTGGTCACCTTCAGGCCCTTGACGGGTTCGTAGGCGATGGGCGGGATGTTCACGTTGAGGCACACTCCCTGTGGCAGTTCTCCCTGCATCACACGTTGCAGCACCTGCTCGACCAAGGGCTTGCAGGCATCGGTATTGGCCTCGCGTGTGAACACGCCGTAGGAGAATGCCACGGCTGGTATGCCGTGCATGATGGCCTCGTAGGCACAAGCCATAGTGCCACTGTATAGCGAACTGATGCCCATGTTGTAGCCGTGGTTGATACCTGCCAGCACCAGGTCGGGGCGCCGGTCAGTCATCAGCTGGCTTATAGCGAGCTTCACGCAGTCGGCAGGAGTTCCGGAGATCTCATAGGCGGTGAAGCCTTCCCTCTTTTCTGCCAAGTGCGCTCTGACGGGTGCATCAAGGGTGATAGCGCTCGACTTGCCGCTCTGGTGTACCGCAGGCGCTGCGACAAACACGTCGCCATATCGGCGAGCCACGTCGATGAGCGATTTGATGCCGTGATAGTGGTAGCCATCGTCGTTGCTGATGAGGAAAAGTGGTCGCTTGTTGTCCATTGTGGCTTGTTTTGTTAATTGTGGCTGCAAAGTTACAACTTTTTTATTGAGATTTCGTAGAAAATAGCTAACTTTGCCATGTTAAACATCAATCTAATCAAAATCAAGAATTATGAGATTAATCATCGAACCCGATTATGAGAATGTTTCGAAATGGGCCGCTAACTTTGTCGCCAAGCGCATCAATGAGGCAAAGCCGACAGCTGACAAGCCTTTCAAGCTGGGTTGCCCTACCGGAAGTTCTCCGCTGGGAATGTACCGTGAACTGATAGAGTTGAACAAGGCAGGCAAGGTTTCGTTCCAGCATGTGATCACCTTTAACATGGATGAGTATTGCAACTTGCCTGAGGATCACCCTGAAAGTTACCACTCGTTCATGTGGAATAATTTCTTCTCTCACATCGACATCAAACCTGAGAACGTCAATATCCTTAACGGCAATGCCCCTGACCTGGTCAAGGAGTGTGCCGACTATGAGGCCCGCATCCAGGCGGCCGGCGGCATCGACCTGTTTATGGGCGGCGTTGGCCCCGATGGTCACATCGCCTTCAACGAGCCTGGATCGTCGCTCACTTCGCGCACGCGCCAGAAGACCCTAACCCAGGACACCATCATTGCCAACAGCCGCTTCTTTGACGGCGACTTGAACAAGGTGCCCAAGACGGCCCTGACCGTGGGCGTTGGCACCGTGATGGATGCCCGCGAGGTCATGATCATCGTCAATGGCCATGCCAAGGCACGTGCCCTGCAGCAGGCCGTCGAAGGCGGTGTGTCGCACATGTGCACCCTGAGCGCCCTGCAGATGCATCCCCATGCAGTCATCATTGCCGACGAGCTGGCCGTGGATGAGCTCAAGGTGAGCACCTACCGCTACTTCAAGGACATCGAGCGCAACAATATCGACCCCGCCACCCTGCTGTAAGCCACTGGCACATACGATACAAATTCGCCCCATAACGGTAAGCCGCTATGGGGCGAATTATTGTAGTGGCAGGGCACAAAAAAAGCTGCTCGAGCCTAACGGCGGGAACAGCTTCAAACTTTCTTGTTGTAAAGTCTTGCTTACTCAGCGGGAGCAGCCTCGGGAGCAGCCTCCTCAGCGGGAGCAGCCTCCTCAGCGGGAGCAGCTGCAGTGCTGTCAGCAACAACGGTGCTGTCAACGGGAGCCTCTTCTACAACCATGGTGGTGTCCTCGGCGGGAGCCTCGGTAGCCTCGGTATTGGCATTGTTGGTGCACGAAATCATGCTAACGCTAGCGATAACAGCAAGAGCTAAAACTAACTTCTTCATTTTCTTTTGTAATTTTAAATAATAAAACAATTAATTTCCGTTTGTTAAAATCGCTGCAAAATTATAACAAAA
>CAMJZI010000046.1 GCA_946410185.1 uncultured Porphyromonadaceae bacterium
ACATCCTCAACGACAAGGGCTACCAGGTGATGATTTACACCAATCTGGACGGCTATGAGAAGTATTACAAGGATATGCTGGGCGACCACGACTTGTGGCTGTGCTCCTTCACCAGTCCCGATATGTTGTCACATCTGCCGCACCGCATCCAGCAGTTCAGCCACGAGGGCAGCGTCAATGGCATTGATGGTGACGTGGACTTGAACGTGTTTCGCGGCAGCAAGCGGGACTGGGACAGCTATCTCGACAATGTTAAACAACCCGAATAGTTTTTCTCACCATGATGATGAAAGCACTGAGACATATCGCTCCATTGACCATCGTGCTGCTGCTGGCACTCATCGGTGGCATGGATGCAGGGGCTACGGTATATAACTGGAGCCGGTACGACTTGACATTTGAGACTCCCGAGGGCGGTTTTGTCACCTACAACAGCAATACCCGCTTTGAAATCCAGTGGGAGGACATGGTCATGACCGTGCAGCTTTACAGCCAGGATAAGGGCAACGAGAAAAAGATGCTTACCGAGAACCTGCAGCGCAAGGCCCTGGGTTACAGCATGTATGACCTGCACGACGGCAAACTCAAGGTCAAGGGCTTCAAGAAGACCTACAGCATTGACGGCACCATGCCCGATGGCTCGCGTGCCGTGATTGCCGACCTGGTCTCCAAGCACCAGAATCTCATCATCGAGATAACGGTCAACTATCTGTACGGCAATCGGGAAATCGTTGAGGACATGATCAAGAGCTTTGCCGAGAACAAGAAGCAGCAACCCAACCACGAGCGCAAGCGGCAGCGAGTGCAGACCAAGCAGGATGCCGACCGGCAACAGGACAAAATCAAGAAGCAGCAACAACGTCCGGCCCGCAAGGAGAAACTGTATGACGCGTGATGTGCCCCGTTGACAGGATATAACCGCAAGAATGATTAACCACTAAAAAATATTGTCCAATGAATAAGATGACTTTCAAAGCCTGTTTGGTTCTCGCCATGGTGGCGACTATGAGTTTTGGCACTGTGGCCAATGGTGCCGAGAGGCCCGATGAGGAATCCCGCACGCTCTATGTGCCGCTGGTCTATGACAACAGTATTGATGGAATCCAAGAGTCGAAACAAACCGCTAAATCTGGTGACTTGTACAGTCTTGAAGCCGGTGACGAGTGGTTGCAGCAGGCATTGGAGAATTCCAGTCGCACTCAGCGTCTGCGTCAGCGCGCAATGGTCAATAATCCGCAGCTGGTCGCCTATAACGCCAACCGGCTGCCCGCTGCCCCCCCCGAGGGCGTGATCCCCGCCGATCCCCGTCAGGGCATGCTCACCATCGCTCCTGCCCAGGTGGGTGTTGATGATGTCACCCCGCCCGATGAGCCGGCACAGCCCTTGCACAACTGGCTTCACGTTTTCAATGCGTCGTTACAGTTCACCCAGGCCTACATCAGTGGCAACTGGTACCAGGGCGGCGAGAATAACCTGGCGCTGCTCGGAAGCATCAACTGGAACTGCAATCTGAATCAGGATCTGCATCCCGACTGGTTGTTCAATAATGCGTTGTCCTATAAGCTGGGCCTGGCCACAACCCATGGCGACAGCATCCGCAACTACCTCATCAACGAGGACAACTTCCTGTTTACCTCACAGCTGGGTTACAAGGCCATAAAAAACTGGTACTACAGTGCCATGCTGCAGTTCACGACCCAGTTCCTGAACAACTACAAGGTCAATACCCGCACGATGACGGCTTCCTTCTTGTCGCCAGCCGAATTGAACATCGGTCTTGGTATGACCTATAGCTACAAGAAGGCCGATGACCGCATGTTCACGCTGGCCATCGCTCCGTTGTCTTATAACTGGAAGTACTGCCGCAATATCACCGACATCGACCCGACCCGTTTTGGCATCGAAGCAGGCCGTCACAGCAAGAGCACCTTTGGTAGCAATTTCGAGGCCAAGTGGTTGTGGCGCTTCAATCCCAATGTGATGATCACTTCCAGGCTCTACATGTTCACCAACTATGAGTATGTTCAGGGCGACTGGGAGAACACGCTCGATTTCTCCATTGGCAAGTATCTGACCACCCAGCTCTATACCCACTTGCGCTTTGACCGCTCGCGTGCCCGCGACGATGACTGGAATTACTGGCAGTTCAAGGAAATCCTCAGTTTAGGTATCATCTATCGTTTCGCTACTGTCAACTGATTGTGAATCCCGATGCGTCAGGCCTCCATCATAGCATTGATAATCCTCATGTTGCCCCTCATGGCGGCAACAAGTAACAGTGTGCCCGAGAAGTCGGTGGTGATTGATGGACTTGATGTGGACTCGATGCGCGTGCGGCTTGACGAGACCGATATGCAGCCGCTCGAGGGCATCTGGTACTATCCCAACGAGGAGATGACACTGGGCATCGAGCGATATAAAGGCCCGAACAACATCGGCTACCGTATCATTTTACTTGATTCGCCCGACATCAATGTGGTGCCGGGTACCGTCATCGGTTACATCGCTGCAACGGCCGTTGATAGCAAATACCAGCTGTGGCTCTATAGTCAGCGTGACCAATTGACCCTGATCAAGCCCCTCAAGTGTGTGGCGACGCTCAACGACCGTGCCACGACACTCACTTTTGAGCCGCCTCACTGGAAGGTGAAGGTGCGTGTCAACATAGCCCGTTTCCTGCCCTCCCTGTTCAATGGCATGAGCATTATTCCCGACAAAGTGGAGGAAAAAGTGCCAATAGGCTTCCGCAAGATCTATCCCGATGGAGGCGACGGAACACCGTTTAACCGTGTGCGTTACTTGTGATGAAAGACCGTAATCAACATATTATTATTGTATTGCTTTCTATCTTGCTGATGCTACTGTGTGTCAATTCGCTGGATGCTCGCACCCGCACCACCCGCAAGAATCTGCGTTCGATTGAGGTGCCTGTCATGGCTATCGAACCGAGCGACGGTCTGTTGCCCGACAGTCTGGCGCAAGTCGATCCCGATGCTGTCACCCTCAAGGGCTACAGCAAGCGTGCCAGCGACAGCAAGGAATCCTTTTTTATCACCAACAACACCAGCCATCGCATGAGCGCGGTGCGCCTGTTGTTGCGTTATAGCATCATGAACGGGGAAATGCTCACCCAGCGCCAGGTAACAGTGCCTGTGAGCCTCAAGCCAGGCGAGACCAAGCTGGTGAGCATCAAGTCCTTTGACGTGCAGCGGTTGTTCTACTACTATGCAGGACCGCAGCCGCGCAAGTCGGCAACGCCCTTCCGGGTGGCCTTCCGCCTCACGGGATATGACATTCCTGTGGGCAACTGACAAGAAACCAATGAACCAATAACTTATATTCAAAAAACTATCAAAAGAAAAAATGAAACATTTGTCAATCAAATTGTTATCGGTGGCTATGCTGGCCTTTGCCGGTTGGATGACCGCCGATGCCTGCACCAACCTGCTGGTGGGCAAGAATGCCAGTGCCGATGGTTCGACCATCATCACCTATGCTGCCGACAGCCACACCCTCTTTGGCGACCTGCAGTATCTGCCTGCTGCCGATCATCCCAAGGGCGCCATGCGCGAGATTGTTGACTGGGACAGCGGAAAGCGCTTGGGTGCCATCCCCGAGGTGGAGCATACCTATGCCGTTGTGGGCAACATGAACGAGCACCAGGTAACCATTGCCGAGAGTACTTGGGGCGGACGCGAGGAACTGTGGGACACCACGGGTAACTCCATTATCGATTACGGTAGCTTGATGTACATTGCCCTGCAGCGTTCCAAGACCGCTCGCGAGGCCATCAAGTGGATGACCGATCTGGTAGCCAAGTACGGCTATGCCAGTGAGGGCGAGTCCTTCTCGATTGGCGACCCCAACGAGATCTGGATCATGGACATGATTGGCAAGGGACCAGGCGAAATCGGTGCCGTGTGGGTCGCTATCCGCATTCCCGATGACTGCATCGCCGGTCATGCCAACAATCCACGCATCTGGAAATTTGACATGAAGGACAAGAAGAACGTCATGTATAGCAAGGATGTCATCTCCTTTGCCAAGAAGAAAGGCCTCTTTACCGGAAAGGATTCTGAATTTGCTTTTGCACCTGTTTACCAGAAGTTTGACGCGGGTGCCCTGCGCGGCTGCGATGCCCGCGTGTGGAGCTACTTTAACCGTTTCCACAAAGGCATGGATGCCTATCTGCCCTTCATCTACGGCAAGACCAAGGCCGATGCCGACGTGATGCCCCTCTATGTCAAGCCCGACCGCAAGGTCAGCGTGCGCGACATGCAGGAGATGATGCGTGACCACTTCGAGGGAACCCCCTTCGACATGACCAAGGATCCCGGTGCCACTACCGCCTATGGTGTGCCTTACCGCTGGCGTCCCATGGACTTTGAGGTGGACGGCGTGAAGTACAGCCAGGAGCGTGCAATCGCCACCCAGCAGACGGGTTGGGTGTTTGCAGCGCAGATGCGCTCATGGCTCCCCGACGAGGTGGGCGGTTGTTTCTGGTTTGGTGTCGATGATGCCAACACAGCTGTCTTTGTGCCCATGTACTGCTGCATCACCCAGGTGCCCGAGAGCTATCGCCAGGGCAAGGCCGACATGTATACGCTGGATTGGGATTGCGCTTTCTGGGTCAACAACTGGGTTGCCAACCAGGCCTATCACCGCTATTCCCAGATGATTGGTGACATCCGCAAGGTGCAGGGCGCCATCGAGGACAACTTTGCCAAGCAGCAGTCGGTTATCGAGGCACAGGCCACTTCGCTGCTCACTACCGACCGTGATGCCGCCATCCGCCTGCTGACCAACTACTCGGTCAACGCCGGTCAGGATGCTACCGCACGCTACAGAAAGTTGGGTGAGTACCTCTTTGTGAAATATCTGGACGGTAACGTCAAAAAGGAGAAAGACGGCAAGTTCCTGCGCAACGAGTGGGGAACTCCCGCATCGCCCAGCCAGCCTGGTTACACTCAGGAGTACTACGACATGCTCATCAAGGGCCCCAACGGCGGTGACCGCCTCAAGGTTGTAGAACCCCAGTGGTAAGCCAAAGCCCAAAAATCAAAAAGTCCGCATCGATATCGCATCGGTGCGGATTTTTTATCTGTTTACTTACTATTTATTGACTAGATGTAATCAACTAATAACTAATTCACTTTTTCATGATGCAAAATTACAACCGTCGACCATGGCCTGCAATCACAATAATTAGGCATTTTGTCAAGAAATCATCATTATATTAGGGGATTTTGTCAAAATCGTCCCGTTTTTTGAGGTTTTCTTCAATATTCTTGCTACTTTTGTGACAACTATAATCAATGAAAGTAAGACTATGAAAAGATTATCCCTGATTGTTACCGTATTGATGCTTGCCCTTGCGGCTCAAGCCCAACTCTTGTGGAAAGTGAGTGGAAACGGCCTTGGCAGGCCCAGTTACGTCTTCGGCACCCATCACATGGCGCCGGCATCGATGATCGATCAGATCAAAGGAATCGATCAGGCCATTGAGAACTGTGATATTGTCGTGGGCGAAGTGGAGAAGGATAGTTTGATGAGCCCCGATGTCCAGGCCCGAATTGCGCAATGCATGATGGCACCGCCCGACAGTACGCTCGACAAGCTGCTCTCGCCCGAGGGCTATAGCCTGGTCGAGGCGGTTTTCGACAAGTATTTCGGCCCCATGGGGGTAAAACTCAACCAAATGAAGACCTTGAAGCCCAGTGCCATCAGTACCCAGATGCAGGCGCTGCGTTCCATCCGCTATTTCCCCAACTTTGATGCCAATAACCTGATTGATGTGGCCGTTCAAGCCCGGGCTAACCAGGAGGGGCGTCCCTCGGTAGGCCTTGAGTCGGTAGATGAGCAGATCAACCTGCTGTACAACGCGCCGCTTGTCAATCAAGCCCGTGGCTTGCTCGAAGCCTGCAAGCAGGATGACTTCTTCCAGGTACAGCTCGCCACGCTTGCCGATGCCTATATGGCTCAAGACCTTGACAAACTGTTGTCGGTCATGACCGATGCCAGCATGGGCGGCGACAGTGAGGATGAGATGGAGGCCCTTGTCTATAGCCGCAACCGCAACTGGGTGGAGAAGCTCAAGGTGATGTTGCCCGAGCGTGCCGCCTTGATTTGCGTTGGTGCCGGCCATCTGCCTGGCGAAAAAGGCCTGTTGCAGCTGCTGCGCAACGCCGGCTACACAGTGGAACCCGTAGAGTAATCCACACTATCATGAAAGATTTATACCCTCCTGCCGCTAAATATATTAAGGTGTTCAGGAGGGTTATTTTTTATTACTTATTGTGTAGATAACAAAAAATGCTGTATCTTTGTCGCATTATTCAACAAAACAACTTTTATTTTGGACCCTGACCCGTTATCGTGCCTGTTATCGGTACTATGTACAGCGAGCGGACATCCGCTTGTCACTTTTAACGCGCCCAGCCCGGGCAGCATCATCGCCATCATTGTCGCCGTTTTAGGATTATTTCTGTCGGCATTTAACTCAGGCAGTGAGATTGCCTATTTCTCGTTGCGTCCTGCCGACGTTGACGATATCGAGGACACGCACCGCCGCGAGCGGGTCAAGGAATTGCTGGCTATGCCCGAGAAATTGCTGGCTACCATCCTGGTGGGCAACAACCTGGTCAATATCATGATTGCCATCGTGCTCAACTATGCGATGAACCAGATTTTTGACTTTAACAGCACGGTGCTTGACTTCATCGTACAGACGGTTATCCTGACTTTCCTGATCCTCTTGTTTGGCGAGGTGATTCCCAAACTATATGCCACCAACTTCAATATCAAGTTTGCTGCGATGGCTTCGGCACCGCTCAAGGCAGCGGTCAAGTTGTTCTCGCCCCTGACGGCACTGCTGGTGCGCAGCACGAGCATCGTGAACAAGGTGGTGCAGCAGCAGACCGAAGAACTCTCGGTCGATGACCTCACCCGCGCCCTCGAGGTGAGCGAGGTGAGCAACCCCGACGAGAAGGAACTGCTCGAGGGCATTCTCTCGTTTGGCGACAAGACCGTGAGCGACATCATGCGCCCGCGTGTCGATGTGGTGGACATTGATCAAGACGACACCTTTGACGAGGTGGTGCGCAAGGTCATTGACACCGGGTATTCCCGCATGCCCGTGTATGAAGATACCCCCGACAACATCAAGGGCATCCTTTATGCCAAGGATTTGCTTCCTTATATCGGCAACCGCGATAATTCGTTCAAGTGGCAGACCCTCATGCGCCCTGCCTACTTCGTGCCCGAGACCCGCATGCTCGACGACCTGCTTGAGGACTTCCGCATGAAGAAGATGCACATGGCCATCATCGTTGACGAGTATGGTTGCACTCAGGGCATTGCCACCCTCGAAGATGTGCTGGAGGAGATTGTGGGCGACATCAACGACGAGTATGATACCGAGGAGAAGTTCTACAACCGCATCAGCGCCGATACTTGGCTGTTCGACGGCAAGACCCTGTTGAGCGACTTTGCCCGTGTCCTCGATATCGATGAGGAGGAACTGGGCGAGCATGCCGAGGAGGCCGAGACCATCGCAGGATTCCTGCTTGACCTCAAGGGAGAATTCCTCAAGGAGAAAGAAGTGGTCAATCACGGCCGTTTCACTTTCACCGTCATCAAGGTCGTGAAATACCGCATCGCCAAGGTCAAAGTGACCCTGCACCAGGAGGAAACAGCCTGACGACAATGTCCCAAAAGGCTATTTGGCATGCGATTTGCAGCAATAGATGGCAGTATTGACCATTTTTATTGTGAATCAGGATGTCAGTAAACAAGAATTTCAACATCAACCTTGACGATTACGTTCAGTTCTTTAACGACAGCAAGTTGTGGAAAAAACTGAGCAAGGTGGCCAAGAAGGCGGGCCGCAAGGCTGTCTACTATGTGCTGGTCCTCTATTACGTCTCTCGTGACCCGTCAGTGCCCACAAGTCTCAAACTCAAGGTCCTGGGGGCGCTCGGCTACTTTATTCTGCCGCTTGACTTCATTCCCGATGTGATTCTGGGACTCGGTTTCACCGACGACCTGGCTGCACTGGCGTGGGCTCTGTTCACGATGAAGAAGTACATCACGCCCGAGATTGAACGCAAGGCTCGCGAGCGCCTACGCAAGTGGTTCGGTCCTGAGGAGGGCGAGGAGACCGACTTGGCCATTCCTCACATCGACCCCAACGACCCGCGCATCATTGACATCGAGGCCGAGGAATTCTAACAAAAGAGGCTATAGGGGAATCGTCCCTATAGCCTCTTTTCTATAGTATCTATAGTCTACTTCACATAGAAGTCGGCGGAAACACCCACGCCGCCGGCTTTCAGTTTGCCGTAGTTGCCGTTACCCTGATACTTCTGGGTCCACACGCGCTCTGAGCATTTCTTGCCGAGCTCGTCCTGAGTGACGATGTAGCCGTAGATGTTGCGGCGCTCGGGCACCAGACCCTTCATCAGCACATCCCAGTCGCTGCTGGTGATGATGACATCAATGACCTTGGGGTCATCGGCCTTGGCGATGGCCAGCGCCTCGGCTTTGAACTTGGCGTGCATCGAGCCGGCCTTAGGCATGGCCTTGTACTCGATGTTCTCGGGCTTGTTGCCCTCCAGTGCCTCCTCGAGGGCCTTGGCAAGCATGCCCGCATAATTGTACATGTAGCGGTCATCATAGTCATATTTCTCGCCGACTTCGTCCAGCATCTTGTGGATGGCGAGGGTCAGAATCTGGAACTTGCGGCTGCGCTTGGCGGCATCTGTGGCAGATGCCACCTCATTTTCGTCGAGGAAGATGGCTTGGTGGCTCAGGCTGCAGAACTTGAACTTGCCGTCGTGTTTCTCAATCCTGATGCCGCGGGGGCCGCGATTACGGCCGTTGATGAGATAACTTTGATTCTCGTTGTGGATGGTGCCGTCCGAATCGGAATACACACCGTCCATTGCAGTGCGGGTGATATGTGCCAATGTGCCATAGAAATTCCACCAGCGCTCATTCTCTTTCGTAATATTCTCCCAGAGTTTCACATCATAGTCTGGCCCGGAATTGATTTTGTTGAGTTGGCAGTTGTGCTTGAAGCGGGCATCCAACTGTTCGCGCAGGGCCTTGACCTCCTCATCGGGCACGTCGGCGATACCTTTCAAGAATTCTTCAACGCTCTTGCCGTCGTACTGGGGATTCTCGCTCATAGGCCACGGCAGGGGAGGACGCTGGCTCTCCAGAGCCTGCATCTTGGCCTCTTCCTTGACCTCTTTGCCCTTTTTCTTGACATCCTCTTTCTTCTTGTCCACGACTTGCTCGGCTTTCTTCTTGGCCTTGTTCACCAGTCCGCCCAGCTGGGCATTGGCTGTTCCGGGAACGCTCATTGCTGCCATGGTGATGGCGGCAACCAGTAATGTTTTAATCGATTTTGTTTTCATCATTTGGCGATTTTAAATAGTTAATAAAAGTGCAGTATCATTAGCGTTTTTTGTGTTACATAGGTAGATCTGTCATGACTGGAGTGAACAAAGATATGAAGAATTAATCATTTGGCAAAATAATATGTAAAAAAAAACTCGGGTGGGCACCGCATCACGGTGTCCACCCGAAGTTCCCTTAGGGTTGGGATTTCTTGTCCTTTTTTGATTAGTTCTGCTCCTCCTTGGGAGTGTCCTGGATCACGTTGATGTAGGTGTGACCAGCGCGGTGCTGGAACTCTACAGTACCGTCAACCAGAGCATACAGAGTGTGGTCCTTGCCCATGCCAACGTTCTTGCCAGGACGGTGCTGGGTACCGCGCTGACGGCGGATGATGTTACCGGCCTTGGCAAACTGACCACCAAAAATCTTCACGCCGAGGCGTTTGCTTTCGCTCTCGCGGCCGTTCTTTGAACTGCCGACACCTTTTTTATGTGCCATAATCTAGAGTTGTGATTTTTAAATGGTTAATTAAGCAATGACTTCTTTAATCTCAAGCTGAGTGAACTGCTGGCGATGGCCGTTCAAGCGGCGATAGCCTTTGCGACGCTTCTTCTTGAAGACAATCACGTGTTCACCTTTCACGAGGGGAGCCTTTACCTCGCAAACAACCTTTGCACCTTCGACGGTAGGTGCGCCAACCTTAACGGCACCGTCGGCATCCACGAGCAGGACGCGGTCAAACTCTACAGAGTCACCTTCCTTGCGCTCGTCGCCGAGATAGTGGACATACAACTTCTTGCCCTGCTCGGCACGGAACTGTTGTCCCTGAATTTCTACAATTGCGTACATTTGATATTTTGTAGTTTAAACGTTTGTCCCTGAGGCGGCTAAACTCATCTGTCCAGCGCTTTGCTAAGCCCCGCGGGCACTAATGCGGGTGCAAAGGTAATACAATTCCCCGAACTGACAAGCCCTTAGGCCAATTTTTTTTATCGGCCACATTTATCTAGATGGTCTGGAAACTATAGGGGTAAGTGATGTCCCACAGGAACAGGGCGTGGCCCGGCATCGAGGTGCCGGCGGCACAGCGGTCCTTGCGCTCGATGACCTGGCAGAATTGCTCGACGGTGATCTTGTGGCGGCCCACCTCGACGAGGGTGCCGACAATGGCCCGTACCATGTTGCGAAGGAATCGGTCGGCGGTGATTGTGAACACCCACTGGCCGTCGTGGGCGTGGGTCCAGCGGGCGTGGGTCACGCGGCAGTTGTTGGTCTTGACATCGGTGTGAAGCTTGGAGAAGGAAGTGAAGTCGGTGTACTCCAGCAGACGGTTGGCGGCCTCGTTCATCAGGTCGAAGTCAAGGTCGGGCGGGCATTTCCAGGCCAGCGGGTAGCGGAAAGGATCCTTACGGGTAATGGCAAAGTATTTATAGGTGCGGCTGGTGGCATCGAAGCGGGCGTGCGCACCGTCATGGACGGGCGTGATGCTGTAGATGGCAATGTCGGGCGGCAGCAGCGCGTTGAGGCTGTGGGTCAGCCGGTCAATGTCCTTGATGGGCTGTTCGGTGTCAAAGTGGGCGACCATCAATCGGGCATTCACACCGGCATCGGTCCGGCCCGCTCCAGTGACAGGAGCTGGTACACGCAAGAGCGTGGCCAAAGCCTCCTCGATGGCCTGTTGCACCGAGGTGTCATGGGGCTGAATCTGCCATCCGTGGAAATTTGCCCCCCGATAGCCTAACCTGATAAAGTATCGCATGAGAATACTAGAAGTCCTAGATGAACTAGATGTTCTAGAGTCTCTAGATTGTCTAGTAAAACTATTTCTCGAGATAGGTGTAGCCGTAGAGGCCGCTGCGGAAGTTGCGGACAAACTCGTTGCCCTCTTCACTGGTGATTTTTCCCGAGCGGATCGACTCGCTCACCCAGGTCTCCACGTTGCGCACCAGCTGCTTGGGGTTGAACTCGACGTAGTCGAGCACCTCGGCAACGGTCTCGCCGTCAATCACCTGGTCAATCTCGTAGTGGTCCTTGAAGACGTTGATGTGCACAGCATTAGTGTCGCCAAACAAGTTGTGCATGTCGCCCAGGATTTCCTGATAGGCTCCCACCAGGAAGATGCCCAGATAATAGTGGTGCCCTGCCTTGAGCTTGTGGACGGGCAGCGAGTGGGCGATACCCTGGGCCGAGATGAAGTTGTTCAACTTGCCGTCGCTGTCACAGGTCATGTCCTGCAAGGTGGCGTAGTGGGTGGGACGCTCGTTCAGCCTGTCGATGGGTATCACGGGGAACACTTGGTCGATGGCCCAGGCATCGGGCAGCGACTGGAACAGGGAGAAATTGCAGAAGTACTTGTCGGGCAGCATGCGGCTGACGGAGCGCAACTCGTCGGGAGCGTGCTTCATGTTGCGCACATATCCGTCCACGTCGCGGGCGATGGACCAGAAGAGTTTCTCGACCATGGCGCGGGTGCGCAGGTCGATGAGGCCCAGCGAGAAGCGGTCCAGAGCCTCGTCGCGTATCTGTAGCGCGTCGTGCCAGTCCTCGAGCAGGCGCGCCTGGTTGATCTTGTCCCAGATCTCATACATGTCGCGCACCAGCTCGTCGTCGGTGTCGCTCACGTTATCCACTTTGTCGTCCCACTCGGGCAGCGAGGTGGTCTCGAGCACGTCAACGACAAGGACCGAATGGTGTGCGGTTAATGAACGGCCGCTCTCGGTGATGATGTTGGGATGCTTGAGCCCGTTCTTGTTGCTGGCATCCACCAGGGTGTAGACAGCGTCGTTCACATACTCCTGGATGCTGTAGTTCATCGAGTGGCTGCTGCCGCTTGAGCGGGTGCCGTCATAGTCCACGCCCAGGCCGCCGCCGATGTCCACATACTCCACATCAAATCCCAGTTTGGCCAGTTGCACATAGAATTGTGCCGCCTCGCGCAGTGCGTTCTTGATGCGGCGAATCTTGGTGATCTGGCTGCCGATGTGGAAGTGGATGAGTTTGAGGCAATCATCCAGCTTGTGCTCGCGCAGGTAGTCGATGGCACTGAACAGTTCGCTGGTGTTCAGGCCGAACTTGCTGCTGTCACCGCCGCTCTCTTCCCACTTGCCGCTGCCGCTGCTCGACAGCTTGATGCGGAATCCGATGTTGGGACGGATGTGCAGGCGGCTTGCCACGCGGTCGATGAGCTCTAGCTCGCTCAGCTTCTCGACCACGACAAAGATGCGTCGTCCCATCTTCTGCGCCAGCAGGGCGAGCTCGACATATCCCTCGTCCTTGTAACCGTTGCAAATGATGACCGGATTGGCGTTCAGGTCGGTCATGTTGCTGGCGAGCACGGCATGCAGCTCGGGTTTGCTGCCGGCTTCCAGACCGATGTTGAACTTCTTGCCGTGCCCGATGATTTCCTCGACCACCTGCCTCATCTGGTTCACCTTGATGGGATAGACGATGAAGTTGGCACCCTGATATTCATACTCCTTGGCTGCCTTCTTGAAGCAGCTTGAAATCTTGTCGATGCGGTTGTCCAGAATGTCGGGGAAACGCAGCAATACGGGTGCTGTCACCTTGCGGGAGTGCAGTTCGTCCATGACATCGGCCAGATCTACTGGCACGCAGCTGCTCTTGGGCGTGACGGTGACATGCCCATTCTCGTTGATGGAGAAGTACTTGAGGCCCCAGCCTCCGATGTTGTAGAGTTCGGCGCTGTCCTCGATGCGCCATTTATTGATTGCTGACACGGCTTTAGGTCTGTTTGATGCAGTTAAACAATGCAGTTATTAAGTAATGTGAGCGCAAAGGTAACGATATTAATTGGTAAAAACAATAAACAAGGCTTAAAATCCGATTAGGCCTTGCATTTGGGCTGGTGGCAAAAACCTGTGTGTTGACAGTAGAAAACGGTAGGTTTTGGCCTCTTGCCCTTCGACTAAAGGGTGTTGATGAAAAAAATCTCCCCCTTAGTGTTTGTCCGGCAATAAAAAACACTTACCTTTGCGGGAAATAAGATAAATGGTTTTTTCCAATATTATTTTAATACAATTATGGTAAATTACAAGGATTTAGGTCTCGTGAATACCCGCGAGATGTTTGCTAAGGCAGTCGATGGCGGCTATGCCATCCCCGCGTTCAACTTCAACAACATGGAGCAGTTACAGGCTATCATCAAGGCTTGCGCCGAGACGAAGTCTCCTGTTATCCTGCAAGTGTCCAGTGGTGCCCGCAAGTATGCCAACCAGACGCTGTTGCGTTACATGGCCGAGGGTGCTGTAGAGTATGCTAAGGAGTTGGGCTGGGAACATCCCCAGATTTGCCTGCACTTGGACCATGGCGACACCTTTGAACTGTGCAAGTCATGCGTTGACTTTGGTTTCTCATCGGTAATGATCGATGGCTCCTCACTCCCCTATGAAGAGAACATTGCTTTGACCAAGAAGGTCGTGGAATATGCCCACCAGTTTGATGTGACTGTTGAGGCTGAGTTAGGCGTGCTCGCTGGCGTTGAGGATGACGTTGTTGCCGAGGAATCGCACTACACCAAGCCCGAAGAAGTGATCGACTTTGCCACCCGCACCGGTTGTGACTCGCTGGCCATCAGCATCGGTACAAGCCACGGCGCTTATAAGTTCAAACCCGAGCAGTGCACCCGCGACCCCAAGA
>CAMJZI010000047.1 GCA_946410185.1 uncultured Porphyromonadaceae bacterium
TATGTTTTACAGCATGTTACAAAAAGAGGATGTGCCAGAATAATGACACACCCTCCCTCAGTTTCATTCAAGCTATCATGAGTTTATTCCTTTACCTCAGTTCTCTTCTTGACTGCTCTCGAGGTGGTTGAGGCAGCAGCACCGTCCATCTTCTTCACCTCCTTGCTGGTCATCTTCTTGCCAGCGACAGTAGAATTCTCCTTGGCCGCATCGAGATACATGTACATGCCTGCGGGACGATAAGCAGTAAATTCGTTGAAGCGGCTATCCAGTCCCAGAATCAAGTCACCATTGCGATCAAATCCGTAGAACAAGTAATCGCTGGTGCCGTCATAGTAGTAGATAAACAGCCTGTCGCCACTCGTATTCCACTCAAAGTCCACATAATCCAGGCCATAGTATGAATAGTAGGTGTAACGGCCCGTGTGGTCACGGTAGAAGTCATAGCGAACCACGTCATAACCCACAAGGTCGTAGTCGCCCATGTAATCACGTCCGTAGTAGGATACCCAGCTGCCCACAATATCTTCCAGGTAGTAAGGCGAATCCCAATCACGGCATGAAGTCATCGCCATCGTCATCGATACCAGTGCAATAAGCATGGTGTAGTATATCTTTTTCATAGCTCAAAATTTTAAAAAGTTATCAATCTTTGCAAAAGTAGTGAAAAATTGTCAGTCTATTTAATGTTCTAGACTTAAAAATGATTTCTCAGGTGATAAATGCGTGTGCCACCGGTGTGATTTAGCGGCACACGCCACCCAGAAATTACGTCATTTTAAAAATTCACACCTACGTTTATCGTGAAGCAGCCGTTGTGCGTGTCGTCAAAATCATCCTGGCCGATGTTTGCAAGACCGATGTCATAACTGGCATCCACATACAGCATGTTGTAACCCACTCCGCAACCAATCTTGAGTCCACCATCAAAGCGCTTGAAATAGCCGTCGTCATAGGAGCTGAATGCCTTGCGTGCACCATAGTTCTTGATTTCGCCGTCGGTGCCCACGGCCAGGTATGCGCCGGCATAGGGCTGGATACTCGTCTGGTTGCCCACAAAGTGCTTGTACTTGATCAACACCGGCACCTCCAGGTAGTTCAGGTCATAAGTGAACTTGCCATCGCCCGAGCCACTCTTACCTCCCTTTTGGGTATAGTACAGACCGCTCTCAAGAAACAAGGGGGTGCGGTAAGAAAGTTGGGTGCCAGCGACAAATCCGATGTTCAAGCCCGTTTTCACTCCGCTGCCGTCGAGCAGATGGCTCTCGCTGGCGACATGCGAGGCGTTGAGGCCCACCCGCAGACCCAGATAGTAACGGTGCCATGCAATATACTCATTGCCATGACGTCCCACGGTCTGCACCCGCGGCTGGGACGATCTCCCGTAAGGGTAATATCCGCGTTGTGCCATGGCAGGCAGGGCGAGCATCATGCACAACATGCTAAGTAATAATATCTTTTTCATCGTCTTCTGGTTTTAAGTAGTTGTCGTTTCTTGACTCTTAGACCCCTGCCCCTGAGCAAAGTTTAACTACTGCAACAGGCAAAACCGATGAGGAGCCAATGGCTGCCGACCAATGGCTCTAAAAAGACGACAAATGGTGATGCAAGGCTTACGGGGTAAAAATCAATTGAAGAATTGGATGAGATAATCGCCCAGCGGAGGCAAACCTAACATTTGCGAGATGGTTGCTTTCTGGAGTTCGAAGCACAACAGCAGTGTCACAATCAGCATCACGACCAGGATGGCAAGCCACCAAAGATAGGGTTTGCGCCAATGCCCCTCATGCAACAGACACAACACATACATCGCCACTGGTACAAAGAGCAACTGGAAAGGCACCACATAACGAGCCACTGAACCGGCCATGAGATAAGCCACCGCAGCAAACAGCAGGGCCGGCCACCAGGGCCACATACCCATGTTATCGTGCTTTCGCAACGAGAGATAGAAATAGTAGAACAAGGCTGTGCCGCCAATGAAGTACCAGCCAAAGGTCAAACGGGAAGCGCTACCGATGACCGAAATGATGCCGTCATAACTCCAGGGGAACGGCAGGAGGAACTGAACGGCCATCGTGAGCGGCAACAAAATCACCTTGTGCCATACCGAATACAAGAAGTAATAATCCAGGAATTCGCGGTAAAACTTCTGGGATTCGCCTATCACATAGGTGCGCTGCATATTCCAGCCGCCACCGGCTATCTCGGCGTGACGGTCAAAGGAATAGGCCGAGAAGTAGTCTCCCAGAGCCAGCAACAGACCCATGACCAGGAGCATCGACATGGCCATACGCCAGTCACGACGCCAATGAGGTATTGCCATGATTATGACACCGATGATGACAAAATACAGATAGGTCGTGCGCACCAGGGCAAGCAGGATTCCCGCCATCACCAGCAGAATGATATCACGCCAGGGCCAGTGCCGCTCCTGGTCACTTGCCGACAGTGACGACAGGGCAAAGCCTGACATGGACAGCGACACCATCACCGAGCCCTCCTTGAGAAGGGTCGTTCCCATCACAAGAAAATAAGGCAACATGCCCATGAGACCCATGCCGCCGGCGAGCAACGTCCGGGGCGACACCTGCACACGGTGCAGCAACAGGCGGCGCGTAGTCATACCCGTCAGCACCACCGATAGCAAGGTAAACATCAGATTCAACGCCTGGGGCCAAACGACATTCAAGCCCAGTATCTTCCACAATCCCAGCATCAGCATGGGAAAGCCGGGATACACCATGTGCACCTCCTCGGGAGTACCGTTATACTTGTACAAGGCCCACTTGTAATAGTGGCGAGCATCGCCCTGTATGTCAGGCAACTGTAGTGAGCATCCATCAGGACCGGTCCAAATAATCAACCGCTTGAAATCGATATAGAACAAGAATGCGGCCACCAGCAGCAACAACACCTGAGCCATCATCGACGAGCCACGGGCCCTGCTCAAGACCATGCACGGCAGCAGATAAGCCACCAAATAGGCTGCAGTGATGCGCAAGCCATCGGCCATGCCAAAGTGGCCCGTTGCCGACACAGCAAGTATGGCAATGGTAATCACCTGGAATAGCAGGAACAAGAGCTTGGGCATCGTGAGTCTATCTTTCATGTTCAGCAAATCCAATCTATGGTCTGTCGTTTCCTTAGCAGTTTTTCAGATTGCAAAAGTAGGACTTTTAACTGTGTTTAGCAAATTTTTTTCATCTTGCTTTCCATTTTCGGCTAAAATGTCTAACTTTGTATGTTTAATCCGACATGAAATCATCAGACATGAGTGAGATGCCCATGAAAATAGATGTTGACAAGGTGCTTAGGGACCGACTCCCCAGGCACTACAAGTACATCCCGCGCTTTGCTGTGCGGTGGCTCGAACGCACCATCTGCCAGGACAAGCTCAACGCCATCCTCTTGCACATGGCCGGCAAAAACAGCGTCGATGCTGCCACTGCCGCCTTGACCGAAATGGGAATTTCCATCGAGGCCACAGGCCTGGAAAAACTGCACGAAGGCCGTTTCATGTTTGTGTCCAACCATCCTCTGGGCGGCCTTGACGGCCTGGCGCTCATCTCGCTGCTGGGCAACCGTTATGACCACAAAATCAAGTTTCTTGTCAACGATTTGCTAATGGCTGTGGAACCGCTGCGCGGCGTGTTCCTGCCTGTAAACAAGTACGGCAACCAGTCACGGGCCAACGCCACGCAAATCGAGCAGGCCCTGATGAGCGACAACCAGTTCATCACCTTCCCGGCCGGCCTGTGTTCACGCATGCAGCCCGACGGCACCATCGCCGACCTGCCGTGGCACAAGGCTGCCGTTGTCCATGCCGTCAATCATCAGCGCGACATCGTCCCTGTCTATTTTGACGCCCACAACTCGCGTTTCTTCTACCGTTTTGCTAAGTGGCGCAAACGACTGGGCATCAAGTTTAATATAGAACTAATCTTCCTGCCCAAGGAGATGATCAAGCAATGTGGCAACACGCTGCGAGTCATTATCGGCGAGCCCGTCGCATGGAACACACTCGACATCTCTAAGCCCAAGCAAGAAGCCGCGCGCCTGCGCAATATTGTGATCCAAATGGCACCAACTCTTAAAAAACCGACAGAATAAACCTATGGAACCTATTATTGAACCCATACCCGTCAACCTTATCGAACAGGAGCTCACCAGCGAGCGCCTGCTGCGACGCTCCAACAAAGCCGATAATTTGATCTATGTGGTCGATGCCCACAACTCGCCCAACACCATGCGCGAGATAGGTCGCCTGCGCGAAATCTCGTTCCGCTCGTCGGGTGGCGGCACTGGAAAGTCGTGCGATATCGATGAGTTTGACACGATGCCCAATCCGTGCAAGCAGCTGCTGGTGTGGAACCCCGACAAGCACGAGATTATCGGAGCCTACCGATTTATCGGCGGCTGGGATGTCGACGTCCGTGACGGTTTGCCACAGATTGCCATGGGGCACATGTTCCGCTTCAGTGACAGGTTTCTCAACGACATTTTGCCTGTCACCATCGAGTTGGGGCGCTCGTTTGTACGTCCCGAGTACCAATCGACCCGCGAGGGCGTCAGGGCATTGTTCGCCCTCGACAACCTGTGGGACGGTCTGGGTGCCCTCACCATTGTCTATCCCAAGGTCAAGTACATGTTCGGCAAGATGACGATGTACCCCTCCTATGACCGCGAGTGCCGCGACATGCTGTTGTGCTTCCTCAACCTATACTTCAAGGACAAGGAGAATCTGGTCGTTCCCATCGACCCGCTGCCAGACACCCGCAACGATGACCCCGAGCTGACCAGCCGTTTTGTGGGCAACGACTTCCGCGAGGACTATAAGCGGCTGAACACCTTCATCCGCCAGCACGGCATCAACATCCCGCCGCTGGTCAATGCCTACATGGGTCTGTCGCCCAAGATGCACATGCTGGGCACAGCCATCAATCGCGAGTTTGGCAACGTCGAGGAGACGGGCATCCTCATCAACCTCGATGAAATCGCCGACGAGAAGAAGCGCCGTCACATCGACACCTACTTGCAACACCTCACCCAGGTGCTCAAGAACGACCCATCCAAACCCTGACACACATGATAAGAAAAATTCTATTCACAATCATTCTGTCGTTGTCCTGCGCCACAACCATGCTGGCCCTGGAGCCGACCGATACCACACTGACCTCGCTTGACCTCTCGACCGACACGGTCCTCATGCTGGAATGCTATGGCCCTGTATTCCACGAGAACGTCTATTCAGTAGGCATCCTAGCCAACGCTGGCAACAGCGAGTTAGCCCCCTATTACATCAGTTCCAATTGCGGGGGTGTTATCACACAGCAGTACTCTGCCCTCGCCCATGCCTCGCTGCGGCACAATATCGACAAGCGCAAGCGCTTCTCGTGGGGTGCAGGGCTCGAAGCCTGGGGCGGTTATGCCTCGAGTGCCGGCTATGAGCGCTATGTGGGCGACGGACAATTTGAGGTACAGAAGCAACATCCCGCCAGGGTGTGGCTCCAGCAAGCCTATGTCCAGGCCAAGTACCGCGGTGTCTTTGCCGTGGCAGGCCAGGCCAGCAAATCATCGCCCATCGTCAACGGGTTGCTAAGCAGCGGTGACCTGGTGTGGAGCAACAATTCACGGCCGCCCGTGGGCCTGCGCGCCGGTTTCATCGACTTCCAGAACATCCCGTTCACCAAGGGCTGGCTGCAAATCCAGGGCGAGTTTGGCTACTTCCGCGAGTTGGACGACAAGTGGCTCGAGAACCATTACAACTACTACAACCACTTCATCACCACCGACGTGTGGCTGCACTACAAGAGCCTGCACTTCCGCACCAACCCTAATCAGCCCGTCGTGTTCACCATCGGAGCCCAGTCGGCCTGCCAGTTTGGTGGCACGGCAAAATACTACAAGGAAGGTCAGCTGGATCACACGGTCAAAATGGATGCCGACCCGAAGGCCTTCTTCCGCACGTTCATCGCCGGCAGTGGCGGCAACAGCGCGGGCGACTCGTTTGTCGAGGGCAACCACCTGGGAACCTGGGATATAGCACTGGAGTACAGACGGGACGACCTCGGGCAGTTGCGTGCCTACACCCAGTGGCTGTGGGAAGACGGCTCGGGCATCGGCAAGATGAACGGCTTTGACGGCCTGTGGGGCATCGAGTTCCGCCAAAACGGCTCGTACCTCGTTTCGGGCGCCGTCATCGAGTATATCGACTTCACCAACCAGAGCGGCCCCATCCACTGGACGCCCAACGACCATCCCGGCACGCCCATCACCAGTCACTCCTCGGGTGCCGACGACTACTACAACAACTACATCTACAACGGCTACCAGAGCCGCGGCATGTCCATCGGCTCGCCCTTTGTCAAGTCACCGCTCTACAACCAGGACGGCTACATGCGCTACCGCGACAACGTGCTGCGCGGCTTCCACGCCGCCGTCGAGGGCTGGTTCACCAACGATTGGCACTATCGCCTGCAGGGCTCCTATCGCAAGGCCTGGGGCACACCCATCATCCCCCGCGAGGGCAGCGTCGATGACTTCTCGATGGCCTTGAGCGTCAATTACGCCGCCTATTGGCTGCGTGGCTTCAAGGTCGATGGCCTGTCGGTGGGCGCCACCGTGGCCATCGACCGCGGCAGCCTCTACGGCAACAACTGGGGAGGCCGGTTAGTTATTTCCTATAGTGGCAACTTTAATATCAAGAGACGATGAAAAAGACAACATTATATTATGTGGCAGCGTCATTTGCAGTCTTGCTGCTGGCCCTGGGCGCCTGCACTCGCAACCATGGCGACATCGGCCCGTGGTTCGGCACCTGGCACATCGAGCAGATTACAGCCGACGGTACACCCGTCAACGTCGAGGGCGACTACTTCTTCCAGTTCCAGAACAAGGTGTTCAGGGTGTCGCAGGTCTATGGCCATGAGCAATTGGTCGAGAGTTTCGGCACTTGGGATGAAAGCGAGGACGGTAACAAGATGACTATTTCCTTCCCCGACCCCTCCGTGTATTATATCGTTATGCCCGGTTTAGAGGCCAATAACGCCTTTACCGTAACCCGCACATCCTCAAGCGACATCACCTTCACCAAGACTGATGCCGAGGGCACTGCCTACACCTATCACCTCAAGAAACAACCATAACACGATAACATGATCATGAAACGATTTTACAGCATTACGATCCTGGTCCTGCTTGCGGCATTGACGCTCACGGCAGGCGTGCGCGAGGACTTCAAGGCCAACCCCAAGCTCAGCGCCAACAACTACCAGGCCTATCCCGTGGACGGATTTCCCGCCATCACGGCAGCCCCTGCAGGCTACGAGCCGTTCTTTATCAACCACTACGGCCGTCATGGCAGCCGCTGGCTCATCAACGGCAAGAAGTACTCCAAGCCGCTCGAATTGCTCGAGAAAGCCCAGCGCGAAGGCAAACTCACAGCCCGTGGCGAGGAAGTGCGGATGATTCTGCGCGACGTGAATGAAGCCCGGCAAGGCCGTCTGGGCGAACTGAGCGACCTGGGTGCCGAACAGCACCAGGGTATCGCTCGGCGCATGTATCAGAACTTTCCACAGGTATTCCAGGACGGTGCACCGGTAATTGCGCGCTCGACCGTGGTCATCCGCTGTATCCTGTCGATGCAGAACGAGGTGGACATGCTGGCTTCGCTCAATCCGCGCCTTAAGATTACCACCGATGCCAGCCAAGCCACAATGTACTACATGAACTACAGCGACAGCGTGGTCAAGCCTTTACGCGCCAGCCAGGCCGACCTGCTCGACAAATATGAGAAAAAATGGGTCAATCCCAAGCATATGCTCAAAAAGCTGTTCAATGACCAGCGATGGGTCAAGGCCAACCTGAACGATGACGAGGCCCGTTCGATGATGCTCAGCATGTTTGATGTGGTGGGCAACATGCAGAGCCACCGCCTGTTCCAGAATGTGAACCTGTATGACCTGTTCAGTGCCGACGACATCTACAACGTGTGGCGCTACAATAATGCCTACTGGTACATCCTGTCGGGCGAGACGCCGCTAACGCAATGCCGTGTTGACTACATTGAGGCCAACCTGTTGCGCAATATCATCGAGGATGCCGACCGCGCCATCACGGGCGACAATCCATGGCCTGGAGCTTCATTGCGTTTCGGCCATGAGAGCGTGGTGCTGCCGCTGTGCTGCCTGATGGGGCTGAACGGAGCCGACTACCAGACGACCGACCTCGAGACCCTGGACCAGCACTGGCAGACCTACAAGATTTTCCCGATGGCAGCCAACATCCAGCTGGTGTACTTCCGCCAAGCCGGCAACGACGACATTCTGATGCTGCCGCTGCTCAACGAGCGCGAGGCAACACTGCCCATCGCGACCGACATCGCCCCCTATTACCACTGGAGCGACGTGCGTGACTACTTTATCGATAAACTTTCCCGTCAACCCATCATCGTACCGAACAAATGAGACACATCGCAATCACACTCATCATAGCATTAACGGCCTGCCTGACGACAAACGCCATCACGCCGCGCAAACAAGTCATCGGCAATTTTGACCGCTCGGCGAGCAACCATTATGCCTACCCGTTTGGCACCGATGCCGAGATTCCCGAACTCACCCCTGCCCCCGATGGCTACGAGGCATTCCACATCGACCACTATGGCCGTCACGGCAGCCGCTGGCTGACCAACGGCAAGACCTATGAGCGTCCCATCAAGGAACTGACCAAGGCCAAGGAGGCAGGCATGCTCAACCTGCAGGGCGAATTGCTGCTGCGCCAGCTCTCGATCGTGAACGAGACGTCAAAGCAGCGAGTGGGCGACCTGAGCGACGAGGGTGCCGAGCAGCACCAGATGATTGCCGAGCGAATGTTCAAGAATTTTCCCGGGGTGTTCCAGGGCAATGCCTGTGTCGATGCAAAATCCACTGTGGTCATTCGTTGCATCCTCTCGATGCAGAACGAAACCATGCGCCTACGCTCACTCAACCCCCAGTTGCGCATCACCACCGATGCCAGCTACCACGACATGTACTACATGGGCTGGGGCTACGGCGAGGACACACTGGCCAACGACCTGCGCAAGAGCGTGGATCCTATCTCCAACGGGATGTACGACAAATGCTTGCACCCCGAACGTTTCATCGCCCAGCTGGTCAACGACACCACCTGGGCCGCCACCAACCTCAATGGCCGACAGCTGATGCGCGATGTTTTTGACATCGCCGGGTCGCTGCAGGGTCATCACTGGTTTGATGAAATCAGCCTGTACCACTACTTCAGTAACAGCGAGATCTTTGAATTGTGGCGCCTCAAGAACATCTATTGGTATATCCACTGGGCCAATGCTCCCCAGAACGGCAACCGCATGCCCTTTATCGAGCGTGCCCTGCTTTGGGACATGATCGAGAAGGCCGGTGCCGCCATCGCCACGGGTGAGCGCGGTGCCAACCTGCGCTTTGGCCACGAGACCTGCGTGCTGCCGCTGGCCTGCCTGATGGAAATCGACAACGTGAACTACAGTTGTGACGACCTGAGCACCCTGCACGAGCACTGGCAGGACTACAATATTATCCCCAAGGCCTGCAATATACAGATGGTGTTCTACCGCCCCATCGGTTCCAAGGGCAACAGTCTTAACAATATCCTGGTCAAGGTGCTGTTCAACGAGCATGAGGCAACACTGCCTGTGACGCCTGTCACGGGTCCATATTATCGCTGGAGCGACCTCAAAGACTACTACGAGAAAAAACTCAACACGGTTATCGACTGGAACGTGTGAAATAATAAAAAATGCCGCAATCGCGGCATTTTTTATTGGTGATTAACGAGGGCTGCTCGATAAATGTCAAGGTATCGGCGGGCCACGGCGGCCTCGCCATAAGTGGCCAGCGCATTCTCACGGGCGCAAAGGCTCAAGTCGCCAGTGCGGTTTTTGTTCAGGCACCAGGCGATGCCTTGGGCAAAGTCCTGGCTGTCGCAGTAACGGGCAACATAGCCGTCCCGCTGATGGCTTATCATCTCGGGGATGCCTCCCACATCAAAGCCCACGCAGGGCGTGCCGCAGGACATGGCCTCGACGATGGTATTGGGCAGATTGTCCTGCAACGAGGGGGTGACAAACAGGTCCACGGCATTATAGAGCGACGCTATCTCGGCCTCACCGCTGAGGTAATTGACCGCATACACCGGCAGTGGCAAAGCATCCTTGACACTTTGTGCGTCACCGCCAAGGACGACGACACCGAGCTGGGATGCCAGCTCGGGCTGCGACTGTAGCAGACACTCACAGGCCTCAGTGAGGTAGCGGAAACCCTTGCGCTCGTCGGTAATGCGCTGAGCACCGAACAGCACCAAGCGTTTGTCTTCAGGCAACTTGTGCATGGCACGGGCCTGTTGCTTGTCCATAGGAGAGAACACGCTGGTGTCGATGGCATTGGGGACGTTGGTAACCGTGTGCCCCTGGGTCAAACGGCTCTTACGCGCCAGGTCGGCAATCCATCGGCTACAGCCCGCAAAGGTCAGATTCCTGCCCTTGTAGATGGCCCGCTTGCGGTCAAACACGCGCCGTGCCAGGTCCACACCGATGCCGCTCCCCAACATAGGGCAACGACAGCATTGCGACCGATACTTGTCGCAATCGCCCGAATAATGGCAGATGCCGGTAAAATACCACTGGTCGTGCATCGTCATCACCACCGGTTTTCCCGATGCCATAATGCGCTCCAGGTCGGCCAGCGAGAGGAAACCCTGATTGACCCAATGCAGGTGGATGACATCGGCATCACGGAAGTCCGGCATCGCTGTGATGTCGGTACCTGCATTGGCGATATCGACTTGAAAAATGCCGCGCTTGCTCATGCCGTTGGCAAGCCAGATGCAACCGCGCTCCCACAGGAAATTGGCCTTGAGGCGCCACGACTGAGGTATGTCCACCACCTCAGGCGAATCGGTCTTGCGGTCCCGCACAAGCATCCGCGCCTCGACCCCGTTATGGTTCAAGGCATGTAGCAAGCGGTTGGCGGCAATGGCTGCACCTCCTGTCCGCTCGGCAGTATTGACAATCAACACTCGCATATTTGTCACCAAAATACTAGAAAGTCACATCGATGTAACTTCATAATTTATAAATAACTTTTAGTTGTTATACTCTTGATTGAACCATAGTTGGAATATCGGGTCCACAAAGTGAAAACGCTGACCTCGTTGCTCAATGTAATCCTTATCTTGAAGGAGGCGCTTGTTGCGGGCAATGGTATTGGCATTACCCATGTTGTACAACCGCTTGGTCTCGTCGGCAGCAAACTGGTATCTGCCATCGTTCACGGCCCTTAACATGGCTTTTTGGCTGGCAGTGAGTTGTTCCACATCATTTTGGAACATTGGTGCATTGGTATCAATCAAGCGTTGCAGCGATCGGTCGAAGATTTCTTCGGTCACCTCGGTGTCGGTAGAGTTCCAGATGAAGAAACTCAACTGCTGCACATACCACGAGTGGCATTGGGTGACGCCACAGATGCGCTTGGCAAACTCGCTCGAGATACTTTTCCCAGTGCGTTTAAAAGCGTTGATGATAAATTCTACCCAATAGCGTTCCTCGATTTTCTTGAGCCAGATAACTTGCCCGAAACGATAAAATGGTTTGGACGAGTCATTAAAAATCTCGGTCATCATGTGGCGCTTGCTGCCATACAGGCAATAGGACACATTGTGTTGCAGCTGCCAGACTGAGCGCATCTTGCCCTCCATGTCGGGATATTGCGGGATGTTGGCCAACTGCTGGAACTCATCGATGCATACGATGATTCTCAGCCCCTTAGCGGCAGCAATTTTCTCAGGCAACTCCAAGATTTCCAGTTTGTCCTTCTCTTGGGGTTGAAAGCGCAGATCAAAGGTGACGAATTCTGTCACTTTGTCCCTAATAACCAATTGGGGCACAGCACCTGTCAGGAATTTTTTCATCTCTTCCACTCCCTTCTTGAATCGGGAAGCAGCACATGACATGACTCGGCTGGCAAACACGCGGTAAAACTCGACCTCGGTACTGATGCTGAAAGCGTCGATATAGCACACGCGCACGTTTTTATCCTCTGCTTTCAACTCCTCGCCCACGGCCTTGACAAGTGACGATTTCCCCCAACGACGCGGAGAAATGAGCATCACGTGAATGCCCGACATGAGCAACTGCTTGAGTAGTGCCCTGTCCTCGATGCGGTCGATAAAGTTCTCTTTCTCGGCCAGCGATCCAAATTGAAATGGTGCTTTCATTTATTGAATGACTATTGGTTACCGGCCGCAAAGATAATAAAAGTTACATGAATGTAACTTACATTGATGTAACTTTTTTTTGATTAAAGTCAAAAACAAGGGGTCTCCCTTGATAGAAAACCCCTTGTTGCAATAGTATGTAAATTGTTTTATTACCTGTAGATGGTATTCAATCAGAGCTGGGGACCTGCGGCCACGAGAGCCTTGCCTGCCTCGTTGTCCTCGTACTTGACGAAGTTCTTGATGAAGCGGCTTGCAAGATCCTTGGCTTTCTCTTCCCACTGTGCTGCGTCGGCGTAGGTGTCGCGCGGGTCAAGGATGCCAGTATCAACGCCCTCGAGCTGGGTGGGCACTACCAGGTTGAAGTAAGGTATCACCTTGGTGGGAGCCTTGTCGATGCTGTGATTGAGGATGGCGTCGATGATACCGCGGGTGTCGCGAATCGAGATGCGCTTGCCAGTGCCGTTCCAACCGGTGTTCACCAAGTAAGCCTTGGCACCGCTCATCTTCATGCGCTTCACGAGCTCCTCGGCATACTTTGTGGGATGCAGCTCCAGGAATGCCTGGCCGAAGCATGCGCTAAAGGTGGGAGTGGGCTCGGTGATGCCGCGCTCGGTACCTGCGAGCTTGGCGGTGAAGCCGCTCAGGAAGTAGTACTTGGTCTGCTCGGCATCGAGAATCGAAACGGGAGGCAGTACGCCGAATGCATCGGCACTCAAGAAGATCACCTGCTTGGCTGCGGGAGCGTGGCTGATGGGGCGCACGATGTTCTTGATGTGGTAAATCGGGTAGCTCACGCGGGTGTTCTCGGTCACGCTCTTGTCAGCGAAATCGATTTTGCCCTCGGCGTCAACAGTGACGTTCTCGAGCAGCGCGTCGCGGTGGATAGCGTTGTAGATGTCGGGCTCAGCATCCTTGTCAAGGTTGATCACCTTGGCATAGCAGCCACCCTCAAAGTTAAAGATACCATTGTCGTCCCAGCCGTGCTCATCATCGCCGATGAGTTTACGCTTGGGGTCAGTGCTCAAGGTGGTCTTGCCGGTACCCGACAGGCCGAAGAAGATAGCGGTGTTCTCACCGTTCATGTCGCAGTTGGCCGAGCAGTGCATGGCAGCAATGCCCTTGAGGGGCAGGAAGTAGTTCATCATCGAGAACATACCCTTCTTCATCTCACCACCGTACCAGGTGTTGAGGATGACCTGCTCCTTGCTGGTCACGTTGAAGACAACGGCGGTGTCGCTGTTCAGACCCAGTTCCTTGTAGTTGTCCACCTTAGCCTTGCTGGCGCAATATACGGTGAAGTCGGGCTCCTGGTCAAACTCCTCCTCGTTCTGGGGACGGATGAACATGTTGGTCACGAAGTGGGCCTGCCATGCTACCTCCATCAGGAAGCGCACCTTCATGCGGGTGTCCTTGTTGGCTCCGCAGAAGCCGTCAACAACAAACAGGCGCTTGCCGCTGAGCTGCTTCACGGCGAGATCCTTGAGTGCAGCCCAAGTGGTCTCGGTCACGGGCTTGTTATCGTTGGGGTAGCCTGGAGTGGTCCACCACACGGTGTTGTGGCTGTTAGCATCGTCAACGATGAATTTGTCCTTAGGCGAGCGGCCAGTGTAAACGCCGGTCATCACGTTGATGGCACCCAGTTCGGTCTCCTGACCCTTGTCGAAGCCCTCGAGTCCGGGTTTCATCTCCTCGTTGAACAATACCTCATAGGTGGGATTGTAGAGCACCTCGGTAACACCAGTGATACCGTACTTCTCTGCTAAGATAGCCTTATCAAATT
>CAMJZI010000048.1 GCA_946410185.1 uncultured Porphyromonadaceae bacterium
AGGGCCAGACTTTCACCATCAGCGCGCAGACCAACGCCAAGTACTACCAGGCCTATAGCGTCTCGTTCCTTGACCCATGGTTTGGCGGCAAGCGTCCCAACTCGCTGTCAGTATCGGCATTCTACAGCCGCCAGACGGGTATCAACTCGTCCTATTATAGCCAGTTGTACCAGAATGCCATGTACAACTATGCCAACTCGTTGTACGGTTACGGTGGCTATGGATACGGTGGCTACGGATATGGCGGATACAGCGGCTATAACTACTACGAGAATGCCTACGACCCCAACAAGTACCTGCAGATGGCTGGTATGACCGTGGGCTTTGGTAAGCGCCTGAAGTGGCCCGATGACTACTTCACCTTCATGGCCAGCCTGAGTTACCAGTGGTACAGCCTCAAGAACTGGGAGTACCTCTATTATATGAAAAATGGTGTGTCCAACTCGTTTGTGCTGGGCTTGACCCTGTCGCGCAGCAGTATCGACAACCCGCTCTATACCCGCAAGGGTAGCACCTTCACCTTGTCGTTCAACGCCACTCCACCCGCCAGCCTGTTTGGCAAGAAGGACTGGAAAGCCTTGAGTGAGAGCAACACCGAGCAGTCCAAGAAGGACCTCTACCGATGGATCGAGTACTGGAAACTCAAGTTCCAGGCCAAGACCTTCACGCCCCTTACCGATCCCGATGGTCGCTGGACGCTGGTGCTGATGACACGTGCCGACATCGGTCTGCTGGGCAGCTGGAACAAGTGGCTCAAGTCGCCGTTCGAGACCTTCTATGTGGGTGGTGACGGTATGTCGGGCTCCTATACCTATGCTACCGAGACCATCGCCCTGCGTGGTTATGAGAACGGCGCGTTCACCCCCTACGGCAGCGAGGGCTACGCCTATGACCGCTTTGCCATCGAGCTGCACTTCCCGCTCATGCTCTCGCAGAGTGCGACCATCTATCCGCTCGTGTTTGTCGAGGGTGGTAACGCGTGGACCAGTGTAAAGGACTTCAACCCGTTCAACATCAAGCGATCGGCCGGTGTGGGTGCGCGCATCTTCCTGCCGATGATCGGTATGATGGGTATCGACTGGGGCTATGGCTTTGACAAAGTGTTTGGCCAGAAGGGAGGCAGCAACTTCCACTTCGTACTGGGCCAGGAGTTCTAATCGGATTAACATTGTTAAGGATATTTTTTAACAGACCAAATAAACGAATTGCAGCTACTGCAGTCTAAAAGTCGAATTTTCAAACAACATAATATAAAAAGAAAGATATGAAACGTATAGTCTTAATCGCCGTGGCGCTTGTCGCTGGCTTCATGGCCGCCCAAGCGCAGAAGTTTGCCCTTGTGGACATGGAGTATGTGCTCAAGAACATTCCCGCCTACGAGATGGCTAACGAACAGTTGAACCAGGTGTCGCAGCGCTGGCAACGTGAGGTTGACGAACTCAAGAAAGAGGCCGACACCATGTACAAGAACTATCAGGCCGACATGGTCTTCTTGACCGATGACCAGAAGAAGAAGAAAGAGGCCGAGATCACCGAGAAAGAAAAAGAGGCTCAGCAGCTGCAGTACAAGTACTTTGGCCCCCAGGGCGAGCTGTTCAAGAAACGCCAGTCGCTCATCAAGCCCATCCAGGACGATATCTACAACGCCTGCAAGAAGGTGTGTGACGAGCGTGGCTTCCAGGTCATCTTTGACCGCGCCAGCAGCCAGAGTATCATCTTTGCCTCGCCGCGCATCGACGTGAGCAACGAGGTGCTCGAGAAGATGGGTTACAAGTAATCCATGCTGGGTCCAGGAGACGAAATAAATAACATTAGTATACTAACAACAGAAAACAATTTTTTTTAGACATGTTTAAAAGATTTATGCTCTTAGCCGTTACGGCTACCATGATGTGCTTTGCCGCACAAGCTCAAAAGTTCGGTTACGTCAACACCAATGAGATATTCAACGTGATGCCCGACAAGGTTACCGCCGAGAGTACCCTCAAGTCGGTTAGCGACAAGTATGAGACCGAGTACAAGAATCTTCAGGATGCTTTCCAGAAGAAGATGTCTGACTATGAGGCTGCCGACAAGGACGCTTCCACGCCCCAAGCCATCAAGGACCGTCACAACCAGGAACTTCAGGACGACTACATGAAGATTCAGAACTTCCAGCAGACGGCTTCACAGGACCTGCAGCGCCAGCAGGAGACTCTGCTTGCCCCCATCACCCAGAAGCTCCAGAACGCCATCCAGGCCGTTGGCGCCGAGGGTGGTTACACCTTCATCTTTGACCAGGCCGCTGGTGCCATTATCTATACCGGTACCAATGCCGAGGACGTGAGTGCCAAGGTGAAAGCCAAGTTGGGTATCAAGTAAGAGAATAAACTCTAATTCACACAACACGATAATGCTAAGATGTAAAGTCCCTGGTTGGCTCAATGGCCAACGGGGACTTTTTGATTTTCCACCGCCCGATGCGCGGTTTTTGGAAAAAAGTGACTACCTTTGCCACTATAATATAATAATGTATAAAACCATATTGAACAATGAAACGAATTCTCATGATTGCTGTGGCATTGTTGCCGCTCATGCTCATGGCTCAGGCCAGAATAGGTATAGTGAACTCGCAACAGTTGTTT
This sequence comes from uncultured Porphyromonadaceae bacterium, assembly GCA_946410185.1. Taxonomy (GTDB): domain Bacteria; phylum Bacteroidota; class Bacteroidia; order Bacteroidales; family Muribaculaceae; genus Sodaliphilus. The sequence continues at coordinate 2,625 of CAMJZI010000048.1, forward strand.
GACCTCATGCCCGAGAAGGCTGCCGCCGAGGCACAACTCAAGACCATGAGCGACCGCTATCATGCCGAGTACGAATTGATAAAGAGCGAATTCGACAAGAAGTTTGCCGATTACCAGACCGTGGCCGCCGATGCCTCCACGCCCGAGACCATCAAGGAGCGCCGCGTGCAGGAACTGCAGGAAAGTGATAAAAAGATGCGTGAGTTTGAACGTCGTGCCGCCAATGACATAGCTGCACGTCGCGAGGCCCTTACCAAGCCTATTACCGACAAGATCCAGGCAGCTATCCGCCAGGCTGGCGTTCAAGGCAACTTCGACATTGTGCTCGACACCGCGGTAACCCCTGTGGCCTATACGGGTCCTTCAACCGTTAACCTCATGGATGTTGTAAAGGCGATTCTGGGCCTGTGACACAACAAGAACGAATATAACAAAAACCTGCACCGCAATTGCGATGCAGGTTTTTGTTATGGGGTGGAAGATGGGGCTCGAACCCACGACCTTCGGAACCACAATCCGACGCTCTAACCAGCTGAGCTACGTCCACCATATATAGCGTTTTCTCTCAAACGCGGGTGCAAAGATAATACCATTTTTATTCCTGTGCAAGACTTGGGGCAAAAAAATCTGTAAAAAATGATTCCTTTGGGTATTAGAACTCGACTATCTCGGCCGGTGCAATGCGGTCGCTGCCCTTGACAAAGGCGCCCATCGAGTAAACACCCCTCAGGTTGATGTCGTTGTCAAGCAGCAGGATGTCGGCATCCTTGCCACGTTGCAATGATCCCTTGCGGTCATAGATGCCCATGATGCGTGCCGGCGTTTCGCTGGCCATTCTCACGACGTCCTGCAGGGGCACCTCAACAACGCGCACCATCGTCTTGATCAGCCGGTCCATGGTGGCAATGCTTCCTGCCAGTGAACTGCGGTCCGATAGCTTGCACACGTTGTCCTCAATGATGACACGGGGGTCAAAAGCGTGCTCGCTGTCGCTGTCGGTCACTGCCAGCGCGTCGGTACACAAGGCGGTGCGTTCCACGCCCTTCATGTGATAGACAAGGCTGAGTAGGGTGGGCGGGACGTGAATGCCGTCGGCAATCACCTCAACTGCCATCTCCTCAAGCAGATACACGCTCTCGACAGTGCCAGCGTGCTTGAACTCCCTGACATTGTGGAAACCAGGCATGGCGTTATAGAAGTGGGTGGCCAGTGTGTAACCCGCATCCCAGGCCGCTTTAACGTGGTCGTATTCGGCTGCAGTGTGACCAATGGCTGCCACGATGCCCTTGCCTGTGATGTACTTGCCCATCTCGACAGCCCCAGGCAGCTCGGGAGCGGTGTCCCAGCGGCGCATGCAGTCAAAGTCCTCGACGATGTGTATATACTCGTTGGGGTCAGGAATCCTGATGACTTCGGGCATCTGGGCGCCGGCACGGCTTGGGTTGAAGTAGGGGCCCTCCATGTGCATGCCCATGATGGTTGAGTTGGGATCCTGCATCAGCTCGTCGCAGGTTTGGCAGGCTTGTTCCATCATGTCGATGGGCGATGAAGACAAGGTGGCGTAGATGGCCGTGGTCCCGTGGCGCAGATGTGTCATGGACGCTGTCTCAAAGGCCTCACGTGTGCACTCCTGGAAATCACAGCCACCGCCGCCATGACAATGCAGGTCAATGCCCCCAGGCACCACATGCATGCCATGGGCATCGACGGTTTTGTCCATGCCTTCCAGCTTGCGGCTGCTCTTGCTCACTTCCTTGATGCGGCAGTCCTCGATGATGACCGAGCCGCCATTGATCCAACCTTCGGGTGTGAGCACATGGCCGTTATAAATTTGAGTCAACATTCCCAATCTTTTTTATCCTTATAGTCTTGCAAATATACGCAGATTTTTGATTGGTTGTATGAATCGGTTACATTTTTTGTGATTTCTTGACGATATTTTTGATGTTTGTGAGGCTGGCGGGTCTTTGGAACATTGTGTGAGCCCTGGCTGCAGGGCATTCGGGCAGGGGTTTTTGTCTTGATTTTTTAAGTGTTTGTCAACAAGATTTGTCTATTGGTCACGAAGTGGTATTTTCATGTTTTTATTATTGAAAAAATATATTTTTCTTTGCCATCGATAACTCATAGCGTTTTTCGTTAGTTTAAATCATTAATTGTTTCAAAACACATTAAGAGAATGAAGAAGATTGTTTTAGCACTGACTGTTGCCCTGTTGGGCAGCATTGTTATGAACGCGCAACCCGCTAGCCGCCATGGCATGAGCCCAGAGCAGATGGTGGAGAAGCGTATCGAGCGACTGGACAAGGCATTGGACTTGACCGACCAGCAAAAGGCCGAAATTGCCAAAATCTACCAGGAGGAGATGAAGGCAATGCGCCACGAGCGTCCATCCAAGGCGAGTAAGGATGAAGAGACCCAGATAGGACAAAAGAAGATGGACCGCAAGCAGATGCAGGCTCAACGTGAAGCCACCGATTCAAGGATCGCGTCACTGTTGACTGCCGAACAGGCCAGCAAGTTTGCCGAACTCAAGAGCCGTGATGGCATGCGCAGGAATGCTAAGAATTTCAAGGGACTCCCTCACAAGGCTGAAAAGGACCCCGCTAGACGGGATTGCAAGTGTGGCTGTTCCTGCAAGAATGAGAATGAAAAGCATTGAAATGACTTAATCGTGTGTGTGTTTTGAAAGTGGAGGGTATTTCCTGTTTGAAGGAAGTGCTCTCCTTTCTTTGTATGTGGGTGTTCGATGAGTCCACGCATGCGACCATGGCGGTGAGCCTTATTGCATCGGCAAAAGATTAGAAGATGTTAAAAAGCGGTCATTTTTACTTAAAAAAGGACTATTGGGCCACGAACAATGCGCGGAAAGTCAAAAAAAAATGCTATCTTTGCAATTAAATTAAAGAAGAAACTAACATGGATGTAAAGAAAGTCTTGTTTATATCACAGGAGATCGCACCCTATGTGCCAGAGCGTCGTTTGTCCCAAATAGGCAGAATACTGCCGCAGGGCATTAAGGAGCATGGTATCGAGGAGCGCACGTTCATGCCCAAGTATGGTATGATAGCCGAGCGCAGTAACCAGTTGCACGAGATGATCAGGCTCTCAGGAATGAATGTGATTATTGACGATACCGACCACCCGCTTATCATTAAGGTTGCCACCTTGCAACAAGCTCATTTCCAGGTATACTTTATTTATAACGAGGATTATTTTGCAAGCAATCGCATCGATGATCTGGAGATGAATTGCTCGACACAGGACAATGACGAGCGCAGCATGTTCTTTGTCCGGGCGGTGATTGAGTCGATACGCAAGATGCGCTGGGTGCCCGACATCATCCAGTGCACTGGCTGGATCTCGGCGCTGGCGCCGGTTTACATCCGCAACCTCTATGGCGACGACCCGTCGTTCCGTGACGCCAAAATCGTCACCGCATTGTTCAACGAGCAATTGCCAGCACCGCTCGACGTCCGCCTGAGTGAAAAGATGAGTCAGGACGGCTTGCCCAAGAGCGCGCTCAAGCCCATTGCCGGCAAGGAACTGACCTATGAGGACCTGATGGCCTATTCGCTGAAGTATAGCGACGCCATCATCAGTTGTGAGGACGGCGTCGACGAGAAGGTGCTTGCCGCTGCAGGCTCACTGCCTCATCTCCAATTTGTCGGCGATGACGATGTCGATAAGGTGAAGCAGTTCTACTGCTCGCTGTTTGACTGATCGTTGCCTCGCAGCCTATATTCTGTACACTTATTTTTATCGCTGTTTTTCATCTCGAAAATATGAAACATCTTTTCAATGTGATACTGGTAGCGGCTGTGCTGCTTGGCCTGTGTGCATGTACCGACGACACCATCGGTATCAGTATCACCGATGGCATGTCATCGATTATTGAGGATTCTTCATTTGTCATCACCGGCCACTCGGTGCGCAATGCCCGGGTGCAGATGCGCACGACTACCAAGATGCTGGGCGCGCTCAGTGCCGATGGTTTTGGCACCCTGACAGCCGAGGCTGTGACCATGTGGATGCCTGCCATGAATATCGACACCGCCAATGTCAAGGCCGATTACATCGACTCCTGCCGCTTGAAGTTGCGCATTCCCGTGACCCGCGGCTTTACCGGCGACTCGGTAGCTCCCATGAGGTTGAATGTGTATCGACTGAACAAGACCTTGCCCAACCCCATCTACAGCGACTTTGACCCCACGGGTTACTACAATGCTTCTGACCTGCTGGCTTCGGAATCCTATTCGCCCATGTCGGGTTGGACCGAGGTGAGCACATCCTATGTCACGGGTACCAGCACCAGCGACACGGTGCGCGTGATCTCGGTACCCATGCCGGTGGAGCTGGGTCGTGAGTTGTTTACCGCCTATATCAGCGACCCGAGCAAGTTTATGAGTCCCAGGACGTTTGCCGATATTTTCCCCGGTATCTATATCACTAACAGTTATGGTAGCGGCCACGTGGTGAACATCAAGGCTACCGAACTGGATGTGTACTACCACAAGCTCGTGCACTTGACCGACACGACCGACACCATCTATAGCGGACTGGCACAGTCATATCTGGCTTCCACACCCGAGGTCGTGTCCAACAATATCATCCATTACTCGATCGACGATGCCATCACCTCGATGGTCGATAACGGTGACGCCTTGATTGTCGCTCCTGCAGGTTATGAAGTGCAGGTGCGCTTCCCCATCCAGGACATCATTGATAAGTATCTCGCCAATGTGGGCAATAATCACTCTGTTATCAATACCCTGTCGCTGGAGTTGCCCGTAAGTGTCCCCGAGACCGAGTACGGGATTGAGCCACCCGACTATCTGCTCATGGTCAAGACGTCCATGAAGGACAACTTCATCAATGGTGATAGCCTCACCAACGGCAAGGACTCGTTCTATGCCATTTATGATTCGGCCAATAAGAAATACATTTTCACAGGCCTTCGCGACTATGCCATCAATGTGATCAACAATCATGGCGGTATCGCTACCGAGGATGATATCAATTTTACCATCACCCCGGTTGATGTCACCACATATTCCTATCCCACGTCCTATTACTACTACTCATCCACGTCATCATCAGTGACCAAGATTTCACCCATGGTGTCGCGTCCGGCAATTGTTAAATTGATGCTGGATAAAGCCAAGATAAAGATTGTTTATAGCAAACAAATTGTGAATTAAAGTTTGCTGGATTAGAAAAATAGTGCTACCTTTGCACCCGCATTGCAAGTCATCGCAGTGCACCAAGCCGCAATAGCTCAGTCGGTAGAGCATTTCATTCGTAACGAAAAGGTCGCGGGTTCGAGTCCCGCTCGCGGCTCCAACCAGGACGGGGAAACGATTTTGTTTTCCCGTCTTTTACTTTTTATTGAAGAGCAAAAATGGATATCAGTGTAAAAGATTATATGGAACGTCAACCCGGTAATCCGCGGGTTGAGGAGACCGACCAGTATTACCTGTGGATAGCCCTGCGCTTGGCCAAGCTCTGGGACGAGTCACCATGGTTGCGTGACTACGACGACGGCTTGAGACGTGATGTTGTCCTTGCCGTGACGGGTTATTACCAGGACATTGTGGCCGACGGTGGCTTGTGGCGATCGTTCACGCGCATGCATCATGAGCGTTTTGGCAGCCCGGTGCCTCATTATGGTCGCGATAAGGATTATATCGATTATGAACTCAATCGTGACGATGTGCGTTTTGTCATCTGGTGGACGATAGCTGGCGAGGAGGGCAGCAAAGTCCTCGATCCACATGATGCCGGGCTGGATGCGCTGGCAACAGCTTTTCATGTGATGCTGGATGAGGAATATGAGCAGGCACCCGTACCCCGGCATCTGTGCATCGCCAGTGAGGTGGAGCTTGACAATCCCGACGATGCCCGTCGCATCTATGACTACGCTTATTGGCTCTACTGGCGCAGTTTCTTGTTGCGTCCTTCCTCTCAAGCGGTGATGCAGCGTGCCATGCCACAGGCCCATGCCATTATTGCCCATGCCGGTGACAGCGATGCCCGTCCACTACTGCTGGAGTTGAACGACCGCCTGATGTCCACCGCACCTGCCGGCCCCATTCCCCTGACAACAGCTCAATGGCTTCGCCTCATCATCGATAATCAACTACCTGTCTAGCAGGCTACTGTGACAGTCAGATAATAATAAAGCGAGAGCACATCGCCCCATGAGGGATGATGTGCTCTCCTTTAGGTTAAGCGGTGTGGCGGGATGGCTTATACCAGGCCGCGACCGTGGCAGTTCTTGTACTTCTTGCCGCTGCCGCAGGGGCAAGGATCGTTGCGGCCAATCTTGGGACCCTCGTTGCGGATAGGACCGACAGGACCTTGGGGGCGCGGGCCAACAGGAGCCGCGTTGGGGCGGGTGGGATCGGGCTCGCCGCCGCGGTTCTCGCTATAGCGTTGCTGGCGGGGCTGGGGCTCACGTTCCTGCACATTCTGTTGGGGTGGTGCCTCGGGAATCTGACCACGCATGAGCACGGCAATCGACTTGCCGTTCATGATGCCAACCATCTGCTTGAACATGTTGAAAGCCTCGGTCTTGTAGATTACGAGCGGGTCCTTCTGCTCATAGCTTGCGTTCTGCACACTCTGGCGCAACTGGTCCATCTCGCGCAGGTGCTCTTTCCAGTTCTCGTCGATGGTGAGGAGCATGACGGCTTTTTGCCATGCCTTTGTCAGCGACTTGCAGTGGGTCTCGGCTGCCTCCTTGATATCGATGACGATACCAAAGGTGCGCTTGCCGTCGGTGATGGGCACTCGGATGAGGCCCTGGGGCTCCATGCCGTTAGCCACTTGGTCGGCGACAATCTGTTGGATAATCGGGTCGGCAACCTCGCTCAGACGGTCCATCTTGCGGTTGAATGCCTTGAGCACGGCATCATACAAGATCTCCTGTTTCTTACCGTCGTCCATGCGCCGATATTCCTCCTCGGTGAAGGGAACCTCGATGGCATAGGTCTTGAGCACTTGAATCTTGAAGTCCTCAAAGTCGTCGGCTTCATGCTTGTCAACGATATCCTCCACGCTATCATACAGTGTGTTGATCAAATCCAGGCCGATGCGCTCGCCGATGAGGGCGTGATGGCGGCGGGTGTAAATCACCTTGCGCTGGGCATTCATCACGTCGTCATACTCGAGCAGGTGCTTACGGATGCCGAAGTTGTTCTCCTCGACACGCTTCTGGGCATTCTCGATGCTCCTGGTCACCATGTTGCTCTCGATGGCTTCACCATCCTTGAGCCCCAGGCGGTCGAGCGTCTTGACAACGCTCTCGCTGGCGAACAGGCGCATCAGTTTGTCCTCAAACGACACGAAGAATACCGAAGAGCCCGGGTCTCCCTGGCGGCCGGCACGGCCTCGCAGCTGGCGGTCAACACGGCGTGACTCGTGGCGCTCGGTGCCGATGATGGCAAGACCACCAGCCTCCTTAACGGCGGGCGACAACTTGATGTCGGTACCACGACCTGCCATGTTGGTGGCGATGGTTACAACACCCTTGCCGTCGATCGACTGACCAGCCTGGGCGACAATGTCGGCCTCCTTCTGGTGCAGCTTGGCATTGAGGACGTTGTGAGGGATGTGGCGCAGATTGAGCATGCGGCTCAGCATCTCACTGATTTCGACGCTGGTGGTACCCACCAGGGTGGGACGGCCAGAGTTGCGCATGGCCTCGATCTCGGCGATAACGGCGTTGAATTTCTCCTTTTGCGTTTTATAAACGCGGTCGGGCATATCGTTGCGGATAACGGGCTTGTTGGTGGGAATGGTCACAACATCCAGTTTGTAGATGTCCCAGAACTCACCAGCCTCGGTCTCGGCGGTACCGGTCATACCCGCCAGCTTGTGGTACATGCGGAAGTAGTTCTGCAACGTGATGGTGGCAAAGGTCTGTGTGGCAGCCTCCACTTTCACGCCTTCCTTGGCTTCGATGGCCTGGTGCAGACCGTCGCTGTAGCGGCGACCTTCCATCACGCGGCCCGTCTGCTCATCAACAATCTTGACCTCACCGGTCTCGGTGACAATGTACTCGTCGTCGCGGTTAAACAGGGTGTAGGCTTTCAAGAGCTGGGTAACGGTGTGCACGCGCTCGGCTTTTACCGAATAATTGGCGAGCAGTTCGTCCTTCTTGTTGGTCTTCTCCTCGTCGGTGAGGGGCTCGTTGGTCACAGCCGACAGCTGTGCGGCAATATCGGGAAGGATAAAGAATTCGGGGTCGTCGGTACCACGGGTGAGCACGTCGATACCTTTATCAGTCATCTCGACAGTATTGTTTTTCTCGTCGATGATAAAGAAGAGGGGATCGGTAACGGTGGGCATCTCGCGGTTGTTGTCCTGCATGTAGTAGGCCTCGGTCTTGAGCATGGCGTTCTTCACGCCCTCTTCGCTCAAGTACTTGATCAATGGTTTGTACTTGGGCAGACCCTTGAAAGCACGGAAGAGCCTCAGCGTACCCTCCTTGACGGTGGCCTCGTCATCGCTGGCCATCATCTTCTTGGCATCGGCGAGCAAGCCGGTCACCAACTGGCGCTGAGCGTTGTAAACCCGCTCGACGTTGGGCTTGAATTCGTTAAACATCTGGTCTTCGCCCTTGGGCACGGGACCAGAGATGATCAACGGGGTACGGGCATCATCGATGAGCACGCTGTCGACCTCATCGACGATGGCATAGTTGTGGGGGCGCTGCACCATATCCTCGGGACGCATGGCCATGTTGTCTCGCAGGTAGTCGAAGCCAAACTCACTGTTGGTGCCGAAGGTGATGTCGCAGTTGTAAGCATCACGGCGCTGCTGTGAGTTGGGCTCGGTCTTGTCGATACAAGCCACTGTCATGCCGTGGAACATGTATAACGGGCCCATCCATTCGCTATCGCGCTTAGCCAGGTAGTCGTTGACGGTCACTACATGAACACCATTGCCGGTCAAGCCGTTCAGGAACACGGGCAGGGTAGCCACCAGGGTTTTACCTTCACCAGTCGCCATCTCGGCGATCTTGCCCTGATGTAGCACGATACCACCAATGAGCTGTACGTCGTAGTGCACCATGTCCCAGGTGATTTCATTACCACCGGCAATCCAATGATTGTGCCAGATGGCCTTGTCGCCGTCGATCGAGACAAAGTCCTTGCCCTGTGCCGCCAGATCGCGGTCGAGCTGTGTGGCGTTGACAACGATGGTCTCGTTCTCGGCAAAGCGGCGAGCTGTTGATTTCACGATGGCAAACACGGTGGGCAGCACCTCGTTGAGTTTTTCCTCGAGGACATCGAGAATCTCCTTCTGGATATCATCGACCTTCTTCCACAGCGGTTCGCGCTCCTCATAGTCAAGGGTCTCGATTTCGGCCTTGATGCGGTCGATTTCGTCGCGCTTGTCCTGTACCGAGTCGTTGAGCGACTGGCGTATGTCGGCCGTGCGCTGGCGCAGGGCGTCGATGTCGAGCGCGTCAATCTCGGGATAAATTGCTTTGATTTGGTTGACAATAGGCGTGATCTTTTTCAAGTCACGTGTTGACTTATTGCCAAACAATGATTTCAAAATGTCACTAAGTCCCATTTCTTGTTTTTATGTTATGATTTTTTTGTTGTTTTTTTCTCAAACCGCAAAGATACATTTTTTTAGCTGATTACAGGCTAATATATAATGTATAAATCACCCAGTTGGATAAAAAAGGCGGTTTTCGGGGATGATGGAGAGGGTGGATTATAGAGGGTTTTTTAGTTCCGGGTAGGACCGCGGGTGGTCTGACTCCCCAGCAACACGTTGGTGAGCGAGCGCACAACAAGCGCCGCCATCAGCGGGAAAAAAGCGATGTTAGCCACTTGGGGCTGTACCGGCCACAGCAGCATGAGTAGCGCCACAATCAGCGCGTTGAGTCCATGCAACCAGCGGTTAATGGTGCTGGTTTTCTTGAACCAGGGTAGTACGGCCAGCAACAACAGCAGCGGGTGGAGCCACAAGATATTGATGTTGGGCGAGGTGGCTTCGTGGGTGGAGAAGAATATGAGGAAAAACAGAATGCACCCTGCCAGGCCGCCAGCGGTGAACAGCAGCGTGTCAAACCAGCGGGAGATCTCGCGGCGGCGCCAGTCATGACCGCTAACGAGCAGTGTCAGCACAAGCACGAGCAGGGCAATGGTCATCGGTGAGAGGTACCAAGGCGTCGGTGGTCTCACGTTGCCCTCGGTGCTCTTATCGATGGGAACGGTGGTAGCCTTGACAAGAGGAATGGCTACACTTTCGGTCTGGACGGTGGCGCCTGCCACGGCATCCATGAGCAGCATGGGGATGAACATCGTGGCGCGTTGGTCGAGCACCGTGTCGATGTTCCACCCCAGCACCAGGTCGATGCCGAAGCGCTCCCAGGCGTAGTTGCGGCAGTAGTGTGCCAATATGTCACGATAGGTGACAAGGGTGTCGCCCGTCGCCGGATATTGCAATCCGTCGCCAGCGGCCATCTCGATGATGTCGCGGGGGCGGGTAGAACAGTTGTCACTCAAGAACTTATAGCGGTAGGTGCAGTTCTCGGGTTGGGCGTTGTTCCACAGGAAGTCTCTCACCTTGAGGGCGCGGTCCTGCGGCAGGTTGAGTTCCTGCTCGACCATGCGTCGATTTTCCATGCCGATGGTGGCATAGGCCCGTGGAACGGGTTGACACATGTAGTCGGTCTCGCCAAGCAAGAATCGCCATAGGAAACCAGGCGACTTAAAGTCAAATACCCCGTAGTTGAAGTACAAGTCGACAGGGCCTTGCTTGACGCGTATCTCGCTGTGACCAAATATGTTGTGAGGCTCGCTGCCAGGATAGAATGTTACCAGGCTTACACTCACCGAGTCCTCCTGTTGCTCCTGGCTCGGTGCAGGATTGGCAGGCAGTTGGGGCACAGCCTCGAGTGTACCCGTTGCACACAGGGCACACAAAACTGTCATGTAATATGTCCTCAATAGACGTTGCATCTACAAAACAATAAAGTGGCAAGAATAATGCCAACACACAATGAATTAACGTGAAACTATCACCTGATAGTATTTCTTATTGGGAAAAGATACTTTTTTGAACTGATATTTGGTTGCTTGAGAATAATCTTATAATTTTGCATTGCGAAAAGTTCGCAACGAAAAGTTCGCAACGAAAAGTTCGCAACGAAAAGTTCGCAATGGTCAATTAATAATAAGATCTATATATGAACAGCAAGAAATCCACTCCGCTTAATCCTTTCCTATTAACAGGCTATGTGTCACCAGAGTATTTCTGCGATAGGGAAGAAGAGACCAAACGGCTTATCTCCGCATTGCTGAATGGCCGCAATGTGACCCTGATAAGCCCTCGCCGAATGGGAAAAACGGGCCTAATTCGTCATG
>CAMJZI010000049.1 GCA_946410185.1 uncultured Porphyromonadaceae bacterium
GTTCTGGTAATGGCGTGACGGGATTAAGGCTTGGGATGGTAGTGACGGCCTGCGATGTCGCACAGGAAGTGGCGTCCCATGAAGGAAGCCAGGATTCCCATCTTATTCTTGCCGCGCACATTCTTGTCATTCAGGCATCGGCAGCGCAGGCGCTTGATGCCCTGCCAACATCGGTCGGCAAGTTGGCCGTGGTCGTTGACCTTGTCCTGGTGGCAGAGTAAAAGGATGTTGAAATAGGCGCTCAGCAGGCGGCTGCGGATGGCATCAAGGTATTCGGGATCATCACGCGAGATGGTTTGCTCAAGATGCTCGCAAATGTCAAGCACCGCTGCACGCTTTGCCGAGAATGTCTGCAGGATGCTGGCTTCACGCTGGCGGTAACCATACAGTGCCTTGTCAATCTTGACGACCGTGTTGACGTGAAGCAGCAGGGGGTAGATAACGGCAAGGTCTTCATAGAGCAGCCCGACAGGATAACGGACCCCATCGAACAGTGAGGATTTGTACAGGCGTCCCCATGCCGAGTGGGTGAGTCCCTGCTGATAGAAGATTGACATTAGTGCCTCGTGGCGGCCGTATTGCTGCACTTTGTAGGGACTCTCCAACGGTGGCAGATGGGCTTCCCTGTCATAGAATGGCTGGTAGCCTGCCACGGCGATGTCGGCTTCGTGTTGCTGCATGAGCCGCAGCAGTGTGGATATAAAGTCGGGATGAATCAGGTCGTCGCTGTCCACCATCGTCACGATTTCGCCCTTCATGTTGTCGAGGGCGGTGTTGCGGGCTGCCGACAGGCCGCCATTGGGCTGGTGGAAGACGTGGATGCGCTCGTCGCGTTCGGTCCAACGGTCGCACATCGCGCCGCTGCCATCGGTACTGCCGTCGTCCACAACCAGGATTTCCAGGTTGCGGTAGGTCTGGTTAACGATGCTCTCAAGGCATTGATCCAGATATTGAGCCACGTTATAGACGGGCACGACAACTGAGATGAGCGGCGACATTTGTTTTCTATAGAGTAGATAAAAAGAGAATGGCTAGTAGAGAACGATTATCGGCTGGATATTCCTCTCTATTAGCCATTTTCTTATCGGTTTATTTCACTTTCCATTCAAAGCCTTCCTTGGTGTCCTTGACCTCGAAGCCAAATTCGGCCAACTTGTCGCGGATCAGGTCGCTTGTCGTCCAGTCCTTGTTCGACTTGGCCGTGCGGCGCATCTCCAGCAGCAGGTCAACCGCCTTGCGGTAGGGCTCCAGGTTCACGCTGTCGCCACCGGCGGCCTCGTCGCGGATGCCAAGCACGTCAAACAGATAGGTCTGGAAGACGCTCTTCAACTCGTCGATGTCGGCCTGGCTCAGCGTGGCGTTGCCGTCATTGGCCTGGTTGATGACCTTGCAGGCGTCAAACAGGGTGGCAATGACCGTGGGCGTGTTCAGGTCGTCGTTCATGGCATCGGCGCAACGCTGGCGATAGTTGTCGAGCGTCACCGATGACTGTGGTGCGGCAGTGAGGGCGTTGAGGCGGTGCCAACCATCGAGCATGCGCTCCAGGGCCTTTTCGGCGGCCTGCAGGGCCTCGTTGCTGAAGTCCACCGTGCCACGATAGTGGGCTTGGAGGATAAAGAAGCGGATGGTCATGGGCGTGTAGGCCTGGGTGAGGGCAGGGTGGTCACCCGTGAAGAACTGCTCCAGGGTGATGAAATTGCCAAGCGACTTGCCCATCTTCTGACCGTTGATGGTGATCATGTTGTTGTGCATCCAGTAGTGCACCATCTCGTCACCCTGGCTGGCCACGGCCTGTGCTATCTCGCACTCGTGGTGCGGGAACACGAGATCCATGCCGCCGCCGTGGATGTCGAAGTGGTTGCCCAGGTACTTGCGACCCATGGCAGTGCACTCGCAGTGCCAGCCGGGGAAGCCGTCGCTCCATGGCGATGGCCATCGCATGATGTGCTCGGGCTGAGCCTTCTTCCACAGGGCAAAATCGGCCTGGTTGCGTTTCTCGCCCACGCCTTCGAGTTCGCGGCTGGCGTTCAGAATGTCGTCAAGGTTGCGTCCCGAGAGCACGCCGTAGCGGTGATCGCGGTTGTAGGCCTCGATGTCAAAGTAGATGCTGCCGTTGCTCTCATAGGCATAACCGTTGTCCATGATCTGCTTCACCAGTTCCTCCTGCTCGATGATGTGCCCCGTGGCATGAGGCTCGATGCTGGGAGGCAGCACGTTGAGCGCCTGCATGGCGGCATGGTAGCGGTTGGTGTAATACTGTGCCACTTCCATGGGCTCGAGTTGCTCCAGGCGTGCCTTCTTGGCAATCTTGTCCTCGCCCTCGTCGGCATCATGCTCCAGGTGGCCCACGTCGGTAATGTTGCGCACATAGCGCACCTTGTAACCCAACTGCTGCAGGTAGCGGAACAGCACATCAAAGGTGATGGCCGGACGCGTGTGGCCCAGATGGGGATCGCCATAGACCGTGGGGCCGCAGACGTACATGCCCACCATGGGCTCGTTCAGGGGCTTGAAGTGCTCCTTGCGCCGTGTGAGGGTATTATAGATGAACAGTGGATGTTCCATAATTCTAAGTGTTTGGTTTCTAGATATTCTAGATTATAGAACATCTAGATTTCCTAACTCCTAAACTCAATATCATGCCTGGCCCTTGGGCAGGGGAAAGTCCATGATGTTGCCCTGGTTGCCTGCGGGGCGGGCGATTTTGATCTCGCCAAAGTTCTGCTCGTAGCGGTGGATGTTGTCCTGCAGGGCGAGCATGAGTTCCTTGGCGTGCTGGGGAGCCATGATGATGCGGCTCTGTACACGTGCCTGCGGCATATTGGGTCCGCGCAGAATCATATCAATGAAAAAGTCGTTGGGACCATGGGCAATCATTGCCATGTTAGCGTAGCGACCTTGCAGTTCTTCCTTGGGAATTTCAATTTTAATTTGTTGTTGGTTCTGATTTTCGTTTGCCATAATGTTTTAATTATGAATGTGTTAAAAATGATTATTTAATGAAATCGTAATACTCGGTGTCAGGAAATGTCAGGTCATTAAGAATCACCCGCATGCAGCGCAGCGAGGGCTTCTTCCACAGGGCGCCCACGTTGAACGACGCATAGCAGTCGCGCCAAAAGGTGCCACTCTCGCCCCTGAGGCCATGCACCAGGTAGCAATACACCGTGTCGTCGTTGAGGGTCTTCTCATCGGCTACGAGCATAAGGGTTCGAGCCTTGCCGGTGTACTCCACTTGGCAGTGCAGGTTCATATAGGGACCGGTCCGCCACAGGCTGCGCAGCTTCACTTGATGACGGGGCAGGCTGTCGGGCAGCAGGTCAGACATGCGCAGCGAGTCGTTGATGATGGCGTTGCAGCCAAACACGTCGATCATCCGGCTGGCACCGCCGTTCGATGCACCCGCGAAGTCGTAACGCAACAGCACCCGCTGATCGATCTTGACATCGCTGAGGCTGACGGCGGACTGTAACTTGACTGCGGCCGAGTCGCCATGTCCCAGATACTCAAACACCGCCCCAGTGGCATTCTGACCCAGATAGGTCACGATGTCATAGCGATAGTCAGTGTAGGCGCGGTCGATATCGTCCTGCTTGTCGCAAGATACCAGCAGCAGGACAGTTGCCAGCAGCATGATGGGCAGATGTCGCAGGGCGTTCTTCATCGTGTAGCGTGGCGTGTGGTTTGGTCAACAATCAGTCCATCACGCATGTGCAACGTGCGGTCGGCTTGGGCAGCGAGGCCCTCGTCGTGTGTGACAATGATAAAGGTCTGGCCCAGTTCGTCGCGCAGGTCAAAGAACAGGCGGTGCAGCTCCTGCTTGTTCTGGCTGTCAAGACTGCCCGAAGGCTCATCGGCAAGAATCACCTTGGGGCTGTTGATTAGGGCACGGGCAACGGCCACGCGTTGGCACTCGCCGCCGCTCAGCTGCGACGGCTTGTGGTCCAGACGGTCGCCCAGATGCATGCGTTCGAGCAGTTGGCGCGCCCGGGCATAAGCATTGTCGCGCGCATCTCCGCCAAGCAGGGCTGGAATGGCGACGTTCTCGAGCATGGTAAACTCGGGCAGCAGCTGGTGGAACTGGAACACAAAACCAATGTTGCGGTTCCTGAATCGAGCCAGCTCACGGTCCTTGAGCGTGAGCACGTTCTTGCCGTCGTATCTCACCTCGCCCTGCTGGGGCGTGTCCAGGGTGCCGATAATCTGCAGCAAAGTGGTCTTGCCGGCACCGCTGGGTCCCACAATCGACACAATCTCGCCCTGGCTGATGTCGAGGTCAACACCCCGCAACACCTCCAGGTTGCCGTAACGCTTGACTATGTTTCTTGCCTCAATCATTGCTCGTGAGTCATCTAATGGAGTGCAAAGGTAATAAAAATTAGTGCAAGTAGTGCACAAAAGCGTAATTCATTTCAGTTTTGGTCTCTGTTTTCAGTTGGTGTGTGCTTGCAGGTGTGAAAAATGTTTACTACATTTGCAAGTGAATGTAAACTTCAATGAGTTTGGTATGAAGAAGCTTTTGTTGGCATGCTTGCCGATGTTGATGCTCACGGCCTGTGGACGGCCGAAATATGAGGTGCAGGACGATGTGGTGGTGCGCAGCTACTGGACTTTCAGTTTCGGGACGCGCTGCGACACGTTGCCTGGCGCCGATCCTGTAACCTTTAAACAAGTGAGCGACTGGCTGGGACACGACAGCAAGCGGGTGTATTTCGAGGCAACCCCGGTGCCAGGCGTTGATGTGGCCACGGTACGGGCCAAGCGATATCCGCTTTACTGTGACAAGAACGACTATTACTACATGACCAAGCCCTTGCATGTGGTCGATATGCCATCGTTCAAAACCATCAACTGGCAAGACAACGACGTTTGGGCCAAAGACTCGCGGTGCGTTTATTATGATTCGTTGCGGCTTGATGGTGTTGACATGGCCACGTTTGAGGTTGTGAATAGAGATTATGCCGTGGACAAGAATCATGTCTACATGGATGGCGTGGTGCTGGCCGAGGCCGACCCTGCCACCTTCGAAACGATGGCCAACGTCTTCTATTATCGTGACAAGTCCCACGTGTGGTACTTTAAGAGAATGATTGAGGGTGCCGATCCGTCCACGTTTAGATCGATTGAGAACACTAACTTTAATATCGACAAGTCCCACGTGTGGTATGAGGAACGATTGATCGCCGGCGCCGATCCTGCCACCTTTGAGGTGTTGGGAAAGACTAACTATTGCCGCGACAAGTCACACATCTGGTTCAGGGACGAGTTGCTGCCTGATGCCGACCATGCGACATTTGTCGCCGATTACGAGAGCTTTGCCCACGACAAGAAAGGCACCTTCACGGCCTCACATCGCGATGTCGATGAACCTGTGCCTGGCGATGTCGAATAAGGCTACTCGTTTTTTTACCAGTTGTCCGAGGACTAAGCGGTCTTTGGGGCCCATAACTCATCGCCACAAACGCTCGTTACTATGTCTCACGCCACCAAAGTCACTAAGGATTATTTTTTTGCTCGCAAGGGACTCGCACTTAGTGCCTTAGTGTAAGATTCGGCTTCTAGTCTTCTCGCTGAATGGCTAAACTTGAGACTGCGTTAAGTTAAATAAATCTTAAAAACCGACCTGCAGAGTACAGCCAGTGGAAACTTTGTTGTACCTTTGCAGTCACAATTTTAAGTAACAGATACTAACAGTGGAATTTGGGCTGCTTGCAACCACTTGAAAAAATGCTAAAATGCAATCAACAACAAGCTTGTTTTTGATTCCCATTTAGCATTCATTTTCCACCAGAAATGAATGTTTTTTTTGTATGACAATGAACAGAAAGAATTATTTATTCACGTCGGAGAGCGTCTCGGAAGGACATCCCGACAAAGTCGCTGACCAGATCAGCGATGCCATTTTGGACAAATTTCTCGCCTTTGACCCGCAGGCCCATGTGGCTTGCGAGACGCTCGTGACCACCGGTCAGGTCATCATTGCTGGCGAGGTGACCACCAACGTTTACATCGACCTCCAGCGCACCGCTCGGGAGATGATCGAGAAGATCGGCTACACCAAGAGTGAGTACCAGTTCGATGCCAACTCGTGCGGCATTCTCAACAGCGTGCACGAGCAGAGCGGAGACATCGCCCAGGGAGTGCGCCAAGCCGAGGATAACACCACCGACCAGGGCGCTGGCGACCAGGGCATGATGTTTGGATATGCCTGCAATGAGACCCCCGATCTGATGCCGTTGACTCTGGACTTGGCCCATGCGCTCATGCGTGAGTTGGCCGACATTCGTCATCACCATGCCGAGTTGATGCCCTACTTGCGTCCCGACAGCAAAGCACAGGTGACCGTCGAGTATGATGGCGAGACCCGCCGTCCCGTGCGCATCCACACGATTGTGGTGAGCACCCAGCACGACGATGACGTGGACCAGACACGCATCAAGGAAGATGTTCGCGACATCCTCATCCCGAGGACGCTTGCACACTATAGCGAGGACATCCGTGCCATGTATGACAAGGACACGACCGAGGTCTTTGTCAACCCCACTGGCAAGTTTGTCATCGGTGGACCACATGGCGACACGGGACTCACGGGCCGCAAGATTATAGTGGACACTTATGGTGGACGAGGGGCTCACGGTGGTGGCGCCTTCAGTGGCAAGGATCCCAGCAAGGTGGATCGTAGCGCCGCCTACGCCTGTCGTCACATTGCCAAGAACATCGTGGCTGCCGGCATCGCCGACAAGGTGCTCGTGCAGGTGGCTTATGCCATCGGCCGTGCCGAGCCCGTCAGCTTCTACATTAACACTTATGGCACCAGCCATGTGGACATGGGCGATCCCGAGGTGGCTGCCGTCCTTAAGGACATGGAAGAATTCAGTATGCGTCCCAAGGCCATTATCGAACGACTGAACCTGCTGCAACCCATCTATACCGAGACAGCTGCCTATGGTCACATGGGCCGCAAGTGCGAGAAGGTGATGAAGCACTTCGAGTCGCTCTATAATGAGACGCGCGACGTTGAGGTCGAACTCTTCCCCTGGGAAAAACTCGACATGGTCGAGACCCTGAAGAGCAAATTCAACCTCTAGCGGATCACCCCCGGGTTAATTTTTGACAACAAGAAAAGCAAGAAGGACAAAATGTTGTGTGACAGCAACATAAATTGTCCTTCTTGCTTTTATTGTCGTTAACCCTGTGAAGGATGGGCTTACTTGGCCTTCATGGCCTCCTTGATCTTGGCTTCAAGCTCCTCGGCCAACTCGGGGTTGTCAGTCACCATCTGCTTGGCGGCATCGCGACCCTGCCCCAGTTTGGTGCCCTCGTAGGAGAACCATGCACCGCTCTTCTTGACAATGCCGAACTCTACGCCCAGGTCGATAATCTCGCCCACCTTGCTGATGCCCTCGCCAAATCGGATTTCAAACTCGGTCTTGCGGAAGGGGGGAGCCACCTTGTTCTTGACAACTTTGACACGTGTGAGGCTGCCGGTCACCTGCTCGCCGTCCTTGATTTGGCCGATGCGGCGGATGTCGAGGCGCACGCTGCTGTAGAACTTCAACGCGTTGCCGCCAGTTGTGGTCTCGGGATTGCCAAACATCACGCCCAGCTTCTCGCGCAGCTGGTTGATGAAGATACAACACGTGTTGGTGCGGCTGATGGTGGCGGTGAGTTTCCTCAGGGCCTGGCTCATCAGGCGGGCCTGCAACCCCATCTTGCTTTCGCCCATCTCGCCTTCGATTTCGGCCTTGGGGGTGAGTGCGGCGACGCTGTCGATGACAATGATGTCGATAGCGCTGCTGCGGATGAGCTGGTCGGCAATCTCCAGGGCTTGCTCTCCGTTGTCGGGCTGTGAGATCCACAGGTTGTTCACGTCAACACCCAGCGACTCGGCATAGAAGCGGTCAAAGGCGTGCTCAGCGTCGATGATGGCGGCGATGCCGCCCATCTTCTGGGCCTCGGCGATGGCGTGAATCGCCAGAGTGGTCTTACCCGACGACTCGGGGCCGTAGATCTCGATAATGCGGCCGCGGGGATAACCGCCCACGCCCAGCGCGTTGTCCAGGCCAATCGAGCCGGTGGGGATGACCTCGATGTCCTCGATGTGGTCGTCGCCAAGTTTCATGATCGACCCGCTGCCAAAGGTCTTGCCGATTTTATCCATGGCCACCTGCAGGGCTTTGAGCTTCTCGGGAGAAACTTCCTTGCGCTGCGGCTGGTTGTTTGTTTCCTCTTGATTAAAGATTTCTTCTGCCATAATGATGATTTGGTGATATTTTATGTGATTATAATTGATGCTGCTTGGCTCGTTGTAATGTCTGCCTGGTAATCCTGGCATCCTGCAGTGAGAGAAAACCGCACAACCTACAAAGTTAGAACAAATTATTGAGAAACGGGTCTTGATGGCACCACTTTTTTTGTTTTTTTGCCATCGGCAAAATTTTAAAGGCAAAAGGATTGCCATGTTGGGAAAAAAGAGTATCTTTGTCAAATTTTAGTCATGTCGAACCTATCATTATTAACCATTTAATAAATTCATTGCAATGAAGAAATTCTTTACTTTATTAACTTTGTGTCTGTTGGCCACAACCGTTTGGGGTGAGACCGTTATCACCTTTACGCCGGGCAGTCCTGCCGGCCATAACGACACGGCCAATGCTCCCGATGAAATGGAGAAGGATGGCATAAAGGTGGCTACGACCGTTGGCGCCTTTAATGCTGCTCAGTACCGTTTTGCAAAAAACTCGGTAACGACCATCACCTCCTCGGTGGGTAAAATCACCAAGATCGAGTTTACCTGCACTGCAAAAGGCACCGAGAAGTATGGCCCTGGTTGCTTCGCTGAACAGGACGGCTATACCTTTGAGCCTGATGGCGTTAAGGGTACTTGGATTGGTTCTGCCGAGACGGTTACGTTCACTGCCGAGTCCAATCAGGTGCGTGCTACTGAGATTGTCTTCACCGTATCGGGCGACGGCATCTCCGCTCCCACAATCAGCCCTGCCGGTGGCACATTCCGTGATCCCGTCAATGTGACGATCACCAGTTCTACCGAAGGTGCAAAGATTTACTACACCCTTGATGATAGTGAACCCACCGAGAGCTCACAGCAGTATACCAACGCCTTCACCATCAGCGAGAACACCGTGGTTAAGGCCATTGCTGCTAAGGATGGTAAAACCAGTTCGGTGGCAACCGCCAGGTTCAATTTCTCGGATGAGATGTTCGGCTTGAATGACTTGTTCAACACTGCCGACAACACCAACGTGACTTTGACCTATAATGCTACTGTGCTGTGGAGGTCTGGTATCAACCTGTATATCAAGGACGCTACTGGCTATGGTCTTGTTTACGGCGAGATCGCTGGCAAGAGCTACAAGCAGGGTGATGTAATCCCCGGCGGTTATGGTGGTCTCAAGACGACTTATAATTCAATGCCCGAAATCAAGAACCCGGTTGGCTTCAATGATGTCGTTGGCACCGAGGATGTAGAAGCCGAAGTGATTACTCCTGCTCAGGTAGCTGGTCCCATGTGGGCACATTATGTGGTTATCGAGGACGTCATGGTTACAGCCGATGGTAACAATGGAACCCTTACCGCCGAGAATGGTGAGACCTGTCCTATCTTTAACGGTACATTCCACACGCCTGTGCCTGATGACCTGACCGTTCCTTACAATGTCTATGGTATCGTTGCCGCTTATCAGAAGGGCGGACAGGGTGACGTGATTTTCCAGCTGTTGCCCACCAAGTTTGAATCTGAAGGCGGTGAGGACCCCCTCCCCGTAGATGTTGCCAGCATCGAGGAACTTTACACCCTGGTTGCAAAGGGCAAACAGGCCCACTTCACCACTCCGTTGAAGACCATCCATCAGAGCGGCAGTTACCTGTATGTGCTGGACGTTGAGGGCACCTATGGCCTCGTCTATGGTTCGCTGGATGCTACCTTCACCAATGGTGACCTGATTAAGGATGCCATCTGCTGCTGGACCGAATTTAATGGCAATAAGCAGATCACTCCCATTGATAACTTTGTGAAGAACGGTGAAAGCACCATTGTTAAGGCTGAGGAAATCAGAATTGAGGACATTCAGCAGAGCGATATCTACAAGTACTTCAAGATTACCGAAGTAACGATTGCCGAGGGTTCTAATGACAGAACCTTTGTCATGACCGATCCCACTGGCGACATGGTTCTGTACAATCAATTCAACAATGTTGTTCAAGTTCCCGTTGATGGCCAAGAGCACACCGTTTGGGGCTTTGTTACCGATTACAAGGGCACTGTTGAGTTCCTGCCCATCGCTTTTGACGAGGATCCCTATCCCGAGAGCGGCTACATGCGTGGTGACGTTGATGGTAACGGTGAGGTGAACATTGCCGACGTGAATTGCGTGGTCGGTGTTATCCTTGGCAAGCCTGATGTCTATGAGGGCCGCGCCGATGTTGACAAGAACTCCGAGGTAAACATTGCCGATGTCAATGAAATCATCAGCATTATCCTTTATGGTCCTGCTCAATAAGATTTTTTAAGTTCTTCCTCGGCTATTGCCGGGGAATGAAACTGTCAACAATTATCGGGAACCCACACTTTGTGGGCTCCCGATAATTGTTGTTTGAGGGCCTCCTGCCCCCTCAGTGTTTACGACTGTGCACTATGGCACCAAAGATGAGCAAATTGGCTATTCTTACTTGAACAGGCGTCCAATGACGGGCAGTTTGGCAAGCATCGGACCCAGGTGCTCCTTACGGTAAACAAAGCCGACGAAGAGCAGCAGTAGCACGGTGCGGTAGGCCAGTGCAAGCCACATATTCTCAAGCGGCAGCATCATAGCGGTAAACAGGATGGCCGACACGACGACATATACCAGAATGTCACGCATCGGGTACTTGATGGGGTAGTGCTTCTGTCCCACCAGGTAGCTGAGCACCATCGCTGTGCCATAGCCGGCAACGCCTCCCCAGGCGCAGGCCATGTAGCCATACTTGGGCACGAACAGCACGTTGACAAGGATGAGCACGGCACAGCCGATGCCCGAGAACCAGGCCCCCCAGATGGTTTTATCAATCAACTTGTACCAGAACGACAGGTTGAAGTAAACACCCATCATGATCTCGGCGGCCATGACGATGGGCACAACCTTGAGGCCCGACCAGTAGTCGGGCGCGATGATGTACTTGAATACGTCGATCCACGCCATCACAGCCAGGAAGGCCAGCAGCGTGAAGATGATAAAGTAGCGCATCGCCTGGGCATAGGTCTCGCGGCTGTCCTTGTCGTTGCTCTTGCCAAAGACAAACGGTTCGTAAGCATATCGGAAGGCTTGGGTAATCAGTGCCATGATCATGGCAATCTTCACCGCCGCGCCATAGATGCCCAGCTGCGACTGGGTGTCGGGTTGGTCGCCGTAGATCTTGGGAAACATCATCTTGTCGAACGTCTGGTTAAGGATGCCTGCGATGCCCAGCACCAGGATGGGCCAGGCATAGGAGAGCATGCGTTTTAACAGGGACCAGTCAAACCTGTATTTGATGCATGCCAGTTCTTTCCAGAAGAAGAAGGTGATGAGGCCCGTGCAGAACAGGTTGATGAAGAAGGCATAACCCACGCCCACGCTGGGGGCGTAGATCTTGCCAATGGCAGCGGGGTAACTCTTGTACAGCGCTGGCAGGACGATGTAATACAGCAGGTTGAGCCCGATGTTCAGGAAAATGAATAGCAGCTTCAGGGCGGCAAACTTCCACGGGCGGCGCTGGTAGCGCAGGTAGGCAAACGGGATGCACTGGAAGGCATCAAGCGCCACAACCACTGCCATCACCCACACATATTCGGGGTGAGCACTATAGCCCATCCAGCCGGCGATGCCGGGCAAAAAGGCCAGCACCATCAGTACAAACAGCAGCGAGGTGGTGCCCACGCTGATGAGTGTCGTGCTATAGACGGTATCGGGGTTCTCCTCGCTCTTGTTGGCAAAGCGGAAAAAGGTCGTTTCCATGCCGTAGGTGAGGATGACGAGCAGCAGCGCTACATAGGCATATACGTTGGTGATGACGCCGTAGCCGCCCGATTCGGCCGACATTTTGGCGGTATAGAGTGGCACGAGCAGGTAGTTCAGAAAGCGTCCGACGATACTGCTCAGGCCATAGATGGCAGTGTCTTTTGCCAGTGATTTCAGGTTAGCCATAATCTTCTCCTATAGTTCCTATAGCTTTGATATAGTCACAATAATATCTCTTCCTATCTAAAAATGCTGCCCACTTCACCGGGGCGTTCACGTTTCAGGTGGTTGTAGGCCAGCGTGGTGGCCTCGCGGCCGCGGGGCGTCCGGTTGATGAAGCCTTCCTTGATCAGGTATGGCTCGTACACCTCCTCGATGGTGCCGGGATCCTCGTTCATGGCCGTGGCGATGGTGTTCAGGCCCACAGGGCCGCCACCAAACTTGTCGATGATGGTCAGCAGAATCTTGTTGTCAATCTCGTCGAGGCCGTATTTGTCGATGTTCAGCGCTTCCAGGGCATAGCGCGCGATGTCCAGGTCGATGCGGCCGCTGCCCTTCACCTGAGCAAAGTCGCGCACGCGGCGCAGCAGCGAGTTGGCGATACGGGGCGTGCCGCGGCTGCGCAGGGCAATCTCGGTGGCCGCCTTGTCGTCGATGGGCACGTTCAGCAGGCGTGCCGAGCGGCGGATGATGCCCTCCAGCACCTTGTGATCATAGTATTCCAGGTGGCAGTTGATGCCAAAACGGGCTCGCAACGGCGATGTCAGCAGACCGCTGCGGGTGGTCGCGCCGATGAGGGTGAATGGGGCCAACGTCAGCTGAACCGAGCGCGCCCCCGGGCCCTTGTCAATCATGATGTCGATGCGGTAGTCCTCCATCGCGCTATACAGGTACTCCTCGACGATGGGGCTCAGGCGGTGAATCTCGTCGATGAACAGCACGTCGTTCTCATCGAGCGATGTGAGCAAGCCGGCCAGATCACCCGGCTTGTCGAGCACGGGACCCGACGTCACCTTGAAACCTACGCCCAGCTCATTGGCGATGATGTTGCTCAACGTCGTCTTGCCCAGGCCAGGAGGGCCGTGGAACAGCACGTGGTCCAGCGACTCGCCGCGCAACTTGGCAGCGGCGACAAACACGCGCAGGTTCTCAATAATCTTGTCCTGCCCGGCAAAGTCCTCAAACCTCACGGGCCTCAACGCCCGTTCAAAGTCCTGATCGGTCTTCAACGACTCCCGTCTGATATCAAATTCCTCTTCCATACCAAACGACAAAGGTACAAAAAAGTTTCTTAGAATCCACTTTTCCCAAAAATTTGCAATCTCAAAGGGCCACTATGTGTTTATGGAATCTCTAGATTATCTAGAAACCTTTTTGAAGGGGAGTTGTAGTGAGGTAGGGGGCGGTGACGGACTGGGGACAGTCGAGCATGCCGCGCGGGGTGCCCTGGTAGATGATGGTGCCGCCCATGTCGCCCGCACCGGGACCGAGTTCGATGACGTGGTCGGCAGCCTTGATAACGTCGGTGTTGTGCTCGATCACATAGACTGTATTGCCCATCTCTACCATCTGCTCGAACAGGTTAATCAGGTGTCGCACATCCTTCAGGTGGAGGCCGTCAGTGGGCTCGTCAATGACGAACACGCCACGTTGTCCACCGTCCTCGACGGGCATCGTGTACTGCTTGAGGCATGACGCCATTTTCAAGCGTTGCAACTCGCCACCCGACAGGGTGCTGAGGGCTTGGTTCAGGTGCACCTGACTTCGTCAACGCGTACCCCAAAATTCGTCGGTAAAGAGTTTTGCGATG
>CAMJZI010000050.1 GCA_946410185.1 uncultured Porphyromonadaceae bacterium
GCACTCATGGCGGCTATCAGCATGGCGATACCAGCGCGGATGTCGGGCGATACCAGTCTTTTGGCCCTCAGGCGGATGCGGTGGTCATGGCCAATGACAACAGCGCGGTGGGGGTCGCACAAGATGATCTGGGCACCCATGTCAATCAGTTTATCCACAAAGAACAGGCGGCTCTCAAACATCTTTTGATGAATCAGGATGCTGCCGTTGGCCTGTGTCGCTACCACCAGCAGCACACTCAGCAGGTCAGGGGTCAATCCTGGCCAGATGGCGTCGGCCAGCGTCAAGATTGATCCGTCCAGGAAACTCTCAATCTGGTAATGCTCTTGTCGCGGGATGAACAAGTCGTCACCTCGTTTTTCCAACCGTAATCCCAGGCGACGGAAACTCTCGGGAATGATGCCCAGGTTTTCCCAGGATACCTCCTTGATGGTCAGTTCGCTGCCCGTCATGGCTGCCATGCCGATAAAGCTGCCCACCTCAATCATGTCGGGCAAGATGCGGTGTCGTGCGCCATGCAACTCCTCCACGCCCTCGATGGTCAACAGGTTGGAGGCGATGCCCGTGATGCGGGCACCCATCTGGTTGAGCATGCGGCACAACTGCTGGATGTAGGGCTCGCATGCCGCATTATATATCGTCGTCTTGCCCTTGGCCATCACAGCCGCCATCACGATATTGGCTGTGCCGGTCACCGAGGCCTCGTCCAGCAGCATGTAGGTGCCTTCCAGACGACCCGATGTCTCGAACTGATAGGCTTTCTTCTCCTCGTTGAACTTGAAAGTCGCCCCCAGCATGCTGATGCCCTTGAAGTGGGTGTCCAGACGGCGGCGGCCAATCTTGTCTCCACCGGGGTTGGCATACAGCATCTTGCCGAATCTGCTGAGCAGCGGCCCAATCAGCATCACCGAGCCGCGCAGTTTGGCGCATTCGTCCATAAAGGTCTGGCTCTCGATAAAATCGGTGTTGATGTGTTCAGCCTTGAAACTATAGCCGTTCTGGCCCGTTGGCTTGACCTCAACACCCATTTCGCCGAGCAGTTTGATGAGGTTATTCACGTCGAGAATGTCAGGGACATTCTCGATAATCACTTCGTCCTGCGTCAGCAGTGTTGCACATATCACTTCTAACGCTTCATTCTTGGCTCCCTGGGGGGTAATCTCGCCGTGCAGCCGGTGATTACCTTCGACTAAAAATGATGCCATATCGTTTTGGTTTTTGGTTGTATTAGATGTAGTTGACTTCTGGGTGAATGTGTATGCCGAACTTGTTGTGGACACTCTGCTGGATTTGGGCAGCCAGCTCGATGATGTCTCTCGGCGTTGCCTGGCCATTGTTGACCAGAATCAAGGGTTGCTTCTCATAGACGGCAGCCCCTCCATGTCGCTTGCCCTTCCATCCGCACTGGTCGATGAGCCATGCGGCTGGTATCTTGATGTGCTCCTCGTCAACGACATAATGGGGTACATCGGTGTAGCTGGCGGCGATGTCTTGGTAAACCGCTAGCGGCACCACCGGATTCTTGAAGAAACTGCCGGCGCTACCCAGCTCGTCGGGCTCGGGTAGCTTGGAACGGCGAATCGCAATCACCGCGTCACGGATGGCCTGGGCCGTGGGTGTTGGCTCTTGGCCACGCAGATCCTGAAGTTGTCCGTAGTCCAGATGGACGACAGGAATGACCGAGAGGCGAAAAACGACCGCGGTAACTATGTATTGGCCATGCAGACTGTTCTTGAAAATGCTGTCGCGATAGCCATATGCACACTCCGATGCTTGAAAAAACCTGGGTTTGCCGGTAGCGACTTCAATCGTTTCCACCTCTTGGATGATAGATTCCAACTCCACGCCATAGGCTCCTATATTCTGAACAGCGGCGGCACCTACTTCTCCAGGAATGTAGGAGAGATTCTCGCTGCCATAATAATTGTTACGGGCCATCTCGGCACACAAGTCATCCCACACAACACCCGACCCTGCCCTGACAAGCACTTCCTGGCTGTCGTGGGAAACATACTCGATAAACTTGATATTGGAATGCAGTATAACGCCATCAAAGTCACTGGTAAACAGCAGGTTGCTTCCTGAACCGATGTGTAAGATCCGCTTCGCGCTGCCTCGTAATGTTGCCAAAACCGCTACCAGCTCATCCACTGTGTCATAGGTGATGAACTGCTCAGCCTTGACATCCATCCCAAAGGTGTTGTGCTTGAGCAATGGATATTGGTATTGTATCGTCATGGACATAGACTTTTCTGTCAGAGTGTTATAGTATTGATACAAGGACTGCAAATTTACAACAAAGTATTCATAAGATGGTCCATTTCGCCCCAAAATATCCATAAGGTCCCAATATGAAGAGCAAATGTTTTTGTTGAAAACCTACGAAAATACCGAAATTACTTGCCCACGCAGAAGTGGGCGAAGATTTCACCGAGGATGTGGTCGGTGGTGATTTCGCCAGTGATCTCGCCCAGCCAGTGGAGGCACTCGCGGATGTCCTGGCCGAGAAGATCACTGCTCAGTCCGCTGTCCAGGCCGTCGATAGCGCGGGCGATGGCATCGCGGGCGCGCGTCAACGCTTGGTAGTGGCGGGCATTGGTGACAATGACGGCATCGGCGTTCACGTCGGGCAGGGCGGCTGTCTTGACAATGAGGTCGCGCAGCCCTTCGATGTCACTCTCGCTCTTGGCGCTGATGGCAACGACTGGCGTGCCCTCGGGTAGCAGGTGGTTGAGTTCACTCCTTGCGGCAACATCGTCGTCAAGGTCGGTTTTGTTGAGTATGGCGATCAAGGCTTTGCCGCTGCAGCGTGTCAAGATATCGTGGGCCATGCTGGTGTCGGCACTGGTGACATCGACAACCCAGAGCACGACGTTAGCCTTGTCAATGGCTTGCCAGGTCCGCTCGATGCCCATCCGCTCGACGGCATCGTTAGACTGACGGATGCCTGCCGTGTCGATGAAACGGTACAGGGTGCCTCCCATCATCACGGTGTCCTCGATGGTGTCGCGTGTGGTGCCGTGGATGTTGCTCACCAGGGCGCGGTCGTCACGCAGCAGGGCGTTGAGCAGGGTGGATTTGCCGGCATTGGTCTGGCCCACGATGGCTACGGGCATGCCGTTGCGGATCGCGTTGCCGTCGCGGTAACTGTCGGCCAGTCGGCTAATCAGGTCGTGAATCTCGTGCGCCAGAGTGGTCACCTCGCTGCGCTCGGCAAAGGTCACATCCTCTTCGCTGAAGTCCAGTTCCAGCTCGATGAGCGCCACAAAGTGCAGCAATTTGTCGCGTAATCCCTTCAGTTCGTCGCTGTAGCGGCCCCGCATTTGGTTCATGGCAACATGGTGGGCCGCACGTGACTGCGCCTCGATGACATCGGCGACCGCCTCGGCTTGCGACAGGTCCATGCGACCGTTGGCAAAGGCACGGCGTGTGAACTCGCCAGCCGTGGCATGGCGACAGCCAGCATCGATAAGTGTCTGTACCACTTGCTGCTGAATCCACGTTGAACCGTGGCAAGACAGTTCCACCACGTCCTCGCCCGTAAATGAGTTGGGGGCGCGGTAGATGGTCAGTAACGCTTGGTCAAGGACTTCGCCGTGACTGTCCATCAAGTGGCCCAAGTGCACGGTGTGGGATGTCATATCGGCAAGATTCTTGCCCTGCCATCGGCGCTGCACGATCTCGAGCGCTTGCGGGCCGCTCATGCGGATAACAGCGATGCCGCCTCGGCCCTGGGGAGTCGAGATGGCACAGATGGTGTCGTCTGTGAGACTGGTTAATTCTGTGATATTCATCGGCGTGGGTAATATGCGGGCCAGTCCTTGATATTCTGCTTGCTCTCGATGACATTCTCGACGCTATCCTCGAGCGAGGCTAGGAAATCATATCCCGTGAGGGCTTCCACCTTGTCGATGGTGGTGGCGTAATTGGTCCAGCTGTTGGGCATTTTCTTGTTTTCCATCACAAAGGCGATAGCGCGGTTCTGCTTGGGCGAGTACACCACCTTGAAGAAGCGCTCGGGAACGGCAATGTCGCCGTGTTTGCCAATGCGCTGCATGTTATTGGAGAAGATGGGACCCGTGAACACGATGAGTCGTCCAGCCGTGCGTGACCACTTGTGCACCGCTTCCTCGACATGGCGCCACTCGCCGTCGTTCATCTCGTCGAGCTGGGGGCAGATGTTGGTCATCAAGAAGCACTGTTCCATCGCGGTCTTGTTCCATCGCATATCCATCGCCGGAGCCATGTGGCCGCGTGTGTAACCACTCTCCTTGTATTCCCACCAGTCAGGGCAACCCTTCACGTCGTGGTCGCGTTCAAACTTATAGTTGGCGCGGTTCTCGGCATCGCGCGAGTCGGCCATCGACGTCATGGTGTTGGTCAGCTCATAAGCCACACAGTTGGGCACGCGATAATACTTGTTGAAATAGACGGTTATGGCGCGATAGTGCACCGTCTGGTTGTCGAGCCGTTCGGGCAGCGACACGTCGAGCAACGATGCGTCGCCCGTTGACTTGTAGTCCTTTCCCTCCTGCGATTTGGACTGCTCCTGCACGGTCTTGCCGTCATTATAGGCGCTCTTGTAGAACGAGTCCACCTGAGCCCTCTCATCGGCTTGCTGATTGCCGCCCCGGCATCCAGCGAGCGCAAGGGTTGCCATCAACAAGCTGTAAATCAAGTGTTTTCTCATATCGGTTTCTTGCTTGACATATTGTTGCTGCAAAGGTACACAAAAACATGGATTTACCGATGCATTTTACTTCACTTGGATTTCGTCGATAAAGTAATAGCCGTCATAGCCCACGCCGAAGTGCCAGTCGGGGCAGGCCCCGATGGTCTTCAGGTTCACCTTGACATAGCGGGCACTGATGGGTTGGGGCAGCGTGACGGTTGCCCAGCGGTACTTGGGAGACATGTCCCTGTCTTCTTCAAAGGAGAAGGTGCCGATTTCGGTAAAGTGCTCGTTGTCGCTGGAGATGGCATAGGAGACGCTCTTAGGCAGGAAAATCCAGGCCCCCAGGTTGTGCAGGCAGTCGGTTCGCACGGTCGTGAACTGTTTCTCTTCACCCAAGTCAACGACCAGTTCGGCATCTTCACCGACCCAGCCAACCCAACTCTCGCCATAGGTCGCTCCACCGAACAACCCGTCGGTCAGGGCAGTGGCCGAAATGGGCACGAAACGGTATTCCGGCAGGTTCTTGTAGGCCACAGGGGCACCCAGAGCCAGGTTGTCGCCGACGCCGGGCAGGTAGCGCTGGAGGTACTGGTCACAGTAGTCGTCCACCGAGTTCTGGCGCTCGGTCAACGACTTGATGCCCGCTTCATTGCCGCGTTGGCGGAACAGCTCCACCTCGCGGATGCGTTCCTCACGGTTGCCTCCGGTCGAGGTGCGCTCCAGTTCCAGCTTGCTGTACTGTTGCTGCAGTCGGGCAGCATAGACGCGCTTGAGCAGCGTCTCATCGGTCGACACTGCAGCCTCGGCCTGGTCAAACAGGGCATCATACTGTGCCAGCAGATAAGGTCGCAGCATGCCGTCCTTGTGTGACACGGGCGAGTCATAGATCCACAGGTCCTTGCCACTGCCCAGCAACGCGCCCTCGCGCATCTTCAGGTAGCGGTACAGATAGGGCGCCGCCTGGCCGTAGTAGCCATTCAGGAACGTCTGCATCAGGCTGTCGGCATCGGCATCGACGTTCCACATCAGTTTGGAAATCATGTAGGCCCGCAGCTCGCTGAAGTCCACCCCCCTGAAGCCTGCCACTTGCTCAAACAGCATCGTGGCATGGTTCTGCTTGAACAGCTGCATATTGGGCTGCAGCACATGGAAGTTGGGAAATGGCGTTACCAGGTTGTCGAAGTTGATGCCGTAGTCCCACACAAAGATGTTGTCCGATATTTTGCCCCAACCCGTCAGCGCGCGCATGAAGTCGCGTCCGCTGGCGTTCTCGGTCAAGGGCACTTCGCGCTTGCTGTCAATGCTGCACAGCATGATGTTGACGTTGGGCAGGGGTTTGGTGTGCTTGGGAGGCTGCATGCTGTACAGGTAGGCAAGCGTGGAGAATTCCTTGTCCGGGAAACGTTTTGCCAACTTGTTCATGAAGCGGACCAGGTTGCCCGATGGCGAACCCTCATACTCGTCCACGGCTTTGCACTCGGGGCAGGCACATTGCGTGTTGTTGCCGTCATTCTGGCTCACCGAGATGAGCTTCATGCCGGGATTGGCCTTGAAAATGCTGTCAATCTTGGCCGCTGCCAGCTCAAAGACCTCGGGATTGGTCAGGCACCACTGGCTGTGGGCGCCAGGGTGGCGCACACCGTTAAAGAAAGAGTAGTACTCGGGATGTGCCTTGCCATAGACGGCAGCGGGCAAAATCTGGTTAAAGGTGTGGACCCACATGTTTGCCGCAAAGATTTCTTTGGGCTCCTTCAATCTGTAGAAAGCCACATAATCGGGATCCTCGGTGCTGTAGGTCTGTGTCTGTCGATAACGGAACGACGGGGACTCGGCGTGGTGCTGGTTTGTGACGGTGAGGTGAGTGCTCTGGACCACGATCCAGGCATCGGCCGCATAGTAGTGCACTCCCCATTCGTTCTCCAATAACGTCACCACTCCATACAGTGCGCCCTTGCCGCCGCCGGTCTTGATTCTCAGCATATTGCCGTTGCAATTGATGACAAAACCGTCCTCGGTCACCTCACTGGTGGTTTCTCCTATGACAATAAGGCCTGTTTTCTTGTCAATCTCACTGGTGATGGGCAATGTGGTGCCGCTCATGCGTTGCACAAACTTGTTCAGCAGCGCTGCCGCCTGGCGGTTCACGGCATTGTCCTCAACGATGGCAATCGACGCGCGGGCCTTGCCGTTTTTTACTATCTGCATTTGCGCCGACACCTGCAAGGCCGTCAGCGCTATGGCAACAAGCAACAATAATCTTTTCATGACGTTTGATGTAGTATGGTTCAAAACAAGGCCATAAAGTTACAACATATTTTTTATTTAAGCGCCATGAATGTGATTCTTGCCTGTCGTGTTTTTAATGTGATGGGTTTTTATAGCCAGTCGTTGATGTTGCATTGGCGCTTGGGAATGGCGCTAGAGAAGGTCAGTCCCGTGCGGCGCTCGACCTCGGCAACCGTGACGGCATACTTGCTGATGCTACCAGGACAGGGCGTATTGGGATAGATGAAGGCGATGGCACGGCCCTTGTCGGGAGCGTACACCACCTTGAAGAAGGCATCGGGGACAGCGATGTTCTGTTTGTCCTTGCCTATCATCTTGGGCTTCTTGCCCATGATGGGCCCGGTGTAGATCATCAGTCGCTTGTCGCGCTTGGCCCAGCGGTGCACTTTCTCTTCCAGATTGCGCCAGTGGTCGTTGTTGAGTTTGATGTCCTGGGGGCACATGTTGGTCATGTAGAAGCATTGGGCCATCGACGTCTTGCTCCAGCGCATGTCCATCGCCGGGGCCATGTGGCCACGGCTGTAACCGCTCCCGCGGTATTCCCAGTTCTCGGGGCACGACTTGACGTCGGTATCCTTGGCATAGTTGTAGCTCTTGCGGGATTCGTGATCTGGGGCATCGGCCATATCGACCATTGTCGCCGTCAATTCATAGGCTACGCAGTTGGGAATGCGTAGCGTCGGATTGAAGTTCACTCTGATGGCCTGATAGTTCAGCACCTGGTTGGAAACTCTCTTGGGAATGGAGACCGCCAGCAGGGCATTGGCGCTTTGCTGCTGAACAGTGGTTGCCTGGGCCGTGTTGCCGATGGCGGGCACGCTCGCCAGTTGCGATGTAAAGGTTTTTTTCTTCTTTACTGTTTTTTTCTTAGCTTTCCTCTTCTCTTTCCTGTCTTTCTTATCCTTTTTGTGCTTGTTTTTGGCTTGAACACACCACTGCGACGTGATGTCGTTGTCGCCACCCGTCACTTGAGGAGGCAGGGCACCGCCCATCACCATTGCTGCCACCAGCACCCAGATTTTCAAGAATTGCTTCATTTCACAACTGGTTAAACATATAACATATAACATTTAACGATTAATTGGTCCACGCCTCCAGGTTCACTCGGCTTTCCAGCCGCTCCTGCTCTGCTTGGGGCAGGGTGGGGAAGAAGTCCAGTCCCGTGCGCTGTTCCACCTCATCGACACTCACAGCATATTCCCGCAGCCGGCCGTCGCTGTACCCGTTGGGATAGATAAATGCAATGACCCGTTGCGGTCTCACACACGGTGCCATGATAATCTTGTAATAAGCACTTGGCACCCTCACCCGTCCGCTGGCCAGTGTTGTGTCGCCGTTGCCAATCACGGGTCCCGAGAACACCAGCAGGGCGCTGTCGCGGTCCGTCCATTCGCGCACTTTCTCTTCCAGTTTTGACCAGCCTCCCTCGTTCAGGGCCTTGTGCATCGGACCCACGTTGGTCAGCAAGAACGATTGCCGCATGGCTGTCTCATTCCACTTGAGGTCGGCCGCGGGCACCAGATGACCGCGATCCATGCCGCAACCAGCATAGTCGGCAGGCTCGGGGCATCCCTTCACCCCAGGGTCTTGTGCAAACTGGTCAGCACGCTCGATAGTTCCGTCAAGCTCGTTGATGACGAGCTCATACACCGTACAGTTAGCAATGCCCTGCTCACTATTGAAGTGCACATCAAAGGCATCATACCTCACCAGTGTATCGCTCACACCGGTGGGCAGGCCCACCGCCATCAGGCTGTCACGCCCGCTTTCGCTCAAGGGCACCAGATGTGTAGTGTCATCATTCACAATGAGCCGATATAGCAAAAAGCATACCAATGCCATCGTCAAGCCCCATAAAAAGAACTTGACTGTGTCGTTCCAGCGCTGCCACAACCTCTCAAACTGCCACTTCATACGGTCTTATTGTTAATGATGATGATGCCAAGAACAGTGACCAGCGTCACGGTGCCAATGCAGATCAGGAAGCCTGTCAGACTCAGTTCCTGCATCACAAACAGCACGATGATCAAGATGTTGAGAATGCCCTCGATGGCGGCCAGAGTGTATAATGCTATCTTACGGTTCATAGTGGTTTGATTTTTACCAAAGATAGGAGCTTTTTGGGTCTCGGCAAAGGTTTTCTGCGTCGATTGGCATTTTTTGTAACCTATTTAACGTATTTTATGCATTTGTTGGCATGCTGCACAGGTGATACCCGCCCTTGAAGCTCCAAGAGTTTTCATCCCTAGTTTCCATCGGCCGAAAAGAAATGAATAATTGACTTAAATGTTGTGGGAACCGGGAATTTTTGCTAACTTTGTGGCCTATTATTTATATTATGGAAGAAGTAACTTATCAGGGCCTGACGTTTGAGCCTTATATCAGACGTGAAGAGATTGCCAAGCAAGTTTACCGGCTTGCCCAGGAAATCAAGCGTGACTATGCCAACGAGAATCCTTTGTTCCTGTGTGTCCTTAACGGCGCTTTCATTTTTGCTGCCGACTTGTTCAGGGCGTGCAACCTCCATGATGCCGAGATTACCTTTATACGCTTCAAGTCTTACCAGGGTATGGAATCGACAGGCACTGTTAAGGAAATCATGGGCCTGTCCGAGGATATCGCGGGTCGCAACGTGATCATTGTCGAGGACATCATCGACAGTGGCGTGACGGCAGCCCAGCTGCGCAAGGAACTCGACAAGCGCAATCCCAAGTCGGTGAAAATGGTTTCGCTGCTCTTCAAGCCCGAAGCCCTCACCATTGGCAAGGCACCTGAGTATGTGGGCTTTGAGATTCCTTCCAAATTCATCTTGGGTTATGGCCTGGACCTCGATGGTCTGGCCCGCAATCTGCCTGACATCTATGTGTTAAAGGAGAATAACCAATAGACATTATAATATATTATAGAATTAACTCTGATTTTTTAACCATCAAAATCATGCTTAACATTGTAATTTTTGGTGCTCCCGGTTCGGGTAAGGGCACCCAAAGTGATAAACTTATCGAACATTACAATCTTTTCCACATCTCGACAGGTGACGTGCTGCGCGACAACATCCGCCGTGGCACCGACCTGGGGAAGACAGCAAAGGGCTACATCGACCAGGGCCAGCTCGTTCCCGACGAACTCATCATCGACATCCTGGCACAGGTGCTGGATGAGAACAAGGAAAATGCCCGTGAGGGCGTCATCTTTGACGGCTTTCCCCGCACTATTCCTCAGGCCGAGGCTCTCGAGCAGTTGCTCGCCGACCGCGGTACCAAGATCGACGCCGTCGTGGGACTGGAAGTTCCCGAAGACGAACTCATCAAGCGCATCCTGCTGCGCGGACAGCAATCCGGCCGCTCAGACGACAACGAGGAGACGGCGCGCAAGCGTTTGGACACTTACCACAACCAGACCTCGCCCTTGAAGGCTTACTACGAGCAGCAGGGCAAGTACCGTGCAATCAACGGTCTGGGTACCATCGATGGCATCTTTGAGCTGATCAAGGAAGCCCTCGACAACAATTGATGATCCAACTACCGTTAATAGGCGGATTTTCCTGATGATTCTGATGGCAATATTGTTTGACACCAGTCGGAATAATCAAGAAAATCCGCTTTTTGTACAGGATTTGAGAGACTATGAGCAGCAACAAACAATCTGCAACCACCTTGTGGCAACGCATCAAGCGTAACATGCGTTACTGCATTAATGGCGTGTGGAACGACACTAAGGGTGAATGGCCGGTCAAAGCATTGAAAATCATCAATTTGAGCGTGCGCACCTTCATGGACCGCGACTTGCAGTTGAGAGCAGGTGCCCTCACCTACAACACGGTGCTGGCGATTATTCCGGCGCTGGCGATGATCTTTGCCATCGCGCGGGGTTTTGGCTTCCAGAACCTGATGCAGAGCGAGCTGTTTCGCTATTTCCCTGCACAGCGCCAGGCGCTGGAGAGCGCTTTGGCCTATGTGGATAATTACCTGGCACAGGCCTCGCAGGGAGTATTCATCGGCATTGGACTCATTTTCCTGTTGTGGACTCTCATCTCTCTCATGAGCAACGTGGAGGACACCTTCAACTATCTGTGGCATGTGAACATCAAGCGCTCGTTACGGCACAAGTTCACCGATTACACCACCTTGTTCCTGTTGCTGCCCATCCTCATGGTGTGCTCGGCTGGCATCTCTATCTTTATGAGCGATGCCGTCCAGGTCATGTTTGCCGACAATGCGCTCTCGCCCATGATGCACCGCTTGCTCGCCTTCATGCCCATAGTGATTTCTTGGATCATCTTCACAGCCGCCTATTATTTCGTGCCCAACACCAAGGTCCGTTTCCTCGGTGCCTTGTTTGCCGGTGTGCTGTGCGGAACATTCTTCGAGGTGGTGCAATGGCTCTTTGTCTCGGGCCAGGTCTATGTGTCCAAGTACAACGCCATCTATGGCAGCTTCGCCTTCCTGCCCCTGTTGCTGATATGGTTGCAGTTGTCGTGGCTCATTGCCCTGTCGGGTGTCGTGCTCTCTTACTCATGGCAGAACTATGACAGTTATGCCCACCGCGACAAGGTGAACGGCATTTCCCAAACCTACGCCAACAATGTGGCGGTTGCCGTGCTGGCGCTGGCCGCCAAGAAGTTCAAGCTCCATGATTCACCGCTTACCAGAGCCGAACTCATGCGGGAATATGACATACCTGGTTTGCTGGCCGACAGGACCCTGGAGCGCTTAGTTAACGCCGGACTTCTCATCACAGTTGTTGGCCGTGAGGCCGATGGCGGCTCATACAATCCTGCATTTGACCCCGACGAGATGACCGTGAACAAGGCTACCAACGACCTGGCCGACACAGGCTATGCCCACTTCATCCCCAAGGCCGACAGCCGTTTTGCAGCGCTGCTCGACCGTGTGGCAGCTATGCGCGACAACCAGCAGAATACGTCTAGCGACATCCCCTTGCTCGACTTGCTTTGACCCTGCTCTCACCTCCAAGGCACAGTGCTCGGTGCGCGCCAGCAG
The DNA here is from genome assembly GCA_946410185.1 of uncultured Porphyromonadaceae bacterium. Taxonomy (GTDB): domain Bacteria; phylum Bacteroidota; class Bacteroidia; order Bacteroidales; family Muribaculaceae; genus Sodaliphilus. The sequence goes on from CAMJZI010000050.1 coordinate 11,965, forward strand.
CCTATTGAGCCCCCATACGGTGAAAAAAAATGATATTTACCATTTAATTCATGAAATTGTTGTATCTTTGCCCCGAAAATATACCGCAGGCCTGAATGGTGGAATCGGTAGACACGAGGGACTTAAAATCCCTTGGCCATTGCGGCCGTGTGGGTTCAAGTCCCACTTCAGGTACTAATTAAGGCTGTTAATCATTGATTAACAGCCTTAATTGCGCTGATATGGTTAGCTCGCGGGCTATTTCATGACTTCGATGATGGCTTTGCCGATGTGATCGATGATGTCGCTGGCCACCATGCCATAGGTGCCGTGCTCTTGTGCGGCCAGATCACCGGCCAGACCATGCAGGTACACGCCCAGCACCACCGACCAGTCGGCGGGATAGTTCTGAGCAATGAGCGACGAGATGACACCAGTGAGCACGTCTCCGCTGCCGGGAGTGGCCATGCCGGCGTTGCCGCTGCTGTTGACATAGACCTTGCTGTCGGGGCGCACCGTCATGGTGTA
>CAMJZI010000051.1 GCA_946410185.1 uncultured Porphyromonadaceae bacterium
GGCGGTTGATTTGCAAAGAGGGTGAGCCATAACTGAATTATGACACACCCTCTTGATGAGATTAAAGTATTTAATGAACGGTTATTTCTTGCTCAAGAGTAGCACGAAGTTAACAACCGAGATCGCTGTGCCAAAGATGCTTACCGCTGCGCCATAGACGGGAGGCAGGCTCCATATTGAGCGTTTCTTGTATTTGTTGGGCTCAACATAGAGGATGTCGTTCTGTTGCAGATTGAACTCGGGTATGGTCATGAAATTGGCATTGGTGATGTCGATACGCTTGATTGTGCGTTGACCGTTAGCATCGGTACGAATCAGCAGGATATTATCACGGCGGCCTTGCAGAGTGAGGTCACCACTCATAGCAATAGCCTCGATCAGGTTGAGGCGGCCGTTCTGGGCCTGAATGACACCAGTGTGGTTGAAGTCGCCGAGGCAGAAGACGCGGAAGTTCTGGATACGGCATTCCACTTCGGGCTTTTCGGTAAGATATTTAGGATAAATCAACGAGGCGATGTAATCCTCGAGAGATTTCTTAGTCATCCCTGTGATATGCAGTTTGCCAAGAACGGGGAAGTCGATATTGCCATTGTCGTCAACCAGATAAAACACTGTCGAGTGGTCTCCCATGGTGCTGAAACCAGTTGCGCCATTGCCATATGTGGGGATATATTGAATCTTGTTAAAGGGCCTGACAGCGTCGGCGTTGGATGAGGATACGTTGATTTGAAGCAGATCGCCAGGCTTGATACCGAAATCGCCTGCCTGGGCAGTGACAGCTGCTAATGCCGAGGCTGGCAGGTTGTCGATATTCTGCATGTAAGGAATTTCGTCACCGTTTGTGCCGCAAGAGAAGAGCACCAGCGAGAGAACTGCGAGCATGAGTAGGTTTTTGATTTTCATATTCTTAGTGATTTAGTGTTGTTTTCTATCCTGCAAAGTTAATAAAAAATGGAATAAGCGATAATTTTTTGGCGAAAAACATGTTTGTGAGAGCTTTTTTTTTCATTTCTTTGCGACATGAATGCAAATCGACCTGCGATAGAGCGCCATCCATGGCCTCCCTATATTCCCGACGGTGCCCAATACCTGTTCCTGGGCACGTTCCCGCCCAAGCCTGAGCGTTGGTCCATGCCGTTCTTCTATCCTAACAAGATCAACGACTTTTGGCGTGTGATGGGCCTTATATTCTTTCATGACCGTGATGCTTTATGGGATGCCAATCGGCAGTGCTTTGATCTCGATGGCATCAAGTCGTTTCTTGATCGTCAGGGAATTGGCTTGTGGGATACGGGCATGGCAGTGAGGCGCCTTAAAGATAATGCCAGCGACAAGTTTCTGGAGATAGTTGAGCCGATCGATCTTGCCGCATTGCTCGATGAGTATCCAAGCCTCGGCCAGGTGATCACCACTGGCGAGAAAGCTACCGCCGTGATTGCCGACCAGGTTGGAACCGCCGTGCCAGCCATAGGCGTTCCGGTAGACTGCCATGTGGGGTCTCACGACTTCAGGCTATGGCGAATGCCCTCTACCTCGCGGGCCTATCCGTTGGGTCTCGAAAAGAAGGCGGCAGCCTACCGGATGGTGTTTCATTCATGAACAATGTCAACTGGGCGGTGTGGTGTTGTTAATAACTTTTTTAGGGCGTTTTTCGGCCGAAAATTTTGCGGTGGGCGTTAAAGTGCTTACCTTTGTAAGATGTTTTCGATAATTGAACATATAGAATACCTGATCATGCGTCACGATTGTGTCGCAATACCTGGTTGGGGGGCATTTATCGCCAACTACAGCACGGCCCATTATGATGATGAGCGTCAAGTGCTTGAGCGTCCCCGGCGTTCGCTGAGTTTCAATGCCAGCGTTGATCATAACGATGGGTTGCTGGCTCAGTCCCTGATGCGCCGTGAGGGGATGAGTTTTGATGCGGCGATGCGTTTCATAGCCGACAGCGTTACCACATTCCGCCAACAATTGGACATGGATTGCGAGGTGTCGGTGGGTCGTTTGGGCTACTTCCGCCGCAATTCAGGCCGCAATCTCGAGTTTGTTCCCTTTTTCCGTGACAATGGAAATGACCAGTTCTATGGATTGTCTGACCTTGACATCAAGACTGTTGAGGCCCTTGAGCTTGATCATGAGGAGCAGGAGAGTGTGATTGACCAGCCTGTTGTCGCTGCAGTTGCACCAGGACGCAACTTGTTCTCACGCAAGGCTGTCCAGGTTGCCGCTTCGATTTCGGTGTTACTGGGCCTTGGAGTGTTGTTGTCAACTCCGATGATTGTGGATCGCAACCATCACGAGATGGCAACGATGGCCCCCGAGGTTTCGTCACCCCGCTCACAGCAGTTGGGTCCCACGGTCCAGAATGGAGTGAAACCAGAGTCGATCGAGATGGTGAATGCCAATCCGTCGATTGCCAGGGTGGGCAACACTTCCGGCAAGTATTACATGGTGATTGCCACCTTGCGTAACCAACAGGAACTGGATGCTTTCAAGAATAAGTATCCCTCTCTTGTGCCTTACATGAAGATGCTGGACTACAAGGGAATGATGTGTGTGTATGTGGCTCGCAGCGATGACTATGGCCAGTTAATGAGCCTGCGTGGCGAATTGCCTGAGCGCCTGCGTGACGTCTGGATTTACAATTGACGCCGGTAGCATCAGGCAGGTATATCGCTTGCCCTTGAGCATAAAGAGCAGCACATTATCCTTTTCGATGATATGTAGCACGTCATTCCAACCGATGGCGTGCTTTTTCATGCGCTCATCGGTGAATGTGAGCGTGATGCCCTCGTTGCCGATGGTCAGCGTTTTTTCCATGATCGACCAGCGGGCTTCAGGCGAGAATCCGTAGTAGAAATAGAGTAGTGCAAGGACCATGGGCATGACGATGAACAAGATCATCATCGCAACGATGATGAAGCGAACGTCAACAAAGAATGCCAGGATGGCACAGATTGCTATGGGCAACACCATCCACAGCCAGTTGTCGGCAAGGAACATGAGGCACAATTGCCTCATGTAACGGCCGGACGATATGCTGCAATTGCCAGTAGTCACAGTTCGTTCATTCACTTGTTGGCTGGAGGTTAATGTCTCTTTTTCTTCTTGTTGTAGATGGCACGGCGGCGTGCAATCTCTTCATATCCTCGCTGATAGGCTTTGCGGTTTTTCAAGGCAAGGGTCTGGCAATAGCCCGTGCCCTCGTTGTTGTAGAGTTTGGACAGGTTCAGGTATTGCTTGCCGTTGCCGCGAACCACGGGAAAAACTTCCTCTTTGCGCTTGTTGACCTTGTCGCACTGTGTCGAATGGTTGTCGGCCGTTGTGCCCGTCAGTTCAGGGGCCACACCGTCCTCGCCCACCCATACGGGATAGACCTCGGCACATGGGGGGTAGCCCAGAGCAATCCACATGGTTGTGAGCAGCGGGTTCTCGCCTGGCAAGATGCCCTCGATAACGACGCTTGCTGTGGAAATGCGCCTCGGAATGAAGTCCTGGTCCACGATCCAGGTGTCGCCACTGCGTGTGAAGTCCTTGCCCAGCAGTGAGTTGTAGAACGTGCGTGAGAGTTCCTCGGTAAATACCGCGGGGGTGATGTCTTGTGCGGCGATGTGGGGGGCCAGTAGTGACTTCTCGTTTTTCTCGCGCACGTAGCCCATACCCTTGTCTTTCACACCGCTGTAGCTGTAGTTGGTGCGGGTGAGGATGCCGTCGGGGGCATCGGCAAGGTCAAATCTCACATATTTATAGTTGCCCGTCTCAAAGTAGGCGCCGTTGCCCTGGGCATCGATAACGCCGAAGTTGGCCTCAACGCCGAGGGGTTTGGGGCGTGTTTTCAGTATGTTCTCAAAGTCGTCGACGGTCTTGCAGCGCTCCAGGGCATAACGCATCAGTTCGCCCTCGCGGTCCATGTTCTTGACGCCGTCGTTGCCGTTCAGGTTGTAGGATGCCGTGTTCATGATGGCGAAGCCGGCCTCGTTGAATCCCATCCAGGCGGCGGTATCCTGCAGGTCGCGGGCGTCGAACAGGGCGACAAACTCCATGAGCCCGTCGTGACTGGTAATGCGTTCCACGCGGTTGTTCAGGTCGTTGGTGTCGCGGTTCTTCCACATCAGTGGCCGACCGTTGGCCGTCAGCCGTCCGCTCACGATGGCCGACGTGCAGGCGTCGGCCGCTACTATCACGCCCATCAGGGCCACCAGGGCGATGAGTAATCTCTTTTTCATCTCTTGCACTTTTAGTTATGATTATCTCCCGCAAAGGTAATGCAATATTTCCTAAACCACCACCAATCACTCCCCCTTTTTGGCCCTCTCCCCCAAAAGCAAACTTCTTGTACATCTCCCATAATACCTGAAGCTGAACGTGGTATATGCCATACTCCTTATGGATGGAGTCTATAGGTCTGTCTTCTAAAAGATGCATATACTTCGGCCTTTCTGTGTAATCATCCTTTTTTCTCTTTCTTTCTAACATTATGCTCCCTGCTGTAGTTGAGCATGGGGGCAAATCGCGGGTGGCCTGGTGCCCATTTTGTCTGGTGGCGGGCCTTCGGCGAAATTAGGCTGCGGTTCAACAAAACTCAAATAAATTTGGTTTTGTGTTCGACTTGCACTAATTTTGCGGCGTGATTCAATGAGTTTGGGGTGCCCCTGGCGAAATGGGGGCTGAGAACATACCCATCGGATCTGATCCGGACAATGCCGGCGTAGAGAACAACTTATTAATTAAAAAATCGATGAAGAAGACCTTTTTGATGGCCGCCACAATGCTGGCTGGCCTGGTTGCGGCGGCACAGACCACCGTGACCGACACCGTGCCTGCAGTCGCCTTGAGCGAGGTGGAGGTGCTGGGCACACGTGCGAGCGAGAACACTCCTGTAGCGTTTACCAACGTCAGCGGCAAGCAGTTGGCCGCACAGAATCATGGCCTGGACATCCCGTTCCTGCTGACGATGACGCCAAGCGTCATCACCACCAGTGACGCAGGTGCTGGCGTGGGCTACACGTCGATGCGCGTTCGCGGCACCGATGCCACCCGCATCAACATCACGGTGAACGACATCCCGCTGAATGATGCCGAGAGCCACAGCATCTACTGGGTGAACACGCCCGACTTTGCCTCGAGCGTGCGCGACATCCAGGTGCAGCGCGGCGCGGGCACTTCGACTAACGGCTCGGGTGCTTTTGGCGGCAGCGTGAATATGCGCACGCAGAGTTTCTCACGCGATGCCTATGCCGAGATGTCGGGCAGCTATGGCTCCTACAATACCAACAAGGAGACGCTGCGCGTGGGCTCGGGCCTGTTGAATGATCACTGGTCTGTCGAGGCTCGACTGTCGCACATCGGCAGCGACGGCTACCGTGACCGTGCCAGCAGCGAGCTGGTGAGCTACTTCGGCCAACTGGGCTATTTCAATGACAAGACCTCGCTGCGTTTCATCACCTTTGGCGGCAAGGAGGATACCTACCACGCCTGGGACGGCGTCAGCCGCGATGACTTGCAGAATAACCGCACCTACAACCCCAATGGCGAAATCAAGCACGATGGAAAGGTGACGGGCTTCTACAAGGACCAGAAGGACATCTACCGCCAGACTCACTACCAGCTGATTCTGAACCAAACGTTTAACCCGTTGTGGAAACTCAACGTGGCACTGCACTACACCGACGGCTATGGTTACTACCAGGAGTACAAGAACGCCCGCACCCTCAAGGAATATGGCCTGGAACCCGTGGTGATGCCCGAGGGCACAAGCAAGAAGGCGAGCCTAGTGCGCAAGAAATGTGTGGATAGCGACTTTGGGGGCGGCGTGTTCTCGTTGCAGTACACCGGCGAGCGGCTGGCAGCCACGCTGGGTGGCGGCATCAACCGTTACAGCAACGACCACTACGGCCAGGTCATCTGGGTTGAGAACTATACCAGCCAGTTGGCTCCCGACCATGAATACTACCGCAACAATGGCCGCAAGACCGACTTCAATATCTACATTAAGGGCAATTACGTGATCACAGGCGGCTTGAGTGCTTATGCCGACCTGCAGTACCGCCACATCGGTTACCGCATCACGGGCAACAACGACAAGTGGGACTGGACTGCCGACCCCGAGCGCCTGCAGGCCCTCGACATCGACGAACCGTTCAACTTCTTCAACCCCAAGGCTGGTCTGAACTGGCAGATTGATGCCAAGAATCGCATCTATGCCTCGTTTGCCGTGGCCCAGAAGGAGCCCACGCGCAACAACTATACCGACGGTCTGTTCCTGAAGCACCCCACCAGCGAGAAACTCTATGACTGGGAGGCAGGCTATGAGTTCCGCTGCGGCAACTTCGCTGCCGGCGCCAACCTCTACTACATGAACTACAAGGACCAGCTCGTGCTCAACGGCAAGATCAACGAGATTGGCGAGCTGATGGCAGAGAACGTGCCCAATAGCTACCGCATGGGTGTCGAATTGATGGCTGGCTATCGCTTCACCGACTGGCTGCGCTGGGACGTGAACGCCACCTTCTCGCGCAACCGCATCAAGGACTATGTGGGCTACGTGAGCGACTATGATGCTGACAGCTGGGACGACATGTGGACCCAGACCGAAATCCACGCTGGCAACACCACCATCGCCTTCTCGCCCAGCGTGACCGTGGGCAGCATGATAGCTGTGGACTACAAGGGCTTTGCCGCCTCGCTGCAGTCGCAGTACGTGTCGCGCCAGTATCTGGATAACTTTGAACGCAAAGAGGATTCGCTCGATCCCTATTTTGTCAACAATTTGGACCTGGCTTATACCTTCACGTTGCCGCACATGCGCAGCATCACCGTCGGAGCCACCATCTACAACCTGTTTGACGAGAAATACGAGACCAACGGCTACTCGCAGACCTGCGCCCTGTATCCCGGCGGTAGCAAGGACGAGAAGTACAGCCTCTACAGCGATCCCCGCTTCTATCCCATGGCAGGCATCAACGCCCTGGGCCATGTGACCCTGAGGTTCTGAGATTTTACTAGATGGGCTGAATTTGCTGGTGATGGAGGCGATTAACGAATATTTCAATCATTTCGGCTGGGTCGAGGCCATTGACCTGGCTGGTTTGGTACTGGGGCTCATTTACCTGTGGCTGGAATTCAAGGCGAGCATTTGGCTGTGGGCGGTGAGCATCGTCATGCCCATTGTGCACGGCTACCTCTACTGGGAACGTGGGCTGTATGCCGACTTTGGCATGGAGGTTTATTATGTCCTCGCCGCCATCTATGGCTATGCCATGTGGCGATGGGTGCGCACTCGCGGAAGAAATGAAGAAAACGGAGGGGGTGGGGAGCGTCCCATTACCCGTTTCCCGTTGCGGCGCGTGCTACCCACGGCACTCATCGGGCTAGCGCTGTGGGGCATTATTTATTGGGTTCTCATCACCTGGACCGACAGCAACGTCCCCGTGTGCGACAGCTTCACCACAGCCCTGAGCATGGTTGCCCTGTGGGCCTTGGCCCAGAAGTATGCCGAGCAGTGGCTCCTCTGGCTTGTGGTCGATGCCGTGTGCACAGTCCTTTACATCTACAAGCAGATTCCGTTCACGGCCTGCCTGTACGCCTTCTACACTGTCATGGCCGTGTTGGGCTACCGCCAGTGGCTCAAGAAAATCCCCACGTCAGACAACTGATTTTTCAAACAACTTAAACAATAGCAAACAACTTGAACAACAATAATTTAAAGTTGTTCAAGTTGTTCATTGTTGTTCCTGTTGTCTGATATTGGGGTGTCTGACGGCTTGGATGTAGTCGAATAGTTTTTTGTAGAACGGGTGGCGCGTCATGGTCGTGGCGTCGCCCAGGATGATGAGCTTCATGCGGGCACGCGTGATGGCGACATTCATGCGGCGCAGGTCGCGCAGGAAGCCGATCTGGCCCTTGTCGTTGGCACGCACCAGCGAGATGAGGATCACATCGCGCTCCTGGCCCTGGAAACCGTCCACAGTGTTGACCGAGATCAGGTGGCGGTAGGGTTTGAAGAAGGCCCTCTTCTTGATGAGGCGCTTCAGGTACTGCACCTGCGCCCGGTAGGGCGAGATGATGCCCACGTCGATGCGGTCGTCGAGGATGCGCTGCTTGCCCACGCGCTGGAAGTAGATCTGCAGCAGGCTCAGTGTCAGGTTGGCCTCTCCTTTGTTGACGCGCCCGAAGGTCTCTCCGATGAACTGCTCCTTGAAATTGTCCTGCTCGTCCTCGCCCAGATTGATAGTTGAGGTGTCGAACCACAGTATGGGGGCGTCGCCCTCGTGGATGACACGGTGGGCCACCTCGGGAGCCGACGTCATTTGCCCATGGTAGAAGTAGTCGCTGCTGAATTGCATGATCTCGTCGTTCATGCGGTACTGCACCTGCAGCAGCGAGACGCACTCGGGCTTGTTCTCGACGATGCGTTCCATGAGCGTCTTGCCCAAGCCGCCTTTCAGGGCCTCCAGGCTCTTGACGGTGGGCGGGAGCTGGCAGTGGTCGCCGGCCAGGATCACGCGGCTGGCACGGCGGATGGGAATCCAGCAGGCCGCCTCAAGCGCCTGGGCCGCCTCGTCGATGAACAAGGTGCCGAACCGCTTGCCGTCGAGCAACTTGTTGGCGGCACCCACGAGGGTAGAGGCGATGACACGCACCTGACCGAAGATGTCGTTGTTGATGCGCACCTCGAGTTCCACGGCCAGTTCCTTGAGGCGTTCGATTTTCTGGTGGAAATGCTCGGCCTTCTCGCGACGGCGCCGACGCAGTTCTCTCATGTCGCGGCGCACCTGCCACAGCTTGGGATAGTCGGGATGGTCGGAAAAGCGGCGCTCATAGGTGAAGCTGAGCATCTTGTCGTTGACGCGCGTGGGGTTGCCCAGCCGCAGCACCGGGATACCGCAGTCCACCAGTTTCTCGCTGATCCAATCCACGGCGGTGTTGCTCTGGGCGCACACGAGGACCTGCGTCTCGCGCATGAGGGTCTCGTTGATGGCCTCGACCAGAGTAGTCGTCTTGCCCGTGCCTGGTGGGCCGTGCAGCACGCGCACGTCCTTGGCACGCAGCACATCGTTCACCGCCCGCTCTTGGCTCGTGTTGAGCCACGGGAAACGCATCGCTTCAAACGTGAATGTCTCCGCTCGCTGGCGGCCGTAGAACAGGTCGCGCAGGTAGGCCAGGCGGGTACCTTTGGCACTGATGACTCGCTCCAGGGCGTCAAACATCATGCGGTAGCTCGTCTCGTCAAAGAACAACTGCACGCCCAGCGGCTGGTCAGCATTCTGTAGTTCCAAGGCATGCCCCTCGGGGATGGCGACCACCATCCGGTCGCCGTCAACATAGGAAATGGTTCCCGTGAAGCCGAAAAAGCTGATGTTACCCGCCTGCCTGAGGTCTTCCCCAGGCGTTTCGGCCCTGAAGAACACCACCGGCTTGCCGTACTCAAAGTTGTGGTCTATCTCCTCGTCGGCCTTGCGTGTCACCTCGACGCAGTACTGGTTGAGCGAGTTGTAGTAGGTGCGCCCCACGTGCAGCGGGTACCACGCATCGCCGCGTGTCACCTTGCGGGCAAGACCCACCGCCTCGCTGTGCAGGCGATAGGCCTCCTTCTCCTCCTGGTATTCCACCCGGAGCAGTTCCCGTTGCACCTGCAACAACGCTATGGCCGACGTGTTACTCATTATGACGATTTTCTCGCCACAAAGGTACAATTTTTTTTCTCTCTTGCCGAGGCTGTGTAGTTGTTGTGTCGCCCCGATGGGGCTAATTGTTATTGAAAATGTCCGTTGTTCACAGGGGTTCCGCTACGCTCCACCCCTGCCTATACCCTAATCGTCCCTACGGGACTCTGCCTGTGGCCTGGTCTCTGTCTGTGGCGTAGTTGAACGTGACGGAATATGAAGCCCGTTAGGGCTGACCAGGGTATAGGCAGGTGGTGAAGTGAGGCTAAGCCGAACGGAACCCCTGTATTGTATGGCATCCCACCCGTAATTTAGCCCCGTAGGGGCGACACTGTCACAAATAGCGTTCATCAAAATCAATTCCGTTGGCTTTGAGAAACGCTTTATACTCATCCATAAATGTTCGTACTTTATGGTGCTCCTCTTGATTGCGTATGTATTGAATCACCTTGGGCAAAACTGACGTGCTTACCGAATAGGCCGCATAGCCCTCTTGCCAAGCGAATGCGCCATAATAGTGAGGATTGAGGGTTTTTATCCATCTGCTACTCTCTGTTTTTATCGATCTCACAAAATCGGCAAGGGCCATGGTCTTAGGTAACGAACACAAGAGATGAACATGGTCGGACATTCCGCCAACCTCAATTAACACGGAACCCATCCCTTTGACGATTCCGCCGATATATTGGTGGAGGCGTGCGAGATCATTGTCCAGAACATCGGTTGTTTGGGCCTTGGTGTGGAAAATGATATGTAGGTCATTTTTGACAAATGTATTAGCCATTTTGCTAGTTTTTGTGTCGCCCCGATGGGGCTAATTGTTATTGAAATGTTCGTTGTTCACAGGGGTTCCGCTACGCTCCACCCCTGCCTATACCCTAATCGTCCCTACGGGACTCTGCCTATGCCTTGGTGGCCCCTACTGGATTTTGGCTTGCTCATGGGCGGGTGTTGAGGAACCAGCGCATGAGGTCGAGGCTCATGGTGACGTCGCCCTGATGGATGTACTTGTCGCGCTCGGCCTCAAGTTTGTTGAGCAGTTGTTCAGCTTTGGGGCGGTCACCCTCCAGGGCCAGTGCTACCGCCATGGTCGTCATCTGCTTGTCGCTCTGCGTTGAGGCGTGGTGGGTTACATACTTGATGACGTCATGGGTGTAGTGCTGGCGGGCCTCCTCGTCGCGGCCCGTGGCGATGCAGGCCAGTGTCATCATATTTTCCAGCTCCAGCTGGTACAGGGGCATGATGTCGCTCTTGTGGCTACAGGCCTCGGTGAGCTGCCGGTAGGACTCTTCCCACTGGTGCTTGGCCTGCTTGCGCGTCGCCGAAGCCAGCACGGTGGCAGTGTGCATGGAGTTTTTCCAGTCGATAGGGTCGGGCATGTTGAACAGGCGCTCGGGCATCTCGCCGTAGGTCTGCCCCTCCTGGTTGCGTGCATTGAGTTCCAGCACGTTGCAGAAACTCTGCTTCGCGGCCAGGTCCTTATCCAGCTGCAGCAGGTTGTAGCCGTCGTTAGCGACACCGCCCAACTTCATGGGAATGCCGTTGGTCAAGACCCCCAAGATGCCGAATAAGGCCATCATCCCGAGCAGCATATCCAGCCAATCGGGGAGGTCCATGGCCCATAGCAGTACGATGGCAAGCAGGGTGATGATGATTTGGGCGAGCACGCCACCGGCATTGTACCATCGCGTGTCAATCTCCTCCAGCGGTTTGTCGGGCGGAGCCATCAGGCATTGGCCTGCTGTTCCGCCCAACTCAAAGTTACGCCATTGCAGACGTCCGTCCTTGCGGATAAGCGTCCAGTTAAAGAAACGGTATGACACAAACTTGTAGTCCGTCATGAGTCCCGCCACCAGGTGCCCTGCCTCGTGGAGGACGATGTTCAGGATGGTGGCTATCAGGGCTGCAAGCAGCATCCACGCAATGGCCACAACCTTGTTCAGGGTGAACTTGTCGCAGATGTTTCTCGCCACAGTCGTGACCGACTCGCCATCCATGACCGCAATGACGGGAACGACAATAATCAGGCCGATGACAGCCCCCAAGAGAAGGCCTCCAATGAGTCTCAATAACGTTTTCATGTTTAATAACTGTTTTTGCTATAACTGAGCACAAAGATAATCATTTTTTGGAATCCTTTAATCCGTGGGCGTGTTTTATCGGTGTGTTTTATTGGAGGTGGTTTCTCGGAAATGCTCAAATTGATTTTGATAATTTTGGCTGCGCCTCAGCCATTGAAAACAAGTTTTCATGGCATTTGGCTTGCACAAAATTTGGCATT
>CAMJZI010000052.1 GCA_946410185.1 uncultured Porphyromonadaceae bacterium
ACCTCGGTAACACCAGTGATACCGTACTTCTCTGCTAAGATAGCCTTATCAAATTTTGCCATAATAAATCTTTAATTATTAATGTATTAGAAATTCTCTACTTGAAACGTGCGGCAAAATTACTCATTATTTTATAATGTACAACAAGAATTAAAGAAAAATTTCCTTAATTGGGTGCACGATTATACTTTTTTAGCACATGGCGGCTGTAATCGGTTATTTTTCTTGAAAATCAGCATCCGCCACAACCGCAGTCGCAACCCTCGCCGTGTTCATGACCGCAACTGCCGTCGCCGCACTCGCCACAGCCGCAACCGTAGCCGTGATGCTTGGGCTGGAGCTCTTCGGGCGTAGCGTCGCGCACTACCTGGACATAGCCACTGTAACGCACGGTCTCACCTGCCAGCTGGTGATTAAAGTCCATGAACACCTTGTCGTCGGTAACCTGTACCACCTGACCCTCGACACGCATGCCCTCCTGAGTCATCATGGGCACGATAGCACCCACGCGGATGTGCTCGTGATCAAACTTGCCATCAACATGGAAAATTTCTTTCTCGAGCTCATAAATCAAGTCGGGGTTCTTCACGCCGAAGGCCTCCTCGGGCTTCAGGGTAAAGTCAAATTTTTCGCCTTGTTCCAGTCCCATGATATGGTTCTGGAAACCCTCGATGAGCGACAAGTCCATACCAAAGACAAAGGCATCGGGATGCTCCTTGTTAAACTTGAAGACACTGGTCTGCTCCTCGCCATTTACAACGAAGATTTCATACACGAGCTCTACATATTTTCCTGCTTGAATTTTATCCATTGAATTGTTCGATAATTGGTTGATAAAAAATTTTCGGCAAAGATAGCAATTTATTTCGTTATATGTCGAGTTTTTAGAGTAACTTTGCAGGCTCAAAGAGATAATATCCAGAACATGATGAACGACAAATTTGATATGGTGGCAAAAACCTTCCTTGGTCTGGAAGGTGTTCTTGCCGACGAGTTGCGCGCCCTGGGCGCCGAAGACGTGACCGAGGGCAACCGCGTGGTCGCCTTCAAGGGCGACAAGGAAACACTCTACCGCGCCAATTTCTCATGCCGCACGGCCGTGCGGGTGCTCAAACCATTCCTCAAGCTGCAATCGACCAGTGCCGATGACTTGTACGAGCAACTCAAGTCGTTTGACTGGGAACAGCTGATGACTGTAAAAACCACATTTGCCATCGATGCCACCGTCTACAGTGAGAATTTCAACAATTCACGCTTTGTCACTTATCGTGTCAAGGATGCCATTGCCGACTTCTTCAACGAGAAGTATGGCAAGCGCCCCAGCATCAGGCTCACAAATCCCGAAATCCGTTTTGACGTTCACATCTCAGGCCGAGAGGTGACCCTGTCGCTCGACAGCAGCGGCGACCCTCTGTTCAAGCGTGGGTGGCGCGTGGCCCAGACCGATGCCCCCATCAACGAGGTGCTGGCTGCCGGCATCATCCTGCTGAGCGGTTGGAAAGGCGACACCGACTTGATTGACCCCATGTGCGGTTCGGGCACATTCCTCATCGAGGCGGCACTCATTGGCGCCAACATCGCTCCAGGCGTGTATCGCGACAGCTATGCCTTCCAGCAGTGGCCCGACTATGACGCCGACCTGTTTGACAAAATCTACAACGACGACAGTGCCGAGCGGGAATTCACCCACAAGATCTATGGCAGCGACATCGAGGGCAAGGCCATTGCCATCGCACGCGCCAATGTCAAGAATGCGGGCCTGAACAAATACATCGAGCTGGAACGTCGCGACATCAACGACATCGACCACGTGCCCGAAGGCGGCACGATGATCAGCAACCCGCCTTACGGCGAGCGACTGAACGTCGAGGACATTGAACAGCTCTACCGCGACCTGGGCTACAAGCTCAAGCACACTTTCCAGGGCTATAACGTATGGCTCATCTGCTACGACAAGGAGATTTACTACAAGGTGGGTCTCAAGCCATCGGTGCGTTATAATCTCAACAACGGCGGTCTGGACTGCGAATTGCTGCAGTATGTCATCTTTGACGGCCGTTATAACGACCTGCGCGAGCGTGGCGAACACATTCGCAACGAGGGCTTCCGTGCCAGCGAGCGCAGCAAGGGCAATTACAACAAGGTGGGTGGTGGTGATCAACGCCCCCAACGCCGTCACAGCGACGATGACAAACACCGAGGCGGCCAGCGCCGTCATGATGACCGTCCACGCCGCCGCGACGATGACAGCCGCCGCGACGACAAACCCATCAGCGACGAGGAGCGCCAGCGCCGTGCCACCATCAGCCGCGACCGACGCATGATGTCTGATGTGGACAACCGCGACAAAACGGGCCGATACAATGATGACTTCGACCAGGAATTCCGCCACTCGGCCATGTTTGCCAAACGCATCCTGCGTGACCGCAAGCCCACACTGGGCGCAGACAAGGAGGTGCCCATCATCCACGGTCGCCGCAAGAGCTGGAAGCGCCGCGACCTGGACGAGACGGGCGAAGACACTCCCAAGGGCGAAAACAACGACCAGTAAAATCTGATATTTCAGGACCCCCAAAAGGCAACGAAGACAATTTCTCTAAAAAAACATGTTTTGAGAATCATGATTGTCCTTCTTGTCTTTTTTGTGTTGTGACAACGGGCAGATGACAACTCGCGAGCATATCAACGAATATTTCAACGGTAGGCCATTCATGGTGCTGTGTGCATTGGCGCTCATGGCAGCAACTGTTATGGCCCTGTCAATGGGCGTGAAGCCCCTGGCGACCGATGGCACTGGAATCTTCTTCTCGCTCAAGGGCTCGCTCATCGAGCCCGGTCCACTGTCGGCAGTCATCAATGTTGCTGGATTGCTCACGATTGGAGCGGTCATGCTGGCGCTGAACAAGGTTTTCAGCTATGTGCGTGCGGTGACCCACTTGTTTGTCTCGGCATTCTTCCTGTTGCAACTGGCCAATCCGTCAAGCCTGGTCTCATTCAATGCGGGCACCCTGTTGGGGCTGGTGACATCCATAGCCATCATGCCGCTGTTTGCCTCTTATCAGGACCGTCACTCTCAACGCAGCATCTTCCTCATCTTTGCTCTAATAGCTACAGGAAGCATGTTTCATTACGGTTTTCTGGCGCTCATTCCCGCCTTCTTGCTTGGCTTCTTTAATATGGGCGTTCTCAATCTCAAGGGTCTTCTCGCCATGATATTCGGCCTTATCACACCGTTCTGGATTGTTATGGGTATGGGCATTGCCACACCTGCCGATTTCGTCATGCCTCACATCAACGGCATATGGAACCTTACCGCACAGTCCAGTGTCGAAATGATGCTTGTATTGAGCGCCTCAACTGCGTTGCTGGGCATTACGCTTGCCGCCATGAATCTTGCAACCATCATGAACTACAGGATGCAAACGAGGGTCTATAATGCATTCTTTGTGTTTGCACTGGTGATAATAGTGATTGCCTTGTGCATCGACTATGGTAATGTGACCGTCTATCTGCCCTTGCTGAGCCTGATGGCCGCCATCCAAATGGCACACAGCCACACGCTGCGCACCACCCTGGCCCGCCGATATGTCTTCATGCTTTTGTTTATAGCAGGATGCATCGCCTTTTGCTGCGTCAACTTGATGATGTCATGAAAATCATTGTAGATAGACATATCCCCCACATCCTGGGACTGATTGAGCCCCGTGCCGTTGTCCTGTATCTTGAACCCGGCGACATCACCCGCGAGACCGTTCATGACGCCGATGCCCTGATTGTGCGCACCCGCACCCGCTGCAACGCCGACTTGCTCGACGGTAGCCGCGTGCGCTTCATCGGCTCGGCCACCATCGGCACCGACCATATCGACCTCGACTACTGCGCCACCCACGGCATCACCGTGCGCAACGCCCCCGGCTGCAACGCCCCCGCCGTTGCCCAGTGGGTGATGTGTGCCATCGACGCATGGATGTGCGCACGCAACATAGCCAGTCCCGACGGCCTTACCCTGGGCATCGTCGGCGTCGGCCACATCGGCTCCATCGTTGCCCGCTGGGCCGCTCAACTCGGCTTCACCGTCCTCCTCAACGACCCCCCACGGGAGATCAGGGAGGTTGATGACATGTTTGAGCCGCTTGAAACCTTGCAACACCATTGCGACATCATCACCTTCCACACGCCGCTCACCCGCAACGGCCAGTGGCCCACATGGCACCTGTGCGACCAGGCGTTTATTGACGGCTTGACCCGTTGCCGCCTGATTATCGATGCCGCCCGCGGCCCCATCGCCGACAATGCCGCCCTGCTCGGCTGGCACAGCGACGTCGCCCTCGACTGCTGGGAAAACGAACCCAACATCTCCCGCGACCTGCTGGACAAGGCCATCGTCGCCACCCCCCACATTGCCGGCTATAGCGCCGAGGGCAAGCAGCGTGGCACCGCCATGATACTCGAGGCCCTGAACGCATTCTACGGCTGGGACATCCCCATCCCCGAGATTGCCGCCCCCGCCACCGGAGCCCATGACGTCACCCTCGCCGGCATCGCCGCCAGCTACGACATCCAGGCCGACACTGCACGCCTCAAGGCCGACCCAACAGCCTTTGAATCACTGCGCAACAACTACCACCACCGCCCCGAGTACTATCCTGAGGGTTAACTACTATATCGGTCCCATTTGTTTAATTCCTCGGCCGTAAGGCTAATTCAAATTCAGAGGGATTGAGTTTGGCAACAACATCTCATATTGCAGGCATAACAATGATGACACACCTCCATTAATCAATGGTGTCAAGTAAAAAAAACAGTCGAAATCGTGAAAAAACGTGCCGCATGTGTGTCCTATGGTTGAAAAGAAGACAACACTGAGCCATGCTTGACAAGAATACAGTGGAAGGCCTCTTCAGGCAGCACTACGGCAAGATGATCAATCTTGCCTGCACTCTGCTTGCCGATGATGCCGAAGCCCAAGACGTGGTACAGGACGTGTTCACGCGCCTGATGAGACACGACTACCAGATGGCCGCTGACAAGGTTGAGGGCTACCTGATGACCGCTGTGCGCCATCGGTGCCTCAATGCCATCAGGCAAAAGAACGTGCGCCAGCGCGTCAAGGAGCTGCTTCCCATCGATGACACCGATGACTTGCAACCCGTCGAGCAGCAAGTCGCCCAGCTGGAACAGATCCACGCCTTTGTCGACACGCGGCTCAAGGAACCCTACCGGAGCATCTTCAACCTGCGCTTTGACCAGGACATGACGCTCAAGGAAATCGCCACGCGCCTGGGAATGAGCACAAGTGCCGTGTACAAGTACTTGAATCAAGCCATACAACGCATCAGAATCCAATTTAACAACGACTGACATGGAAACGAACGACAATATTAACCTGCTGCTGGAAATGATTGACAATCCTGATTCCTACAGTGAACAGGAAATCCAGGATATCATCAACCGTGACGACGAGACGCGCGAGACCTATCGCCAGCTGGTGAGAGCCCGCAGGGCGGGCCGGCATCATCATGCCTCGTCCCGACCGGTGGATGTGGACACGGCATGGCAACGATTTGAGCAAGGCCATTTTGCTTTACCTGAGCGCCGCAACCCGTGGCTCAAGGTTGCCGCGGCCGTTGCCGGTATCCTGCTGCTCTCGGGCATCGCATGGGCGGCCTCGCTTGCCGTGCGCCATGTCGTGGACGGTGCATCCACCTCTCCCGTCCCTGTGAGTGCTCCCTCGCCAGCCCGTGACGGCATGGCACTGGGACAGCCCACAGCGGGTGACACCAACAGTAACGGCATGATGGAGGTGACGTTTGACAATGTGCCGCTGGACAGCATGCTCGGTGAGATTGCCGACCACTATGGCATGGCGGTCGAGTTCCGCAACTCGCAGGCCCGGCAGCTGCGCTTCCACTTCGTGTGGGACAAGGGCGACGGGCTGGAAAAGGTTGTGGATGACATCAACCACTTTGAGAGCGTGGACATCGAACAGACGGGTAACCGCTTAATCGTGCGATAATACCATGAGACTTGTCACACTCATCCTCGTGTGCTGCATGACGATTGTCACAGTACAAGCACAACGCGTGACCCGCACCTACCGCGACGTGTCGCTCGCCGTGGCCTTGCGCCAGCTGGCCAGCGAGTCACGCGACTACACCATCTACTTCCTCTACAACGACCTGGAGGACTTCACCGTTACCACCAGCGTCAGCAACAAGACCGTGCCCGACGCCATCCGCCAGATGATCGGCCTCTACCCCATCAGCATGACCTGTGGCAAGCACGGCGAGATCTATGTGGAATGCACCCACAAGACCGAGCGTCGCCTCAAGGGCGTGGTGGTGGATGAGCACAACCAACCGATGCCCTATGCTAACGTCGCTCTGCTCAACCCAGCCGACTCGGCGATGGTGGGCGGTGGCGTGACGGGCGAGAGCGGCCGCTTTGTCATCCCCATCGAGCACGGCAAGGTGATCGCCCGCATCACCTATGTGGGGTACAAGCCAGCCTATCGCCTGTGCAGCCGTGACAACGTGGGCACCATCAAGATGCAGCCTGACATCACTGCCCTCAAGGAAACCGTGATTACTGCCGCTAAGATGCAGATCGAGCGCGACGGCGCCAATTACACGCTGCGCAACCTGGGCGGCACCGTCATGGGCAATGCGGGCAACGCGATGGACCTGCTGCGATGGACACCCGGTGTCGTCGTGGGCATGAACGATGACATCTCGCTCCTCGGCCGTGACGGCACGACCGAGGTCTATATCAACAACCGCAAGATTGTCAACAACTCGGAACTCAAGGCCATCAACTCGCAGGACATCAAGCGCGTGGAGGTCATCCGCGAGCCTGATGCGCAATATTCCTCCCATGTGGCAAGCGCCATCAGGCTGTATACCCACAGCCCCATCAATGACAACCTGGGCGCCAGCCTGATGAACGTGCTGGAGGTCAAGCGGGAGGTGTCTAATGCCACCTCATTGACCCTGGACGGCAAGTACAAGAAGCTGTCGGGCAATGTCTCGCTGGGCTACAACCGCTACAACACCAAGAGTTCCAACACGCAATACACATACGCCCAGGGCCGCGGCCTGAAGAACGACACCACACGATATTCTGGCAGCGGTGATGAATACCATTTATTTGTCGGCTTCAACTACGCCTTGACCCCCAGGAGCGTTCTGGGCCTACAGTACAACGGATCGTTCAGCAAGACAGGCGTCGACCTGCAGGTGTCACGCAGTTTTGACGACTTGATAACCGATGTCTCCACAACCGACCTCAGCGCCATGAAGATGAAAACCGAAAACAACAGCTTCTCGGCCAGTTACCTGTGGCAACGCAACGATGACTCGCGCCTGCTGTTGACTGCCGATTATGCCACATCATTCCAAGCCAGTGACCAGGAAATAAGGGCAAAGAATGCTGCGGCCTCCTCGGCCACTACAATCACCTACTACAACGACTACACCATCGCAACAGGCATTGCAAGATATGATTTTGCCACCGATGGATGGCGCCACAAGGCCGGTGTAGAAGGTGGATATGCCAACAACTTCAGTCAAGTGGATAAGCTGAGCGACACGCAGCGATGCGACAGGTACAACTACTGGGCAGCCGCCTACTACACGCTCGACAAGCGGTGGAACCACTGGCGGCTGAGCGCCGGCCTGCGCTATGAGTTTGACCGCACCCATACCATCCAGGATGCCGTCATCTTCTACGACAAGAACTATCACGACGTGCTACCCAATGTCCAGGTCGGGTACCGTGTAAACGATGATCTTGACCTCTCGGCCAGCTATCGCCGCACCCTGGTGCGCCCGTCCTACAACCAGTTGCGCTCCACCTACTATTACAACGTACTGCCCAACAGGAGCTATGGCCCGTCGTCCCTGTCAGGCAACGGGTTGATGATCACGGGCAATCCGCCACAAGCTGCAACAGGCAGCAACAACCTGTCACCCAATGTCATCTACAGCTCCAGCGAGATCGCGACCGGCAATCCGCAATTGCTTCCCACTGTGACCGACCGCATCGCCTTGACGGCACAATACAGGCAATTCACGGCACAGCTGTCCTACCGGATAATAGACAATGCCATCCAGACGACACACCTGCTGTACACGTCAGGGACCTTGTGCCAGAGCCCGGTCAACATCAGCCGCATGCAAGCATGGACACTGGATCTGGATTATACCTACAGCAACCGCAGGTTCAACATCTTCCTGCTGGCAACGGCTACCCTGCCCCGCATTATCATCCCGCTCATGGGGCAGGATAGAATCGAGCGCACTCCCCAGGCCGTCCTGCACTGCAACATGCAGTATAACGTGCTGCCGCACGTGATGCTGGGGTGCAACGTGTGGTACTCCACGCCATGGAATGCAGGATACACCCGTTACAACTCCATCATCGGCCTGAACCTGAGCCTGATGGCAACCCTGTGCCGCGACAGGCTCACCCTGGGCTGCAATTTCAATGACGCCTTCAACCGCGGCACAAGCACCCGCAGCCAGACCCGATACATGGACGTGCTCCATCGCACTGAAGTCAATCTTGACTCCCGCGGTGTCTCCTTCATGCTCAGGTGGACATTCAACACCATCAGCAATCCCTTCAAGCGTCACAGCGGCAATGATGCCACGCTGCAACGCACCCAGGAAACAGTCAACTAACCATTTATTTAAAACAATAAAGATTATGAAAAAGAAAACAATGATGACCATGCTAATGTTAGCCTTGCTGGGCATGACGGCATGCACTACCGAGGAGCCTACGCCCATTATCCAAGAGGATCCATATTCTCCCGTCCTGCCCGTGGGAGATTTCAAGATGTGGCCGACGCCCACCATCGACGACAGCAACCTCACGGGTGAGGGCTACAATTACGACTATTGGAAGGAGCACAAAGATGAAGCAAAAACCGGCGACGAGCTCCATGCCATGTGCAACGTCCCTGAAGACTTGCTCAAGAACATGTCGACACCCAATCTGGCCTGGACATGCTTCAACCATCCCTATAACGGTGATTGGTTCGCGTTCAACAGCGCCTATGACGGCATCTTGTCGGTCATGACACGGTCCAATGGCTACGAGGAACTGATGAAACGGAAAAGCGGAGCCGAGGCCACGATAGATCTTTACACTCAGTTGGGTTACGGGCAAGAAGGAAAGACCACGGTAAACGAGTCCTCAATGATAGCGTGGACACTGGTGCTGTGCACTGCGGCAGACTACCGTGCCTTTGACCAAACGCAGATAGCGCGCCTTGCCGAGGATGTGCTTTATAAAGACCATTTGGCCCTGGTTACCAGCAGCTCCAACCTTTATTTATCACACAAGTCTTATTGTCTATTGGGCGCATTTATGGCTTATCATTATGACGACACCCTGCCCGAGGAACAACGTGTCCTGCTAGGCAATTTCATCAAGAACCTGAGCATGACCTACTATATCGACGATGACAACTTGACGCGGTCTTACACAATTATCAAGAACAGCCTTGAACGACTTGCCGCAGGCACAGCCCAAGTCTAACCATCCACGACAACTTGACAAGGAGAATAATAACCAAGAAGAAGATATCTTTTTTTAACTGTTGACGATGAAAAAGACTCTTTGCATCTGTGCTGCCTTGCTACTGGCCAGCCTCGCCTGCCAGGGACAGGATAATCATGTTTTCAAGCATTTCAGCCTGTCGGGAGGTCTTGGCTCTACTGGTCTCACGATTGACATGGGCACGATGATGACCGACCATTTTGGCCTGAGGGCTGGTGTGGACCTGTTGGGAATTTATCTTCATGGTTATAAGGATTATGAGGACCTCAACAAACAACTTTATCTACTTGACCCTGACCTTGAGCCATTGCCCGAACAAAAGGCCGATACCCATCTCACGAATTCATCGGGACACCTGTTGCTGGACTATTACCCTTTCAACCCATCAAAGTCAGGCTTCCATGTGACCGTGGGTGCTTATCTGGCATGGCATCGGCGAGTGGAATCTCTCGAGAATGCCGATTACGGAACTTGGAGAAAGATTGCCGACTTCAACGCTCGTCGCGGCGACTATGCCGATGTCCCTAACGAGCTGGGCCCCGCCACAATCGGGTATTATGGCTATCAGGTTCCCACCAGTGCCGAAGGCTCGTTTAATGCCTACATGCGCACGAACCGTTTCCGCCCCTATGTGGGTATCGGTTTTGGCCGTGCTGTGCCCGGTGCCCGCCGCCTGAACGCTCAACTCGACCTGGGCGTGCAGTTTTGGGGCAAACCGAGGCTCTATAACGGGATAACTGGCCAGCGCCTGACCCAAGTAGATGAAAAGAACCATGGCACCTTCGGTCGCAGCAGGGTTTATCCCGTCATCACCATCCGTCTGGCTGGCCGCATCCTGTGAAACAACACAATAAAGCAATCAACCTAAAAATAATACACTAAAAACAAATGAACACTCACACGATGAAATTAAAATGGATGGCCACACTGACACTGATGCTGGCCTCATTATCAATGACTGCACAGGACTCACTGGAAATGCGCCCGAAGCCCGACCACAGCCTGTCGCTGGAATTGTTTGGTGCCCACAACACCGTGGGCATCAACTACGATCGTCGCTTCAAGGGAGGCAATGACGGCCTGGGCTTCCGCGTAGGACTTGGTTACGGCTATAGCGAGAGCAGCTATTTCATGTTTCTTTCCCATAACATCCACGATATTGCCGTTCCCCTTGAAATCAACTACCTTCTGGGCAAAGGCAGGCATCATCTTGAGTTGGGATTAGGTGCAAGCCTGGGCTATTACAGCGAGACATATTATCTCGATAAGGCTTATGTTCCTGAGGGCATGAGCCAGTACAACTACACCTTGAGGCACAGCACCTTTGGCTATTTCATGTTTGGCAACGTGGGCTACCGCCTGCAGACCAAGCGAGGCTTCCAGTTTCGCGTGGGTATCACGCCGTCGTTCCACTTCGGCGACAAATACGGATTGCATCGCGATTGGTACTATCCCTACTTAAGTTTCGGCTGGAGGCTGAGATAGAGAAATTTAATATCCTGTTTTACATATAAATGAATGATCATGAAGAAGACAATGATTGCACTCGTGTGCATGCTGATGGCCGCAGGAACGGCCATGCGCAGAAAACTATCACATTTGGCCCTAGAATCGGTGTGGACTATACCCACCAGTGGGGCAAAAACATCAACGATGAGAGTGCCTTGAACTATCAGGCAGGCGTGTTCATGGAATACCGCTTCGACACCCGGTTTGCTATCGCCCCTGAAGCAGTCTTTGCTACCCATGCGCGTCCCATGAGGGAGTGGCATGACTGGTGGATGAAGGAGGATGCTACTCGTGACGTGACCACGACCTATCAGGTGAATTATATCAACATCCCTGTCATGTTCAAGTACTATGTGATCCCATCATTGAGCCTTGACCTGGGCCCGCAATTTGGTTTTATGGTCTATGGCAAGAGCACCGATAAGTGGGAAGATGGCGGCAAAAAGATGAAAGAAAAACACGACATAGGCGACAGGAGCTTTGATTTTGGCATAGGCCTGGGAGCGACCTACAATATCAATGAAAAGGTCTTCATTCAGGCTCGCTACACTCTGGGACTGGTACCATTGTATAAAGGCAGCCATGCCAGGAACGGTAATGCCCAACTTTCGGTCGGCTACCGCTTCTAGGACACATCCCCGTGTCCCAAAACGTTAGGAGATTCTCGGAAAAATGTGGTGGGGATTTTGGGGTTTGTGTTTTTGTTGCTAATTTTGTAGCACAATTATCAATCATCAATTAACAACTAATTTATCACTATCACAATGAAGGAGTTAAAAGGAACCAAGACCGAGAAGAACCTGATGGAAGCCTTTGCTGGCGAGTCACA
>CAMJZI010000053.1 GCA_946410185.1 uncultured Porphyromonadaceae bacterium
GGTCTTTTTGCCGCTTACCGCTCTTGATGCGCAACTGCTTGATTTTGTCCGAGAAAAGCATAATGATAGATTTTTTTGGTTAGAATACGACAAATTTAGGCGATTTTTTTGAGTTTGACAAAAATCACCTGAAAAATGTTGTATTTTTTGGGGCTATGGTCCCTGTCGAGGCCGGGTTTTATTTGCGTTTCTTGCGACGGTGCTGATAACGCCAGTGGTGCTGAATCGAGTGGTAGAGGTAATGACGCAGCGGGTGTAGCAGCCAGAAGTGGTAGAACAAGAAGGCTGCGGCGGCACCGAGAGTTGCGGCAACCACGTTACTCATCTCAAAGAAACCGTTGGTCCTCCACATGATGCCAATCTCCATCATCAGTGCAAGCACGGCAGTGGAGGCCGAGAAGGCAATCTCCTGGTTGATCTTGCTGTGATGGGGCAACCTGGACTTGGCATAATCGGTAATAAATACCAGGGCGGTTATGAAGTACAAGATGAAATGGCCGACTTCTTCGGCATAGGGGAACACTTTTAGAGCATAGATCCCGAGGGGGTTTGGATGAAATGTGAAGAAGCACACCACCAGCAACATGACTACTGACGGAATTCCTGTGGGTATTGCTAAAATGAAACTTTTCATAGATCCAAATATGGCTTTTTCTCGTTTTTCTTTGGCAAAAGTAGTGTTTTTTTGTCGAATATTGCGCAAAGATGAAAAAAATGTGTCCGACATGCCTAAAAAAATTGTACAAAATAGACGATTTCGGTGGGTGCCGAATGAACTTTTGATGTAATTTTGCACTCGTAATGACCATTTTGCGCACGGGGGCATGAAGGATTTTTTTGACATGACGCGTCGTGAACGGCAAGGGACAATTCTCCTGCTGGCCTTGATTGCCATGGTGCTGATGTGCACCATGGCGGTGCGCTCGTGCCGCACGACGAGCCAGTGGACCGTTCAGCCAGCCGAGATACAGCGCTTTGAGTCGGAGTGTGACTCGACTCGTGTGCCCGAGGCTTCTTCAAGCCGCCAGGCCGATGCTAAAAGCCGCAAGCCAAAGAAGCCCGCCAGCAAGCGTCATCATGCCCCGGCTCCCGACAAACGCCGGCACGAGCCGCGGCGACTTGACCCGGTGCCGCAGTTTTAGGCCGGTTTTCTCACATTATCCTGTTTTTATTTTGACAATTTCGTCAGAATGTGCTACTTTTGTGCAGATTCTACATTAAAAAAATAAGACTATGACAAAACGAGTGGGCTTTGCAACGCGCCTGGGAGCCATCGCGGCTGCGGTTGGCTCGGCAGTGGGCTTGGGCAACATCTGGCGTTTCCCTTATGAGGCTGGAGCTAATGGCGGCGGTGCCTTCATCATGGTGTATATCATCTGCATTCTGGTGATGGGCATCCCGGTGATATTGAGTGAATTCATCATTGGCCGTTCTACGCACAGCAACATGAAGGCGGCTCTCATGAAGTTGTCGCCCGGCAAGAAGTATTACTTGTTCACCTATATATGTATCCTGGGCAGTTTTGTCGTGATAGGATTCTACAGCGTTGTGTGTGGCTGGATCATCGAGTACCTTTATCAGGCAGCCCTGGGCAACTTGAGCGGGCACACCCCGCAAGAGTACAATGACATGTTCAACTCGCTTGTTGGCAGTCCGTTGCGCTGCGTGGGCTGGACGATATTGTTTCTTGTGCTCAACTTTATAGTGATGAGCCGCGGCATCGAGAAGGGCATTGAGCGCGTGGCGAGCATCATGATGCCGTTGCTGTTTGTGATCTTGATTGTCTTTTGTGTCAACGCATTGCTGTTGCCGGGAGCGTCCAGGGGCCTCGAATTCCTTTTCTATCCCGATTTCTCTAAACTCACTGTGCGAGGCGTGCTTGACGCCTTTGGCCAGGCATTCCTGTCGTTATCCATCGGTATCTCTTGCCTGGTCACCTACAGCTCGTATTTCAAGGATGACACCTCGCTCACCAAGGATGCCACGACAGTCGCCGTTCTCGACACGCTGGTGGCCATCTTGTCGGGTGTGATGATCTTCCCGGCAGTCTTCTCGTTTGGAGTAGAGCCCACTGCTGGCCCCCGCCTCATCTTCGAGGTCTTGCCCGGAATCTTCCAGCAGATGTCGGGCGGCTATGTCTGGGCCCTGTTGTTCTTTGTGCTGGTATTCTTTGCGTCGCTCACGTCCACCATCTCGTTGAGCGAGATTCCCATCACCTTCCTCATCGAGGAGCACAAGATGTCGCGTGGCCGTGCCATTATCTGGAGCGCCGTCATCACGCTGGTCCTGGCAGTGCTTGCCGCCTTGTCATTTAATGTTCTTGAAGATGTCAAGCTCTTTGACATGAGCATCTTTGATCTGATGGACTACTCGGCTTCAAACATCTTTATGCTGCTGGGCGGCCTGTTCACGGCTGTGTATGTGGGATGGATTATTGACCGCAAGGTGGTCCATGATCAGTTGACCAATGGCGGCCGTCTCAAGGGTGCGATGGAGCCTTATCTCATCTTCTGCCTGCGCTATGTCGCCCCCGTTTCCATCATCTTCATTTTCCTGTACCTCACCCGCATCATCTAACCCCGCTCGACAGCAAATGGTATAATGCGGCCTGGTTTGCGTCTCTGCCTCATTTGTTGCGGTCGAGATGCTCGCGGATGGCGGCGGTGAAGGGGCGCCAGTACTTTTGACACTTCTGGTCGCCCACGCCATGGATGAGGCTGAACTCTGGCTGGGTGGTCGGCTTCGCGGTCGCCATCTCGGTGAGCGACTTGTCGCTGAAGACCATGTAGGGTGCCAAATGGCTGGCAGTGGCAAGGGCCTTGCGCACGTCGCGCAGTTTCTCGAACAGGGCCTTGTCCATCTGCTTGGCGGGTGATGCCTGGGAAGGAATCGCGGGCTGCACGGCTGCTGACGGCTGACGGGTCTTGCTGTCGAAGCGGCGGCGCTCAAAGCGGTTCAACGCGATGGTCGCGCGGCCATAGAGCACCTCGTTGCCATATTCGGTGACCTTCAAGTGGTTGTTCTCGTCATATGCGACCTCAATGAGCCCCATTTGCAGCATCTGCAGCAGGTAGGCGTTCCACTCGGCATTGCTCAGGTCATGCCCCACGCCGAAGGTCTTGAGCCTGTCATACCCCTTCTCGACGATGTCGGCCTTGCGCCAGCCGCGCAGGATGTCGGTCACCGTGTACATGCCTGCTTGCTCTGCTGTGCGCTTGATGGCGCTCAGGGCCATTTGGGCATAGCGGGTGCCGTCGAAGCGCTCGGGTGGGTTGGCACACACGTCGCAATTGTGACAGTCGTGGTCAAAACGCTCGTTGAAGTAGCTCAGCAGGATGCGCCGGCGGCAGACGCCGCTCTCGGCAAATTGCTGCATCTGCCGCAGCTTGTCCATATTCACTTGCACTTGTCCCGACTGGCGGGCAAACTGCTGCAGCGTCACCACGTCGCCATAGGAGTAGAACATCAGGGCGTCGGCGGGCAGCCCGTCGCGGCCGGCACGCCCGATTTCCTGGTAATAACTCTCGATGTTGCGCGGCATGTTGCTGTGGATGACATAGCGCACGTTGCTCTTGTCAATGCCCATGCCGAAGGCTATAGTGGCGCACACCACCTTCACGTCGTCGTTGATAAAGTCGCGCTGCACCTGCAGCTTTTCGCTCACGCTCATGCCGGCATGAAAGGCCCTGGCGCTAATGCCCATCCTGGTCAGGTTGGCGGCCATTTTCTCGGTGTCGATGCGGCGCAGGCAGTAGATGATGCCGCTCTCGCCCTGGTGCAGGTTGATGAATTGCACGATATTTCTCAGCTTTTGACGGCCTGTCACCCCCTGCACAACGTTGAGCGAGATGTTGGGACGGTCAAACGAGCTGATGAACAGGCGGGCACGGGGAATGTGGAGCTGGGTGGCGATGTCGTCGCGGGTGATGCGGTCGGCTGTCGCCGTCAGGGCCATGACGGGGACATGGGGAAAACGCTGCTTGAGGGTGCCCAGCTGGGTGTACTCGGGCCTGAAGTCATGCCCCCATTGCGAGATGCAATGGGCCTCGTCCACGGCGATGAGACAGATGCGATGGGTGATGGACGGCGACCACCGGCTGATCTCGCTGAGCAGCTTCTCGGGTGAGATGTAGAGCAGTTTCACCTTGCCCTGCATGAGCAGGTCCACGGTCTGGCGGTTCTCGCTCTCGCTCTTCTCGCTATTCAGGGCCAGGGCGGGAATGCCGTTTTGCTGCAGGGCGTCGATCTGGTCATTCATCAGCGCCAGCAGCGGCGATATGACGATGGCAAAGCCGTCCTGACTCATCAGACCGGGAATCTGGAAACACAGCGACTTGCCGCCGCCGGTGGGCATGAGCACGATACTGTCGCCGCCGTCGAGCGTGTGCTCGATGACGTCCCACTGCAGCCCCCTGAAGCTGTCGTAGCCATAGCAGCTCCTGAGTAGCGCCAGTGCATATTCTTCCCGTTTCATCTGCTGGGTGTTGGGTTGTGAGATAAAGGGTGATGTCGCTCTGTCACCGGGCCTGGGTTAATAGGCATTGTCCTCGCCCTTGATGGCGTTCCAGACGGTGCGGAAGATGATTTTCAGGTCAAGGAAGAAGGTCCAGTTCTCGGCATACCACACGTCATACTCGACGCGTTTCTCCATCTGCCACAGTTCCTCGGTCTGGCCGCGATAGCCGCGCACCTGGGCCCATCCGGTGATTCCCGGCTTGATGGTGTGTCGGAGCATGTACTTGTCGATGAGTTCGCTGTACATCTCGGTCTGTGCCACCATGTGAGGCCGTGGGCCCACAATGCTCATCTCTCCGCGCCACACATTATAGAATTGCGGCAACTCGTCGATGCTCGTGCGGCGCAGGAAGTTGCCCAGCGCAGTCACCCTGGGGTCGCCCTTGGTGGCCTGCAGCGTGTCGCTGTCGTCGTTGACACGCATGGTGCGGAACTTGTAGCAGTTGAATGCCTGTCCGCGGTAGCCGGTGCGCTTCTGGACAAAGAAGATGGGGCCGGGCGACGACAACTTGATGCCGATGGCGACAGGTATGATGACCAGTGGCGACAATACCAGAGCCACCGTCGATAGCAATAGGTCAAAAGCCCTCTTGATCAGTCGGTTGATGGGGTTCTTGAGAGGGTAGGGATGAACGGCCAGGATGGGTACGTCGCCCACCGATTGCAGCTCAAACTGGCGGGTCACCGTTCGCCCGAACTGCGGCACATAATAGAAGTCAACAGCGTTGTTGTCGGCGATGCGTATCATGCGCGACACGTTCTGCGTGTCCTCGATATCGGGCACGGCGCAGAACATCTCGTCCACCTGGTGGGTCTTGACAAACTGCTCCACGTCATCGAGCGTGCCCTGATAGGCCGCCGAGGCCGAGCGGTTCTTGGGGTTGTTGTCAAAGAAGCCCACGATGTGGTAACCGTAGCCCTGGTCGGCAAGCATCTCGTTGATGAGCCTCACGCCCACCGTGCCGCCGCCAATGACGATGACACGCTTGAAGTTGAAGCCCCGGTTGCGGTACAGTTTCACAAGCTGGCGCGACAACACCCACCATGCCGCCAGCACGATAAAGAAGGTGATGTAGAACCACAACAGGCGCTGCCAGGGCATGTCGGAGGTGACCACAAACGACGTCAGGGTGACGAAGATACCCGCATGGGTCAACACCAGCTTGAGGGCTTGGCCGACGACCTTCTCGGCATAGAAGACGCGCCTCTCGTGCACGTCGCTGTAGAAGTACAGACACACCACCATGGCCACATTCAGCACCAGCCATATGGGGCGTGAGTACAACTCACTGTTGGCTCCCGACTTGTCGGGACCCCATATCATGGTTGCTAAAAATAGCAGATTGGCAATCAGCACGTCGATGATGCTGAACACCCATCTGACAAATTGTCCGTATCGGCCTTTGCTCTTCATTGGTGTGTTGTGGATGATGTGGGTAGCATACGCATCACGGGGAGTGATTGGCTACACTCCCCATTGTGCGTCGCTCATGAGATGACGGCAGGCTTTGTCACTGGTGCAGCCGGCATTGATCAGGCGTTGTCAAGCTCTTTGATCCTCTGCTCCAGGTCGGCAATCTCCTCCTTGAGGCTGGCGATGCGGCGCTCCATTTCCTGGACCAGGGAGTTGCCGCTCTTGGTGTTGGCGGTCAAGAATCCCATGTTGTTCTCAAAGGTCTTGAGCTCGCTCAGGCGCTGCTCGTAGTTGCGCACCAGGCGGTCGCGCTCGCTCAGGCCGCGGTCGCTGCCCGACTGGCGTCCGCCGCGCGATGCATTGCCACCGGTGGGACGGCTGCCACGCATGTTGAGCGTGTCAAATGCCTTGTCGATGAGTTCACGGTACTGGGCGTAGATTTTATCTTTCTCCTTGAAGGGCACGTGGCCGATTTCCTGCCAGCGATCCATCAGGTCGCGCACGTTTTGAGCGGCATCCTCGGCGGCCTCCTCGATGGTCGACTTCAGGCTGGCGATGATTTCCTTCTTGGCCTTGAGGTTCTCGTGCTCAACGACGTGGACATTGACGTTCTGCTTCTTCTTCTGCTCAAAGAAGTGGTCACAGGCGGCGATGAAGCGTTTCCACACGTTGTCGCTGTATTTCTTGACCACGGGGCCGATGGTCTTCCACTCCTTCTGCATCTCCACAAACTTGTCGGTGGCTTCTTTCCAGTCGGTGGAATCCATCAGGGCCTCGGCACGTTCACACAGGTCGATCTTCTTGGCCAGGTTGGACGAGAGCTCTTCCTTCATCGACTTGTAGAACTCGGCCTTCTTGCCGAAGAACTCGTCACAGCTCTTGCGGAAGCGGGCAAACAGGGCGGCATTGGCTTTGCGTGAGGCATAACCGAGCTTCTTCCAGTCTTCCTGCAGGGCAATGATCTGCTTGGTCACCTCGTCCCACTGGGCGTAGGTCTTGAGGTCGTCGGTCGAGATCTGCTCAATCTTCTCGCACAGGACCGTCTTGGCCTCGGCGTTCTCCTTCTCCTTGCTCTTGCGGTCCTCAAAGAAGGTCTGGTATTTCTTGTTGATGGCACTGGATGCGGCCTTGAAGCGGGCCCACAGCTCCTCGCGCAACTCCTTGGCAACGGGACCTATCTCGCGCCACTTGCTGTGCAGCTCCTGCAGCTTCCTGAAGGCCGACAGGATGTCGGCTTC
This sequence comes from uncultured Porphyromonadaceae bacterium, assembly GCA_946410185.1. GTDB lineage: Bacteria > Bacteroidota > Bacteroidia > Bacteroidales > Muribaculaceae > Sodaliphilus. The sequence goes on from CAMJZI010000053.1 coordinate 7,168, forward strand.
CTCGTCGAGCGCCTCGGCTTCCTCGCACAGCTGCTGCTTGAGCTCCAGGTTCTTCTTGAAGTCGTAGTCGCGCAGCTCCTTGTTCATCTTGAGCACGTCGTAGAAGCGCTCGGTGGCACGCTGGAACTCTTTCCACACCTCGGTGTCGGCCGTGGCGGGCACCTCGCCGGCATCCTTGAAGTCCTGCTGCAGCTGCTTGACGCGGTTGAACTGGCGGTTGATGTTGTCGGGGTCGTTGGCGATCTCGTTGATGAGCGCGATAATCTGGCGTTTTTTCTCAAGGTTGGCTTCGCGGTTGGCCTCTTGGGCGGCGTTATACTCGGTGCGGCGCTCCTTGAGCACGTTGAGCAGCTCTTTCAGGTTGTTCTCGTCGGTGTCCTCTTTGGGCGTGAAGTCGCTCTCGTCGTTGCCGTTGGCCAGGAACTCCTCCTTCTCCTTGGCCACCTCGTCGCGGCGCAGGGCAAAGAAGGCTGCCTTGATGGCTTGTACCTCGTCTTTCACGTCCTCGATGGGTCGTGTGGCCGCATCGCGCATCAGGTCCACCAGCTCGGCCTTGGTCTTGCCGGCCAGCTCGAGCCTGGGTGCGTCTTGATGCGCCTCCTGAGCGGGTTCTTCAACTTTAACTTCTTCATTCTCAACTACCTGTGCCTCGTTCTGGGGCTCAGTGCTCAATGCTTGATCTTTCTCGAGATTGTTCATCGATTCAGATTGTTCACGCTGTTCCATCATAATGCTTTATCTTGTTTTTGTCGTGGGCCGTTGGACCCGCGTTGTTGAATTCTAAACCCCAAATTTACTCATTATTTTGCAACCGCAAAGCCATTTCCCTGTTTTTTTTAATTTTTTGCCTCTTTTTTCTAAAAAAAGAGAGGATGTGTCACCATTCTGCTGCTGGCATCTAATCGGCATGGCGGCCGAGAAGCTAAGCATAATTATAATATAATTATGTTTGATTTTTTTACAGATTTTCGCTTAATTTCTCGTGCGCAAGCACGATCCTGGTTCCAGGCTCGAATCGTGACACAGCCTCATGTCGTGGATGTCTCTTGCCCGCCGCCTGTGGTTGGCGGCGGTGCTGGTCGGCGGCCCTGGCGGCTGGAGCTCAAAGCACTGTGGCCTTGATGATCTTGATGTCGACCGTGGGGCGGTCCATACGGCCGGTGGTGGTGTTCTGGATCTTGTCCACAACGTCCATGCCCTCGATCACCTCGCCAAACACGGTGTACTGGCCATCCAGGTGGGGAGTGCCGCCGATGCTGGTATAGGCGTCAATCTGCTCGTCGGTCATCGACGGGGCGCTCTTGGCGGCCTCGGCCTCGGTCTGCTGGATGAGCTCGTTTTGCAACGCTTGGATAGCTGACTGGTCTTGAGCCTGTTGCAGCTGTTCGATCTTCTGGCGGTTCTCCATGACCAGGCGGCGGAAGATGTCCTGCTTGGCCATGTCGGCCATGCGCTTGCTCATCATCTGCAGCTCGTCGCTGCTATAGATCTTGCCAGTCACGATATAGAACTGGCTGCCGCTGCTGCGGCGCTCGGGGTTCACCTGGTCGCCGGTGCGGGCGGCGGCAAGGGCGCCGCGCTTGTGGAAATACTTGGGATAAACAAATTCGGCGGGAATGGTGTAGCCGGGGTCACCGTCGCCCAGTGCGGTCTCGGGGCCTGCGGTCTTGGAATTGCCGTCACCGGTCTGGATCATGAAATCCTTGATCACGCGATGAAAGAGCACTCCGTCGTAGTAGCCTTCCTTCACCAGCTTGACAAAGTTGTCGCGGTGCTGGGGTGTCTCGTTGTACAGTTCCACCACGATGTTGCCCATCGAGGTCTCCAGTTTCACTTTAGTCATCTTGTTATTGGTCGTTTGTTTGTTGGCGGGAGCGCTGGCTGTGCCCTCGGCGTTGCTGGCCGAGCACGACATCATGGTCAACGCAACCATCATGATAGATAAAAATAAGCTCCTGATCATTGTGCATTCGTTTTTTTTATGCAGCCTCGAGTCCTGGTACCCGCGGCCGGGCGGCTGCCAGGCTGTTGGCGCTATGATTAATTATTTGTTTTCCGGTTTGTTCCCTGTCAGATTCCCACGGGATACAGGCGCTTGAAGATGCGGCGGAAGTTGTCGTCGGTAGCGCTCAGCTCGGCGGCACGTTCCTTGTAGTCGGCACCCCATAGCGACGAGGCCAGGTAGGACAGATAGACGTGGTCACGGTCCTTGGCGATGGCGGCCTTGACTAGCAGGTCGATACTGGCCGCATATTTCTCGCGGTCGATGGCGTTGAGGTAGCGTGCAGTGCTCACGACAAACTGGCCCGTGCGGTCCTTCAAGATCATGTTGTCAACAAGCTCGGGCATGTCCTCGTCGATGCTGCCCATGTTGTTGGCGATGTATTCATAGGTCAACAACCCGTTGGTGTCGTTGTCGAGAATCTTTTTTGTATTGTTGTCCATTTTTAAAAAAAATAGTAATTCGGTTCATTTACAATCGGCAAAGATAATGCTTTTTTCATTTCCATAACGTTTTTAGTAAAAAAAAGCAGTCTGCTTGACAGTGAATGGCACGGGCACGTGATAATGTGTAACAAGTGCTGAATCGCTCTGAAAATGGGGCGTTGCGGGAAATTGGCGGTGGTCAAACGGGGCAGGGGTGAATAATCTATAATACAGGGCACCGTTTTTTGTTGCGAAATGTAACGGATTGGAGAAATTCCGGTGCCTATAAATAAAATATGTGTTTTTTAAGGTCACCAATGTTTCAAAATTGCTCAAAAATCACTACCTTTGCACCGAAAAATGCGAAATACATAAATATTTGCAAATATATTCAACTACAAAAAGTGAATTTTTTAATGAAAGCGATTTACACTTTTGGTAACGGCCAGGCTGAAGGCCGTGCCGACATGCGAGACCTGCTGGGTGGCAAGGGTGCAAACCTTGCCGAGATGAACTTGATTGGTGTTCCCGTTCCCCCGGGCTTCACCATCACTACCGAGATTTGCACCCTCTATAACCAGAAGGGTCGCGAAGCCGTCGTTGAGATGATCAAGGACGATGTGATGAAATCTGTCGCTCACATCGAGAAGCTGACCGGTAACAAGTTCAATGACCCCAGCAATCCCCAGCTGGTATCGGTTCGCTCGGGCGCTCCCGTGTCGATGCCTGGCATGATGGACACCGTCCTGAACCTGGGTATCAACGACGAGGTGGCCGAGACGCTGGCCAAGAAGTCGGGCAACCCCCGCTTTGCATGGGACAGCTACCGCCGCTTTGTGCAGATGTACGGCGACGTGGTGCTGGGCATGAAGCCGACCAACAAGACCGACATCGACCCCTTTGAGGCGATTATCGAGGACGTGAAAGAAAAGAAGGGTGTGAAGTTTGACACCGAACTTGATGTCGAAGACCTTAAGGAACTGGTTAAGCGCTTCAAGGCCGCTGTAAAAGAGAATACTGGCAAGGACTTCCCCACCGACGCTTATGACCAGCTGTGGGGTGCCATCTATGCTGTGTTTGACAGCTGGAACAATGACCGCGCCATCCTGTACCGCCGCATGAACCAGATTCCCGAGGAGTATGGCACGGCAGTCAACGTACAGGCCATGGTCTATGGCAACATGGGTAACAACAGCGCCACCGGCGTGTGCTTCTCGCGCGACGCCGGCACCGGCGAGAACCTGTTCAATGGTGAGTATCTGATCAATGCCCAGGGCGAGGACGTTGTGGCTGGTGTGCGCACCCCGCAACAGATCATGACCGAGGGCAGCCGCCGTTGGGCCCAGTTGCAGGGCATCAGCGAGGAAGAGCGCGCCGCCAAGTACCCCTCGCTCGAGGAGTCGATGCCCGAGTGCGCCAAGCAGCTCGTTGACATCCAGCACAAGCTCGAGGAGCACTACCGCGACATGCAGGACATGGAGTTCACCATCCAGGATGGCAAGCTGTGGCTGCTCCAGACCCGCAACGGCAAGCGCACCGGCGCCGCCATGGTCAAGATTGCCATGGACCTGCTGCGCGAGGGCAAGATCGACGAGAAGACCGTCATCAAACGCATGGAGCCCGGCAAGCTCGACGAGCTGCTGCACCCCGTGTTTGACAAGGCTGCTGCCAAGAGTGCCAAGGTGATGGCCAAGGGTCTGCCCGCCAGCCCCGGTGCCGCAACCGGCCAGATCGTGTTCTTTGCCGACGATGCCGAGGAATGGGCTTCGCGCAAGAAGAAAGTCATCATGGTGCGCCTGGAGACCTCGCCCGAGGACCTGCGCGGCATGAGCGTGGCACAGGGTATCCTCACCGCCCGTGGCGGTATGACCTCACACGCTGCCGTTGTTGCCCGCGGTATGGGCAAGTGCTGCGTGTCGGGTGCCGGTGAAATCAAGGTGGATTACAAGGCCCGCACCGTCGAGATGGGTGGCAAGACCTATAACGAGGGTGACTGGA
>CAMJZI010000054.1 GCA_946410185.1 uncultured Porphyromonadaceae bacterium
ACCGTTTGGAGTTGTCGGCCATCTACTCGTGGCTGAGCCTGCAGGTGCGCTACACCTATAGCCAGAGCACCATGTGCTGGGTGCCCGTGTTGGAGCAGGACAAGCGTTATGCGCTGCTGTGTACACGCAACTATGGCGATGCTCAGCGTTTGTTCGCCTCGCTGGTGGCAGCACCGCGCTTTGGTGTCTATCGGCCCACGTTAACGCTGTCTTTCAACAAGGTCTTCTTTGATGCTGAACAATATGGCTCACGATTAAAACATCACAGGCCACTGTGGCGGTTTGAACTGAGGAATACCTTTGTTCTTCCTCATTCCTGGACGGCAGTGCTGGGTGTGCGTGTCGCAAGTGATGCCGATGACGAGTTCCAAAGCGTCAAGCACTACTGGACGGTTGGGGCGCGTATCAACAAATCCTTCTTCAACAAGGCGCTGCTGGTCAACCTCTATGCCGATGACATTTTCAAGTCCAGTCAGGAACGCTGGACTACCTACGGCATCGGCACCAATTTCACCAAGGACTGCTACAACTTTGACCGCACCATCGGCCTGACCGTGACCTACAACTTCAACGTCACCCGCAGCAAGTATAAAGGCACCGGTGCCGGCAATGACGAGAAATCCCGCCTGTAACAGCAAAAAACAACCGATTGAAAAAAAAGACGGTCGCGGGTGGATGCACCTGCGACCGTCAACGTGAGGTTTTTTCTGGGTGTTATAATGATTGCCTCGTTAGTTTTAAGTTTTAAGTTTTAAGTATGATTACTAAAGCCTAAGACCTAAAACCTAAAGCCTTACTTGATGATTCCCATCTGCTTGCCGATCTTGATGAAGGCGTTGATGCACTTGTCGAGGTGCTCACGCTCGTGACCGGCCGATACCTGCACGCGGATGCGGGCCTGGCCCTTGGGCACAACGGGATAGTAGAAACCGGTAACGTAGATGCCTTCCTTCTGCAACTCGGCAGCGAAGTCCTGCGACAGCTTGGCGTCGTAGAGCATCACGGCGCAGATGGCGCTCTGCGTCGGCTTGATGTCAAAGCCGGCAGCGATCATCTTGTCGCGGAAGTAGTTCACGTTATCCACCAGCTTGTCGTGCAGGGCGTTGCTCTCCTTGAGCATCTTGAACATCTCGATGCTGGCACCCACGATGCCGGGAGCGATGCTGTTGCTGAACAGGTAGGGACGTGAGCGCTGACGCAGCATGTCGATGATCTCCTTGCGGCCGGTGGTGAAACCGCCCATGGCACCGCCAAATGCCTTGCCCAGCGTGCCGGTGAACACGTCGATGCGGCCATACAGGTTGAACTGCTCGGCTACGCCGTGGCCAGTCGGGCCAACGACACCTGCCGAGTGCGACTCATCGACCATCACCATGGCATCATATTTCTCGGCCAGGTCACAGATCTTGTCCATGGGAGCCACATTGCCGTCCATCGAGAACACACCATCCGTTGCGATGATGCGGAAGCGCTGCTCCTGAGCCTGCTTGAGGCATTCCTCGAGCTCGGCCATGTCGGCGTTGGCATAGCGGTAGCGTTTGGCCTTGCACAGGCGCACGCCGTCGATGATCGAAGCGTGGTTCAGCGAGTCGCTGATGATGGCGTCCTCGTCGGTCAACAGGGCCTCGAACAGACCGCCGTTGGCGTCGAAGCATGAACCGTACAGGATGGCGTCCTCGGTGTGGAAATAGTCGGCGATGGCAGCCTCCAGTTCCTTGTGAATATCGCTGGTACCGCAGATGAAGCGAACCGATGACATGCCGTAGCCGTGGTGGCTCATGGTCTCGGTAGCAGCCTTGATGAGGCGGCTGTTGTCACTCAGACCCAGATAGTTGTTGGCACAGAAGTTCAGCACCTCGTCGTTGGGCTTCACACGGATGTCGGCGCGCTGCGGCGTGGTGATGATACGTTCATTCTTGTACAAACCGGCAGCCTGGATGTCGGCGAGCTCCTTCTGGAGATGTTCCTGAAATTTTCCGAACATGATAAAAATCTATTTTAAAAGGTTTGACATTAAGTTAGGTTCATTAGATGATGCAAAGGTAGTGCAAGTCGAGCGGAGTGCCAAACAAAAAACTCTTTTTTTGTTTGCAATCTAGGAGATGCCGCCGGCCTTAGTCGTTGTCGGAGCTGGCGGGGACCCGGCCCTGGCGCATGGGGGTGTAGGGCTGCTGGTGCTCCTGGCTGAGCGTGGGTTGCGGAGCGGCGCTCTCTTGCGACCTGTTGCGGCGCTTGCGGTGGTGCCAGCGGTCGCTGCTGCCGTTACTGTCCTCGCTGTCTTCCTGGCTGATTTTGTCGGCGATAGTGCCGTCCAAGCGGTTGCCGCCGTTGAGGGCATAGAGCTCGTACTGCTCGATGATCTTGATGAGCTTGGTGGGGTAGGCCTCGTCCTCGGCATAGCCACAGTCGCGCAGGCCTTGAGCCCAGCTGCGGTAGTCGTTCACGTCAAACTTGTAGAGGATGCTGTATCGAGATCCCTTGAGGAACTTGACGTGATCGAGGTAGGAGTCCTCGGGGGCGCCATACTTGCGGTAACCCACGGTGCCCAGCGAGTCGCAGGCGCCGTAAACCTCCCCTTTCCAGTGATAGGCCTTGATGCCGAAGTGGTTGTTGGCCTCCTGAGCCATCTTGCTCTGTCCCACGCTACTCTCGAGTATGCCCTGTGCCAGGGTGATGCTTGCGGGAACGCCATATTCCTTCTCGTGCTGCAGCGCTACAGTCTTGTAACGCTCAATGTAGTCCAAATATCGTTGATGTTTGGTTTGTGCTGATGTCAAAAAGGCCGAAAACAAGGTAAAAATCAAGCAAAAAAGCAATATTCGCTTGTTTATCGGAAAAAAATCTATAATTTTGCGTTCAAAGTAAAAACTCATAATCATTTATGACCGAAAAGAAAATCACCACAAAGGTAAGGGTTTATTCTTATAATGAACTCACCGAAGAGCAAAAAAAATTAGTGGACCTAGCCCGCGAGGCGACGAGCCACTCCTATTCACCATACAGCAACTTCAGGGTGGGAGCCGCCTTGGAACTGGATAACGGCGAGGTGTTTCTCGGTGCAAATCAGGAGAATGCGGCATTTGCCGGAATATGTGGCGAGCGCTCGGCGCTCTATGCCGCCGGTGCGAAATATCCTGGTGTTGCCGTCAAGCGCGTTGCCATCACGTCGCATACCCGTGGCGACTTTGTCGTGGAGCCCACGGCTCCCTGCGGGGTTTGCCGCCAGGCCTTCCTGGAGTTTGAGAAGAATGGCCATGCCATCGAGCTGATACTTGCAGGCAAGGAGAAAATCTATATCCTTGACAGCTTCAAGGACACGATGCCGCTGTCATTCACCGAGTTCTAACTACAAATAGCACGGATTAAACATATTTTGAACTCCGCACCCATGAGATGCGAAATTGTGGTCACGGAGGGGTCAAATGAGTAATCGAGAGGACAAATCAATCAAAATGAAAAATAATTTTGACAAGAAACTGATTGGGTCACTGTCGCTAGCCGATGTGATCCACTTTGTGGTTGCGGTCATTATCTTTGCCGCCATCTCATGGATTTATTTTTATCCTAATGCCCTGAATGGCGACGTGCTGCAGCAAAACGACATCATGCAGGGCATAGCCAACAGTCAGGAAACCACGGCCTATGAAGCCCAGACGGGAGAAAAGCCATTGTGGACCGATGCCTTGTTTGGCGGCATGCCCACTTTCCAGATTGCCCCATCCTATGAGGGAACCAGCTACCTGTCGCCGGCCTCGGCGCTCTACCGCCTGTTCTTCCCCACACCGGTGAGCTGGATATTTGTGCTGATGCTGGGCTTCTTCCTGCTGATGCTGGCCTTCAAGGTCAAGTGGTATTATGCTGTGCTGGGTGCCATCGGCTACGCCTTCTCGAGTTACTTCTTTATTCTGATGGGTGCCGGCCACATCTGGAAACTGATGGCTCTGGCCTATATCCCGCCCACCATTGCCGGCATCGTGTGGTGCTATCGCGGCAAGTACCTGGGCGGAATGGCGGTGGCCGCGTTTTTTGCAGCTTTGCAACTGGCCAGCAACCATGTGCAGATGACTTATTACTCGATGTTCATCATCGTGGCACTGGTGATTGCATATCTGGTCAAAGCCATTATCGACAAGCAGGTGGGCCGCTGGTGCATCGCCACGGCGGTGCTCGCAGTGGCTGCAGTGCTGGCTCTTGCCGCCAACTCACCCAACTTGTATCTGACTTACAAATATTCGCAGGAAACCATCCGCGGGGGGCACAGCGAACTCACGCCCAAGGGCGAAGAGGCTCTCAATGCCAAGCCCACCAAGGGCGGACTGGACAAGGATTACATCACCCAGTGGAGCTATGGCAAGGATGAGACCTTTACACTGCTTATCCCTAACGTGAAGGGCGGCGCGACCATCAAGCCCGAGCATGGCGACAGCCGCATGCTTGCCCTGAACGAGACCAAGAAGGCCGAGAAAATGGCCAACAACGGTGAGATGAATCAGCAAGACGTCCAGATCCTGAGCAACTTCCCGCAGTACTTTGGCGACCAGCCGATGACCAATGGCCCCGTATATGTGGGCGCGCTGATTTGCGCCCTGTTCCTGCTGGGCTGCTTCATCGTCAAGGGTCCGGTTAAGTGGGCGTTGCTCGTGGTGACAATCATCAGCATCCTGTTGTCGTGGGGCCATAACATGATGTGGCTCACCGACTGGATGATTGACCACTTCCCCATGTACAACAAGTTCCGCACAGTGTCGTCGATACTCGTCATAGCCGAGATAGCGATGCCCGCACTTGCCGTGCTGGGATTGCGCGAACTCTTCAAGGAGCCCGACGGCTGGAAGCGGTATCGCATGCCGTTGTTCCTATCCTTCGGCCTGTGTGCCGCGATCTGTCTGGTAACAGCGCTGTTCCCCGGCATCTTTGGTCACTTCTCGGCCCAGGAGCACGAGCAGCTTGTCGCCACGGGTCAGATTCAGCAATATCCGAGCGTCGATGCAGCCATCGCCGCCGTGCGTGGCGCTCTGGTGAGCGGCGATGCCTGGCGCAGCCTCATCGTGATTGTGATAGGCTTTGCGGTCATCTGTGCCTACCTGAAGGGCAAACTCAACGAGATGGTGGCCACGCTGATCGTCGCCGGCATTGTGCTGGTCGATATGTATGCGGTAAACAAGCGCTATTTGGACAGTGACTCGTTCACCTCGCGCTATGACCTGCCCGAGGAGCAGTTTGTTCAGCGGCCTGTCGATGCTCAGATCCTGCAGGATAAGGACATGAACTACCGTGTGATGGATGTGCAGCACTTTGGCGAGGCCATGCCCAGCTACTTCCACAAGACGGTGGGCGGCTACCATGCAGCCAAGTTGTCGCGTTACAATGACCTGATCAACAACCAGATTGCCAAGAATAATTTCCAGGTGCTCAACATGCTCAACACGCGCTACATCATCATTGATGACCAGACGGTGCAACGCAATCCCGATGCCCTGGGCAATGCCTGGTTTGTAGATTCGCTCACCTATGTGAACACTGCCGACGAGGAGATGGCCTTCATGGACAACTTCAATCCTGCCCGCTGCGCTGTGGCTGATGCCAAATTCAAGCAGCAGTTGGGCCAGGCAAAGGCAGTTCAGCCCGGTGACACCATCTATGAGACGACCTATGCCCCCAACCACTTGACCTACAAGAGCCACAGCGCCGAGGGCGGCCTGGCGGTCTTCAGCGAGGTGTACTTCCCATGGGGCTGGAAGGTGAGCATTGATGGCAAGCCAGTGGAGATGGGCCGCGTGAACTATGTGCTGCGCGCCCTGCAGCTGCCTGCCGGCGACCACGAGATCGACTTCAAGTTCGATCCCGATGAGGTGAGCAAGACCCAGACGTGGGCCAAGATTGCGGTCATCGCCATCTACCTGCTGCTCTTGCTGGCCTTGAACTATGCCATCTTCGGTGACAAGTTGTTCAAGAAAAAGGAGGCCGCAAACGCCTGACGCCTTGTCAAGACTGAAACGATATGTGAATGCTTGGAGCCGCCACCATCGCAGTGGCGGCTTCGGCATACATTCCCCCTACGCCTACAGGTTTGTGCGTCATGTTTGGCGCCAGCCATTGCCCTATTATGCCTATGAAGGCATCCACCAGTTGATCAAAGCCATCAAGGCGGGAACCACAAGGCGGCAGCGCCGAGACATGGACCTGGTCAGCGAGAAGGAGGCCCGCTTGCTATTCAGGGTGGCCAATTTCTTTAATCCACAGTGCATCTTGCAGGTGGGCGCCGCGACGGGTGTCGAGAGTGCCGCTATGCTTGAGGTGAGTCATGGCAGTCGCCTCAGCCTATATGACCCAATGCTGGAGAACAATCCGCTCGCCGTGCGCGTGTTGCAGAGCCAGTTGTATAGGGTAGAGTGCTATGACGATATCCAGGTGGCTACTGATGAGTTCTTGGGAACCTCTGCCGATGGCGAGTCACCCCTGATGGCGCTTGTCAATGTCCCCGTTGAGGATGACGTGCTCAATCGGTTGCTCGATGCCCGATGCGTGCTCGTGCTGCGCAACCTGTCCCGCAACCCGTTGATGAAGGCTCTCTTTGACGCTTGCCGCCGGCATATGCAAGCTGGCCAGACCTATACCAACGACAAGATCGCCATCGTGATACCCAATCCCAAACTACAGCGCGAGGACTTTGTCCTGTGGCTATAAAAAGCATTGGCGTCCGCTGTAAGTGTATCATAACTCAACGGCACGCATTTTCTCGTGCTCGCACACAGGAAATCAGGAAACAAGAAATATTGTTCGGCACCAATAGAATAAAATAAACGTCCTGGCCGTGTGGTCAGGACGTTTGTTAAAAGTTATAGGGCTCGTGGATTACTTCATGGGACGGGCGGGCATAACGGGACGGTTGGGCTTGGGAGAGTCGTCCAGACCAACGGTCTCGATGTCGAAAATCAGGGTCTCGTTGGGCTCGATGCCGCGGTTGCCCTGAGGACCGTAAGCGAGTTCACCGGGGATAACGACGGTAACCTTGCTACCGGGTTTCATCATCTGGATCATCTCGGCGAAACCGGGGATAACTTGCTTGAGGTTGAAGGGCACGGGATTCTCACCGCTCTTGTCAAACTCCTCACCATTGATGTGACGGCCCACGTAGTTCACCTTTACGACGTCGCTGTCGCTGAAGTTCTTGCCCTCGCCCGGAGCAAGCACCTTGTAGGCGATACCGCTCTTGGTAAAGGTATAGGACTTGTCGTTTTTCAGCTTTGCCATGTACTCCTCACCGGCCTTCTTGTTGGCGATAGCCTTGGGAGACTGCTCCATAGCCTTGTTGAGCAGCGGCTCAATCTTGCTCTGGAGAGCCATCATCTCTTCCTGACCCATGGGGGTGGTCTTCATGATGGCTTCACGCAGGTGCTGCATGAAGAGGCTCTTGTTGATGGGCATACCGCACTGCTGCTCGATACCTGCATAGAGTTGAGCGATTTGCATACCCATCTGCAAACCTGCCATGAAGTTCTTGCTGGTGTCGGCGTTGGCGATGTACTCCATGCCCTTGAGGGCCTGCTCCATGTTAACGGTGGAGTCCATGCTGCGCAGCTGCTGGCCCATACCGGCGCCATAGAGGTCACCAAAAGCCATGCTCAGCGAGTCCATTGCCTCGCTGCTGCCACCTGCCTTGCTGTTGCAGCCCACAAAACCTACGGTCAACAGACCGGCTGCTGCAATTGCTAAAATCTTCTTCATAATAATAAAACTGGTTTTTAAAATGAAATGAATGTTGTTATTGATAAATAATGTTCTTTAGTTCTTCTTTTCTACCTTGATCAACTTCACGTCAAAGATGAGTGTGGAGTTGGGCATGATTTGCTCACCGGCTCCCTTGGAACCATAGGCCAGCTCGCTGGGAATGAAGAGGCGGTACTCCGAGCCCTCGCTCATGAGCTGTAGGCCTTCGGTCCATCCGGGAATGACCTGGTCAAGGGGGAATGTTGCGGGCTCGCCGCGCTCGACGCTGCTGTCAAACACGGTGCCGTCGAGCAGGCGTCCGGTGTAGTGCACGGTCACCTCATCGGTGGGACCGGGCTTGGCTCCGGTGCCCTCTTTCAGTACCATGTATTGCAGGCCGCTCTTGGTTTGCACCACGCTGTCGTTCTTGGCATTCTGCTCGAGGAACTCGCGTCCCAGGGTCTTGTTGTCCTTAATCTGCTGACCGTAGTCGGTTTCCGTTTCCTGAACGGCATTCTCGCTGTTTGCCGAGCCGTTGCCGCCACAACTGGCCATGCCCGTCATCATCAGGGCCGCCATAGTCATTAAGAAAAACTTCTTCATTGCGTTAGACAAGAAAAGTTGAGAAATATTTATATAGAAAGAATTGGTGTCGGTCGCTTACTTCTTCTCTACCTTGATCAACTGAACGTCAAAGATGAGCGTGGAGTTGGGCTGAATGGGACCAGTGCCATGGGGGCCATAGGCGAGATTGCTGGGAATGAACAGCCTGTAGGCAGCACCCTCGCGCATCAGTTGGAGACCCTCGACCCAGCCGGGGATTACCTGGCCGACAGCAAAGGTGGCGGGCTCACCGCGCTCAACACTGCTGTCAAACACGGTGCCGTCGATCAACTTGCCGGTGTAGTGAACAGTCACCACATCGTTGGGACCAGGCTGCAGGCCGTCGCCCTCTTTAACTACTTGATACTGCAGACCGCTGGCGGTAACCTTGACACCCTCGGTATTCTTGTTCTGCTCGAGGAATTCCCGACCCAGGCGCTCGTTCTGCTCTGCGCCCTGTTTCTCCAGATTGGTGAAAAAATCGGTGACAATCTGCTTGGCCTCGTCAAAGGTCATCTTCTGCTCAGCACCTTCAAAGATGGCTCTCAGTCCATCGGCAAAATCGTTGATATCCAGTTTCTTGATGCCAGAGCCGATGAAGTTTCCACCCATGCTCAAGCCTAATGCATAACTCAATTTGTCCATTGAAAAAACTTCTTTTTTTGTAAAAAACGGTGCAAAGATAATGATTTATGTGATTGGGGTGTACGTTTTTGGAAAAATTTTACTATTTTTGCTTTCACATTATATAAAAAATCCAGTTTACTAACAAATAAGCCAATGACTATGAGCAACAAGAAGAAATTAGTGATTTCGTCAGGCGCCGGCATCAGCGCCGAGAGCGGTATCAAGACTTTTCGCGATTCCGACGGCCTGTGGGAGAACTATCCCGTGATGGATGTGGCCAGCCATGAGGGATTCCTGCGCAATCCTGCTCTTATTCACAAGTTCTATAACGAGCGCCGCCTGCAACTGCAGGAAGCCCAGCCAAATGCCGCACACCTGGGCCTGGTGGATTTGGAAAAGGACTTTGATGTGCGCGTCATCACCCAGAATGTCGATGACCTGCACGAGCGTGCCGGCAGCAGCCATGTGCTCCACCTGCACGGCGAACTGATGAAGGTGCGCTCGCTCAGGCACGAGGAGCGGGAATATGTCCTGCCCTGTGACCAGTTGACCGACAAGGGCCTGGTAACCAGTGTTGATACCCGTGACCCCTATGGCGACCCTGTGCGTCCCCACATCGTGTTCTTTGGCGAGGCGGTGCCCAACATGGAGGCAGCCGCCCAGTTGGCCCATGACGCTGACATCTTTGTTGTCATCGGTACCACATTGGTGGTGTATCCTGCAGCAGCGCTTATCCAGTATGTGAAGCGGGGGGTGCCCATCTATTACATCGACCCCAATCCCGCATCGGTTCCCGACTGGGTGCATGTGATCAAGAAACCCGCCACCCAGGGTGTGGCCGATCTGATCAACATCCTGCGGCAATCCTGACATAAAATCAAGGGGCATCACAGCCCCTTGATCATTTTTTTTAAAAAAACAGGGAGGTGAGCGATTGCTTGCCTCCCTGCGTGTTGGTTAGTCCTTGAACTTGATGATAGTGTCCTCGCCAGCACGTATCGTCACAATCTCCTTAAAGAGCAGACGCTCGTTTTGCTGTCGGATCATCACGCTGCGTGTTCCCTGTTGCGCGCCATATTTCATGCCCTTGACCTCGCCGTTGACTATCTGGGCCGTCGAGGCCAGGAAGGTCTTGTCAAGTCCCGAAATGTTGACCCACAGGTCATCATATTGCTTGCCCGATTCGCTCACAAACACCAGGTAGCCAAAGGTGTCGGTGGTCCGATAATCCTTAGCCAGCTTGTAGCTGTTACCAGAGCAGGCGGTGAGCAGCAGGCACAACAGGCAGCAAAGCGTGTAAATCAACCGTCTCATCAGTGCAGGGGGTGTTTCGATTACTTGTTCAGGCCGAACTTGATGCGCAGTTTCTCGATCATGTCCTTGGTCATGGCGTCGAGGTCATACTCGGGCTTCCAGTCCCACTCCATGCGGGCGCAGGTGTCATCGAGCTTGTTGGGCCAGCTGTCGGCAATGCCCTGGCGCAGCGGGTCAACCTGATATTCCATCTCAAACTCGGGAATGTACTCCTTGATCTTGTGATAGATGACCTCGGGGTCAAAGCTCATCGACGCGATGTTGAACGAGTTGCGGTGCTCCAGGCGCGTCGGGTCGGCCTCCATGATCTCGATGGCTGCGCGCAGCGCATCGGGCATGTACATCATGTCCATCAGTGTGCCGGCGGCGATGGGGCAGATGAATTTCTTGCCCTGTACGGCGCTATAATAGATGTCCACGGCATAGTCGGTCGTGCCCCCGCCCGGAGGGGTGACGTAGCTGATCAGGCCTGGGAAGCGCACCGAGCGTGTATCAACACCAAACTTGAGCGCATAGTAGTTGCTGAGCAACTCGCCGGTGACCTTGGTCACGCCGTACATCGTGCG
>CAMJZI010000055.1 GCA_946410185.1 uncultured Porphyromonadaceae bacterium
GTGAAAAGGCGGGGTAAGAGCCCACCGGGCATTGTGGTGACACAGTGCGCCGCACTACCTGTGAGTTGCAAGTTCATGTATACCGGCATCTAAGGGTTGCCCGCCCATTGCCGGGGGGTAGAACGCTATACCGGTACAGCAATGTGCCGGACAGATAAATGACAGGCACCTGCCATCGGGCAGGCACATAACCCGGCTTATAGCCATACTGTCTTTTCTTTTTTTAGATATAAGTTTCAGTTTTATACCGGTCCACGTGAGTGACCCATCCGAGATAGAATGACATAATTTATATGGCACGAAAAGAAGAATTAGCTCGCATGTGGGAGCGAACATTAAACTACCTATTTGATCAAAGGCCGGCGTTTGAGCGCCAAGGAGCCAGTGGCTACAAGCCTGGACTTGACACAAGCATCGCTCTAGACAAGCTCTACAAGGAACCTCATCGCCGTTACCGCATCATTCACATTGCTGGAACCAATGGCAAGGGCTCCACGGCCCACCTGTTGGCATCATGCCTGCAGAAGTGCGGTTACCGTGTGGGGTTGTTTACCTCTCCTCATCTGGTAGACTTCAGGGAGCGCATCCGCGTCAATGGCCGTAAAATCAGCCGTAATCATGTCATGCAATGGGTCGCAGACTATCAGAAGAAAAAACTTGATAACTTCGAGCCTTCCTTTTTTGAGCTGACGTCGACCATGGCGTTTGACTATTTTGCCTGGCGCAACGTCAACGTCGCCGTCATCGAGACAGGATTGGGCGGCCGTCTGGACAGCACCAACATCGTCACTCCCGACCTCAGCATCATCACCAACATCGGGCTTGAGCACCAGCAATTCCTGGGTAACACGCTACAGCAGATTGCCATGGAAAAAGCCGGCATTATCAAGCATGGGCAGCCCGTAATCATCGGTCGGGCCGAAGGCATCGTCAGGGATGTGTTTGAGCGAGAGGCCAAACGCTTGTATTCCGAAATCAGGTTTGCTCAAGACAAGCCCGAAGTCCTTGAAGCCAAACACGTTGACGGCATGCTACAGCTCAAAACCAAGAGCTTTGGCACGATAGACTGCGAACTCACCGGCGACTATCAAGCCGAGAACGCCAACACCGTTCTCACAGCACTCAACCTGCTCAAGCGCCTCAAGTACAGAATCAAGGATAATGGCGTGCATGACGGATTTGCCCATGTTGTCGAGAATACCGGTCTGATGGCCCGCTGGATGAAACTCGGTGAAAAGCCGTTGATCATCTGTGACTCGGCACACAACCCCTCGGCGTTCCAACAAGTGATGCAGCAACTCAAGCACGAGGAGTATGACGACCTGCACATGATTCTTGGCTTCATGGCCGACAAGGATGTACACACCATCATGAGCATGCTGCCCAAGAAAGCCAAGTACTACTTCACACAGGCACAAACAACCCGGTCGATGACCGCTCAAGATGTGCAGCACCTGGCGGCCGAAGCCGGCCTGAACGGTAATATATATAATAATGTAGAAGAAGCGCTTGCAGCGGCCCGCAGTGCTGCCATCAGCCGCGACCTCATCTACGTGGGTGGCAGCATGTATGTCCTTGCCGAGCTGCTCACGGCCATCAACTACGACGACCATCTTGACGCTTGAGCCACTCCGGAGCCGACGATTCACGTCCTGCGCGCCCCTGCAGAGGCATGCGGGACGCTTTTTTTCACCCCACCCCGCCACACAGCCGGCCGGCAATACACCATGACAGAATGTCATTAATTGTTATATCAAGCGGCACCAATGTAAAACTAATTAAAAAGGAGGCGCACAGCTATTAATTAATTTTAAAATAATTGGCACAAATATTGCCATTGTCATTTTTAGTTGTACATTTGGCACACGATTTGAAAAGTTAATTTTAACATTTGAAAAAATTAAAATCAACAATAATTTAACAATAAAAGACACATGAACAAGAATTTGAAATTAGGTATTATGCTTATGGCAGCCTCGATTCTTGGATCGGGCGTGACCATGATGGCAACAAGCGAGTTGCAAAAGAAAGGTGTCATCACCGACACATACTTTTCAAACAATGAGAACAGCACAAGTGACGACGGCTTTATCAAGACGGCAACACGCCCTGTTGACTTGAGCCGCGACTTTACCGATGTGGCCGAGAATACCGTCAACTGCGTTGTGAGCATCACAAACTATGCCACCCCGCAGCAACAGAACATGTTCGGAGGGGACTTCATCGACCCCTTTGAATTCTTCTTTGGCCCCGGTTTCGGTCAGGGACAGCGCCAACGTCAGCAGCAACAGCCCAAGAAGAGCGAGCCACAGCGCCGTGGCATGGGTTCGGGCGTGATCATCAGCCCTGATGGATACATCGTCACCAACAACCATGTCATTGACGGAGCCGAGAAGCTTGAGGTGACCCTTAACGACAACCGCACCTTTAACGCCACCGTCGTGGGCACCGACGAGAAGACTGATATCGCCCTGCTCAAGATCAACGCCAAGGATCTGCATGCCATCACCTTTGGCAACAGCGATGCCGTCAAGGTGGGCCAGTGGTGCGTTGCTGTGGGCAACCCCTTCGGCTTCAACTCGACCGTTACCGCCGGCATCATCAGCGCCAAGGCCCGTGGCATGAACACCAGCGACAACGGCGGCATCAAGGCCTTTATCCAGCACGACGCTGCCGTGAACCCGGGCAACTCGGGAGGCGCACTGGTCAACACAGCCGGCGAGCTCATCGGCATCAATACCATGATCTATTCCCAGACGGGTAATTACAGCGGTTGCTCGTTTGCCGTGCCCAGCAACACCGTCAAGAAGGTCATCACCGACATCAAGCAATATGGCACCGTGCAGCGTGCCGTGCTCGGCATCCAGTACACAGAGCTGACCGGCGAAAAGGCCAAGGAGGAAAAGATCACCGCCACCAACGAGGGTATCTATGTGGCCAAAGTCACCGACCGTGGCGCTGCCAAGGAGGCCGGCCTGCAAGAGGGCGACGTGATTGTGAAACTCAACGGTGCCCGCGTAAAGGACAGCGGCGAGATGCAGGAAGAGATGAACAAGCTGCGTCCCGGCGACAAGGCCGAGGTGGAGTATTACCGCAACAACAAGCTGCACCGCACCACCGTCACCTTCAAGAACGACCAGGGCAATACCAAGATGACCAAGCAGAGCGATGTCATGTCGCTGGGATGCGCCTTCAGCGAACTGAGCAAGGAGGACAAGGAAGACCTCGCCATCTCCAAGGGCTTGAAAGTCATGGGTGTCAAGGCCGGCAAGTTCAAGAATGCCGGCATCCGTGACGGCTTCATCATTACCGACATCAACAACATCCCCGTTGACTCGCGCGACGATGTGGAGAACATCTATAACCAGATCATGCGCAGCGGCGATGCTGACAAGGTGATGTTCATCACGGGCTTCTATCCCACAGGCAAGAAAGTGTACTACGCTGTTGACCTGAGCGATGACGAGGACTAACAAGCGACCAACACACTCATAACCGTCATGGCGGTGGTGACAGATTGTCACCACCGCCTCTTTTTTGCACCAACCGCAGCCACCAAGGGACAAAAGAGGTCACTCGATTCACCACACGGAAAAGTGCCATTAAACCGCGTATTAACAGGCAATTACAACACAAGCCCATACATCTACCGAAAACCATAGAATCTCGCGAGAAAAAATTTCAACAAAAAAAAGAAGAAAACGGCACGATTTTTGCCCAAATTCTTGCAACATCTAAAACATTGTTGTATCTTTGCACGCTTAAACTCTACACAAGTTAGATGAGACAACTTAAAATTACAAAATCCATTACTAATCGCGAGAGTGCTTCACTCGACAAGTATCTGCAGGAAATCGGCCGCAAGGAGCTGATTACCGTTGATGAGGAAGTCGAGTTGGCACAGCGCATCCGCCAAGGCGACCAAGCAGCTCTTGACAAACTTGTCAGCGCCAACTTGCGTTTTGTCGTTTCTGTCGCAAAGCAGTATCAGAACCAGGGATTGAGTCTTCCCGACTTGATCGACGAGGGAAATCTGGGCCTCATCAAGGCAGCGCAGAAGTTCGACGAGACCCGTGGCTTCAAGTTTATCTCCTACGCTGTTTGGTGGATTCGTCAATCCATCTTGCAAGCGCTGGCCGAGCAGTCCCGCATTGTCAGGCTGCCCCTCAACCAGGTGGGCTCGATCAACAAGATCAGCAAGGCCCAGTCCCGGTTTGAGCAGGAGCATGAGCGCCGTCCCTCGGCCGAGGAACTCGCCGAACGCCTGGACATCCCCGTTGACAAGATCAGCGACACCATGAAGGTGTCGGGCCGTCATGTCTCGGTTGATGCACCGTTTGTCGAGGGCGAGGACAACAGCCTGCTCGACGTGCTGCCCAACAACGATTCGCCCATGGCCGACTCCACCCTGAACCAGGAATCGCTGGCCAAGGAGGTGAACCGCGCCCTGGACCAGCTCAGTGCACGCGAGCGCGATATCCTGAAGATGTTCTTCGGCATTGGCTGCCAAGAAATGACGCTCGAGGAGATTGGAGCTAAGTTTGACTTGACGCGCGAACGCGTTCGCCAAATCAAGGAAAAAGCCATCCGTCGCCTGAAGGGTCAAAAGAGCAAATTGCTCAAGGCCTATTTGGGCTAAATAACATGATGCAAACAAAACGATTTAGGCTGCCTCACAAGGGCAGCTTTTTTCATGCCAAATAAGGTCATTTTTCTCAAAAAACGAACGAAAAATTGCAGGAATGAAAATTTGATTGTAATTTTACACATTAATTTATTGCGGCAATTACATTTTTATCAATAAACAATTAAACGAAAAAAGAACATGAGAAAAGTTTTAACCTTTGCTTTTGCCCTGATTTTAGGCATGGGCATCGCTCAAGCACAAGACGCCCAGGGCGAATCGGCCGTTGGCGCAAAGTTGTTGTATGGCAGTGAGATCAAGAGCATGGGTCTTGGCGTGGACTTCCAGTACTGCGTGATCGACCACTTGCGGGCCGAGGTAGGATTCAACTACTTCTTTGAGCACAACCATACCAAATGGATGGACGTGAACCTGAACGCCCACTACCTGGTCGGCCTGTGGAACCACCAGCTGTTTATCTATCCTCTGGCTGGCTTGAACTACACAATGACCAAGGTGAAATATCCCGAATCTTATGAAATCCGAACAATCGAGACCCCTAGCGGTGAAATCACCGAAGGACCCGTCTTAATCCCTTCACACAGCGACGAGGATAACCACATCGGCATGAATGTGGGTGCTGGTGTCGAGTACAAGCTCAACGACCGCTTCAGCGCCTCGCTCGAGTACCGCCACACCATCGTGCGCAAGGTGGATCAGGGTGTGTTTGGATTTAACATTCATTACCACTTCTAAATTTCAATAGCGCAACATCTGCACGAGATAAAAAGAATCAGGCAGGACTGCTCATTTGGTGGCGAGTCCTGCCTGTTTTATTTCTCTATTGGCGATCTCTGTCACTGCATGGGCTGCAGCTTGTCGATGGCACCCGACACAAACGAGGAGAAACCCTCGTCGTCTTCTTCCTCGTTGCCAAATGAGCTACCCGCCTTGATGCTGCACAACGAGCGCAACAGCTCAAGCGAGGCGTTAGCCTTGTCATCGCTGGTATAGAAATGTCCCTCGCCATTGAAGATGTCCTTCAGGCCGAAGTCAAAGTAGCCGTTAATGCTGTCGTTGTGCGTCTGTGCAAATAATCCCAGCAGAGCATCGCCAAAGAATTCCCTCACGGGCTTCATCTCATAAGCATAGCCCTCGGTCTGCTCATAGTCGAGCATCTTCAGGTACAGAATGCTGTCGATGACACCGATGCGGATCATCTTGTTGTCGTACTGGTAGATGTACTCGCCCTCATAGAGTTCGGGGGCCTGTCCCATGGAATTGGCAAAAGCGCTGATTTGCTTGACAACGCCATCGGGGTCGGTCGAATGGGTTGCCAGTACCATGTTCCACTCGCCCTCGAGGTGCGGATCGCGGGCCAGGCCGATGGTAAACGGACCATCGACAGTTGCCAGAATGCTGGCCAGGTCGATGCGGCCAATGTATGGCAGCTTGCCAAACATGCCCAACAACTGTTGAATCTGTTTGAGTTTGACAAAACTATCGCCCTTGACACAGATCGAGAATATGTAATCCATCGAATTGGGGATGGCCTTGAGAACGTCATTACTGGGCTTAGACAGCGTGGAGCTGAGCAGTTGAGCATACTCGCTGTTGTCGGCAGCATGGATCCGGGTCACCATATCCACGTTCTCTTCACCCATGTCAATGCTACAGGTCACGTCATCGATGTCGCTCTCGGTGAAAATCTCGATGAGGGGCATCTTTTGCGACAACTCGCGGTAAACCTCGCTCTTGTTGAGGATGGTGCGAAGGCCCTTGCCCTGGATCCACATATTGATGGCGGCATCCCTGTTGTGGAGCACCTCCTTGACCGACTTGTTGTCGAGGATACTGGTCGCCGTCTTGGAGAGGATGCCCTTGGCAGCCTTGGCGGCGCGGGTGGCGTCCATCACCTTGTTGACGGTGCCCACCAACAACACCTTGCCGTCGATGGCATACAAGTTGTCGCCAACGTACATGCAATTCAGTCCTTCCACATTCTCGAAGTCACCACCCACACGCATCTGCAGCGTCTTGCGCGTCTTGTCGGGGTCGTCAAGCCCAGCCAGCAACACGCGTCCAAAGGTCTTGACCGTGAAGAAGGCATAAGCCTTGCTGTCGGCATCAATGCCCAGTTGAGGCAGGTCGCTGAGCAGCACACACAGGGGCGAGGTGTCATTCTCGTCGATGACCTGCTGCAACGACTCGGGCAACACGATGTCATCCCCCTTGAGCAGTCCAGCGCTCTTCAGAATTACAGGCACATCTATACTTACCACACCGGTAGCGTCGGCAGGTATCATTTTCTCAAGACTGTCGCTGGCACAGCCCGACATCACCAGCACGAGCAACGCCATCAGCGACAAGTTTTTCAGCCATCTCACCAACATTGTATCAAGATTGAGAAGTTGATAAAAAAACAGTCAATAGGTCAAACACACGCACAGCCGGCAACACCCGGCTGCTACGCGACAAAGTTACTACAACTTTACGATATAGAGAATGAAAAATCTGTAACTTTTTTGTGTCATTAGCGGGGGTCATCATGGGCATTAACAGGCTATGAACATGGCCTGGCAACTATATTTGATAATAATATCATTTTTTTAACTAATCTTCACTCTATAATTCAGAAAATTGATATAAATTTGAACATCCAAAACAACCTTAGAAACAAGTATTAACTATCATGGTGCTCATAAGCATCTGAAAAACAAAGGAAGAAGAATATGAACGATATTTCTGATATGCTGAGAGAGTTGCTCGACCGATACAGCAACACGCCCGAGCTGGATGAAGAATTTGCCCGAATGTTGCGCGAGGACGAGGAATTTGAGAAAGAGTACACTGTGTGGTGTGAAGAGAACGGCTACACTGTCAAGGACGGTTACCGCGACTTCATCAACGAGATTATCGATTCACAGGATTCATACTGGGACAACTATCAAGAGTACGGTAACAATATTTAAACCACTTTTTCCGTTTAATATCACAAAACCAATATAATTAAAACCGATTTATCACTCATTACGAAATAATATAAATGCTTCCGTCTAAAAGAAACCGCAGCTTTGCTGCTGAGTGGGACCAACAAGACGGCATTCTTGTTGCGTGGCCGCATGCCGGCACCGACTGGGCTTATATGCTCGACGAGGTGACGGCTTGCTATGTTGAAATGGCACGTGCCATACTCATGGATGTTGAGAGACTGGTCATTGTCGCCCCCGATGGCGATGAGGTGCGCGAGGCGTTAGGGCCTGGTGTGGACTGGACCCGCATCGACATTGTGGAACTGCCCACCAACGACACCTGGGTGCGCGACTACGGCCCCATCACCGTCTATCGCGACGGTATGACCCGGATGGCCGACTTCACGTTCAACGCATGGGGTATGAAATTTGCCGCCGACTGCGACAATCTGGTGACATCACGCTTACACGAGAAAGGCCTGCTGCACATGCCGCTGCTCAACTGCCGCGACCTGGTGCTTGAAGGCGGCTCTATCGAGACCGACGGCAACGGCACCGTCATGACCACCACATGCTGCCTGACGGCCCCCAACCGCAACGATGCCCTCACGCGCGACCATCTCGAGCACATGCTGCTCGAACGCCTGGGCTGCCTCAAGATGCTGTGGCTCGGCCATGGCTCTCTCACTGGCGACGATACCGACGGACACATCGACACGCTGGCCCGCTTTGCCCCCGGGGGCATCATCCTGTACACGGGATGCAACAATCCTGCCGACGAACACTTTGAGCCACTGATGACGATGGAAGAGGAACTCAAGCGTTTCACCGACGTCGATGGCAATCACTACCGCCTCATCAAGCTACCGCTGCCCGACGCGATGTTTGACGAGATCTCGCGATTGCCTGCCACCTATGCCAACTTCCTAATCATGAACCATCAGGTCTTGGTTCCCTTGTATGGCCAGCCCACAAACGACTTCAAGGCTTGCCAGCTCATTGGTGAGGCTTTTCCGGGACGCAAGGTCGTGGGCATTGACTGCCAGGCACTCGTCCGCCAGCACGGGTCGCTACACTGCGCCACCATGCAACTGCCCAAGGGCTCTCTCATACCACAGTGACACTACAATTCAAAACCATATACCCACATGAAGATCGGAATCATCCAGCAACACAACACCAGCGACACGGCGGCCAACCGCCAGACGCTCATCAACAAGATAAAAGACCTTGCCGCGCGTGGCGCACAACTCGTTGTCCTGCCCGAGCTGCACGACTCTCTCTACTTTTGCCAGGTCGAGAGTGTGGACAACTTCGACCTAGCGGTAGAGATTCCCGGCAACGAGACTGACGAATATGCCGCCGTGGCCCGCGAGTGCGGCATCGTGCTAGTGACATCGATGTTTGAGAAACGGGCTACAGGGTTGTACCACAACACTGCGGTAGTCTATGACACCGACGGCAGCATCGCCGGCAAGTACCGCAAGATGCACATTCCTGACGACCCAGCCTATTACGAGAAGTTTTACTTCACTCCCGGCGACATGGGATTCCAGCCCATCAAGACATCGCTGGGCAAACTGGGTGTGATGGTGTGCTGGGACCAGTGGTACCCCGAGGGAGCGCGGCTCATGGCCATGCGGGGAGCCGAACTGCTCATCTACCCCACTGCCATCGGCTACGAGAGCAGCGACACGCCCGAGGAGCAGGAGCGCCAGCGCGAGGCATGGACTACCGTGCAGCGCGGCCATGCCGTGGCCAACGGCCTGCACGTCATTACCGTGAACCGTGTGGGTCACGAGACCGATCCGTCGGGCCAGACCCGTGGCATCCAGTTCTGGGGCAGCAGTTTTGTCGCCGGTCCTCAAGGTGAACTCATCTATCGCGCCCCCATCGACAGCGAGGACCTCCAGGTCATCAACATCGACATGGAGCGCAGCGAGCAGGTAAGACGCTGGTGGCCCTTCCTGCGCGACCGACGCATCGACCACTACGGCGGTCTGGACAAGCGTTTCCTCGATTAAGAACAATCTAACTGCGATAGTTACACTCATGACACAATGGCATCCGCAACCCATGATGGATTGCGGATGCCCTATTTGTTCAATTCGTGTAACTACTATTTCTACAAGAAGTCTTGTTTAGGCTTTGCCTTCGTCCTTGGGACCTCCAAAGGCGTCCTTCAAGAAGTCTTGAACCTTGTCCATCACGCCCTCGGCTGCCTTGCCGGCGCCGTCGAGTGCCTCCTTGGCCTTGTCCATGACACTACCCTCTCCATCCTTGGCATCAAAAGCCTCCTTGGCTTTCTGGCTGAGGTCTTGAGCCACCTCGGTTGCGGCAGCTGTGCCTTGCTCCACAAAGTCCTTGGCCTTATCCATCATTTCTCCGGCTGCGGTTGCGCCCTCGCCAAACATCTCCTTGGCCTTGTCCAGGATGCTGGGCTCACCCTCTTTGGTCTCAAACATCTGCTTTGCTTTCTCCAGGAAGTCCTGGCTCATCTCGCCAGCGGCCGCGGTTCCCTTGTCCATCATCTCCTTGAGCTGATCGAGCACACCAGCCTCGCCTTCCTTGCCCTCGAGCATCTCCTTGGCCTTATCAAAAAATCCGGGCTCGCCTTCCTTGCCCTCGAGCATGCCTTTTAGTTTGTCGAGCATGCCGACTCCGTCGTTAGCCGCATCGCCAAGCATATCCTTCAACTGGTCAAAGATGTTAGCTCCCTCTTTTTTAACTTCGTTGGCTGCCTGTTGGGCATTTTTCATTTCCTCATCCATAAATAACCTCTGTATCTTGATAATAATATTACTGCCTACTCCCTTTCAAGCGATTCGGCTCTCTCTGTGCCTCCAAAGTTACACATTATTTATTATATAGCAATCTTTATGACATTTTTTCATTTCATCGTAACAATTAGCCTCATTCCATCCTATCTGACCCCAAAAAAAGACCGGGGCATTGAGCCTCGGTCCCAGATGACTTGTCTTATGCAAGAAGGTTGTGGCCGATTAAGCCTCCTTCTTGATGATACGGCGCTCCTTGATGCGAGCCTTCTTACCGGTGAGACCACGCAGGTAATACAGCT
>CAMJZI010000056.1 GCA_946410185.1 uncultured Porphyromonadaceae bacterium
GCGGGAACATCAACGCCTCCGGCTGTTTATAACCGCAGTTCAAGTGGTCATAAAAATTGTGGGTGATAGTTTGGCTTTTTTTGAGATAGTGATTATCTTTGCAAGTAGAAACCAATAGAATTAATGTAATATGAGATTGAGACATTTTTTATTTGCAATAGTGGCCACAGCAGCCGTGCTGCCCGCCACAGCCGATGTGCATGAGCGCTACACCACGATGGTGAGCGACGCGACTTCGACCTACGTTACCAAGCGCCCGCCTGCCGAGGAGCGCCTGTTCACGAGCAAGATTATCGAGCAGCGCATCAAGGAAGTGCTCAAGAAGATCAAGGGCAACCCCAAACTTGCCTGGATGTTTGAGAACTGCTTCCCCAACACGCTCGACAGCACGGTGCATTACCGTCTGGCCGACGACGGCGAGGACGACACCTTTGTTTACACGGGCGACATCCACGCGATGTGGCTGCGCGACAGCGGTGCCCAGGTGTGGCCCTATGTCAAGTATGCCCAAAAGGACGAGAAACTGCGCCACATGCTGCGCGGCGTCATCCTGCGCCAGTTCAAGTGCATCATCCTTGACCCCTATGCCAACGCCTTTAACGACGGTCCCACAGGCAGCCAGTGGGAAAGCGACTACACCGACATGAAGCCCGAGCTGCACGAGCGCAAGTATGAGATCGACTCGCTGTGCTATCCCATCCGCCTGGCTTATGAGTACTGGCTTGTCACCGGCGACGACAGCATCTTTGGCGACCTGTGGCAAGAGGCCATGCAGGCGGTGCTGCGCACCTTCAAGGAGCAGCAGCGCAAGGGTGGCGACAAGGGTCCGTACAAGTTTATGCGCCGCGATATCGATGCCAAGTCGTCGCTCACATGGTATGGCTGGGGACCTCCCGTCAATCCAGTGGGGCTGATCGTGTCTTGCTTCCGTCCCAGTGACGATGCCACGGTGCTGCCCTTCCTGGTACCCAGCAACTTTATGGCAGTCAACTCGCTGCGCAAGGCCGCCGATGTCCTGAGCAAGGTCAACCACAACGAGGCTCTGGCAGGACAGTGCCGCAACCTGGCCCAGGAGGTAGAAGACGCCCTTCACAAGTATGCCATCGTGGATCATCCCAAGTATGGCAAGATCTACGCCTACGAGGTGGATGGTTGGGGCGGTCGTGTGCTTGCCGATGATGCCAACGTGCCCAGCCTGCTGGCCATGGGCTACCTGGGCGATGTGCCCATGGACGACCCCATCTACCGCAACACGCGCCGCTTTGTCTGGAGCGAGGACAATCCCTGTTTCTTCAAGGGCAAGGCCGGCGAAGGCATTGGCGGCGCCCACACGGCCTATAACCTCATCTGGCCCATGAGCATCATGATGAAAGCCTTCACCGCCGACAACGATGAGGAAATCGCCTGGTGCATGCGTCAGTTGCTCACCACCGATGCCGGCACAGGCTTCATGCACGAGTCCTTTAACAAGGACAATGCCGCCAACTACACCCGCGCGTGGTTTGCCTGGCAGAACACCCTGTTCGGCGAACTGGTCATCCACCTGGTCGACAACGGCAAGGCCGACCTGCTCGTGCATTGCTTAGACTAATAAAGATTATTGGTGTCCGGAAAAAGGCCCCATTAGGGGCGATAAGGGTATAGGCAGGGGTGGAACGAGGCGAAGCCGAGTGTAACCCCTGCAATAGTAGCCCATTCGATCAAGCCCCATCGGGGCGGCACTAAGTTCCTGAAATACAATCTGTCACCCCTAACGGGGCTATTGAATGTGTTTGTTGCACATCGACAGGGGTTGCGCTTTGCTCCACCCCTGCCTATAAGCTGTCAGCCCTACGGGCTTAGAAGTAAGCCCCTTTCTTT
Source organism: uncultured Porphyromonadaceae bacterium (assembly GCA_946410185.1). Lineage (GTDB taxonomy): Bacteria > Bacteroidota > Bacteroidia > Bacteroidales > Muribaculaceae > Sodaliphilus. The sequence goes on from CAMJZI010000056.1 coordinate 1,861, forward strand.
AGAACTGCTGTTATCCATCTATAGATCAACTATTTATCTCGAAATCGCCATTTTTTACCGGACACCAATAAATAAAGATAAACGTGTGTCATAAAAGAGAGAACCTCCAAAAGCCTTTTATATCCGACTTTTTGAGGTTCCCTCTTTTTTATTTATACATGCAGGTAGCGGCTGGAATCCACTCAAATTAAAAAATTCTGACCACCTTATCGTCGATAAATAAGACATGAGTAAATGAATTATACTCTACCTGTGTCTCATTATCACGGCTGTTTATTGTCACCGGTTTGCCATAAATCAAGTAGGCCTCATCAATGGTCATGCCTTTCTGCAAACTGCCATTTACAACATTCTCCCAATTGGTAATCCTAATCCGCGAATCCTCAATGCTATTGTAGGACACAGTCACAGCCTGCTGTGCTTTGGTCAAAAACAAATCCTGCATCTGCTTGTGTTTCTCTTTCTTCTCAGGATTGATTTTGTTGAAATCCAATTTTAAGCCGATCAGACCCTTGAATCCACCACCTTGAGCGAGAACATCAAAGAACGTGAAAATCAACTGGGACTTCGTAACTTGGATTTGCAATTTAGACGTGAACTTGATGTCATCATCATCCCAAGCAAAGTCGGTAACCAAAGTGCGTGAGAAATGATCTATGGCCTTAATGCCATCGCGATGCATCTCGCCTCGGTCGATTGCCCATTTCATGACTTTGGCAAACTCCAAATCTTGATCTTGAGCGCCATAACTTCTAGTGCACGATATGATACGTTTACCCTTTTCCACATTAATGTCAAAATTCTGGGCAACAACAGTGCATGGAAGCATCATGAGGATACCGCACAGAAACAAAAACTTTTTCATAAGAAGGGGATTTCGAAAAAAAACATAGGTCTCACAGTCAAAAAAGAGCCGTAAAACCTATGTATCTTGGTTACTTGAGTTTCTTAGAAAGTGAAACCAACACGGCCACCAACGTAGCCATAGTTGGCACCATTAATTTCAGTGCTATTATAGACGGCACCAACTGAGAAATGAGGTGTCACATTCAGGCCAGCACCAAGTTCCCATGCGAAACCACCTTTTTCGGCTTCGAACGAATGGCCATAACCTCCGCCAAAATTAGCATAGATTGTCGACTCACCAAAAACGACGGGAGAAACGCCACGAACACCAGTCATTGCCTGTGCAACAATTAAATCGCTAAAATGCTTGGTACCTGTGCGACCACTGATTTTGATGATATCCCAACCCACATTGGGAGTAAACATGTAAGTGTCACGGAAACCCAGTTCTATTGCCAAGCCGCCGTCCTTAACATCACCAGTGAGGCCACCAATACCTAAGTCGATTGCGAAAAAGTTTTTACGTTCAGACTTAGCTTTTGTGTAAGTCGTCGAGGTCAGCAACTGAGCAGTAGCTGTGCCTGCCATAAGCAGCATGACAGCTAAGAATAAAATTTTCTTCATAACGCTAAATTATTATTGATTAAGATTAATATAATTATTAATTAAAGTTATTTCACGGCTTGAGTTTTCACACCACTAGCTGCGGCTGCAGCGCCACGTGCTTCTTGTGCATCGACAAGGCTTGGGAACCACTTGTTATCATCAGCTTGTTCACCCATCTTGTGCCAATTCACATATTTTGCAGGATAGCCTCTGACAATAATGTCAACTCCATCATCAACAAGATTGCCATTCTGATCCTTGTGATTTCTAACTTCAAACGTAGCAGCCACAATCATATCGACACCATCACGAGCTGCCGCAATCTGTACTGCATTTTTCTTTGCTTGCTCAAGGTGCTCATAGGTTATATCGGCAAGCTTCATTCCTTTCAACTCCCATGAAGGGAAGTACTCGGTGATTTGTTGTTTGACAATCTCCAAGTCGGCTACCAACGGACGGATAAACACATCTTGCATCGGCTCAATAATGCGAGCCTGACCCTGATGAAACTCAGGAACATTCTTTTGTGCAAACAGGCTCATGGATGACACCAGCACAAAAGCGGACAATAATACAATTTTCTTCATAAGACTGCTTTTAAACCTGTTGATTCCCAATAGCAGGCACATATAAAACAAATTAAACGGTAAAGACGTGGGAATCACTACTTATGCCAACAATTTCCAACTTCCGTGACAAACTATTCAGAATTTGATTACCATTCACAAGGCAACATAGAAAGAATTAGCATCACGTATACGTCTTTTCTTCATTTATCAATATAAGAACCTTATTGAGGCAAATCTCATAAGATTGCTTGCAAAATTATAACTTTTTCCTAAAATAAGCAATTTTTTTATATTTTTGCTTAAAAAAAAATGCTGGATTTCTCTGAATTGAAGATTTGTCTTCATAATAATGATATCGAGAACCGGATAAAAACTGCCGCTTTCCCAAAAAAACATTTACAATTCCTATCAAATATTAAAAACGATGAGCACCGATGACAGGCAGTGAAAATTCTTTACCTTTGCGCCTAATAATTTTTACATCTAACTATGAAAGAATATCAACACCTGACTGAACAACAGATTGAAATATTGCAGTCAAAGGACTGCTGGGCCGAGGATTGGAACAACGTCATGGTCAGCACCGACTTTGACCCGTCACGCTGTCATCGCGTGCAATTTTACGGATGGGTAAAATTGGGCAATGGCCAAGGCACCGTCGAGGTGACCGACGGTTTTGTCAAGAACTGCGGTATCTATAACGCCACGTTGCGCAATGTTGCCATCGGCGACGGATGTCTCATCGAGAACATCGGCAACTACCTCAACAATGTGACCATTGGCGACGGATGCTACGTCTCTAACGTCAGCACCATCGACACCATCGGCGAGCCCAATTACGGACAGGGGCACACCATCGCCGTGCTCAACGAGGTGGGCGACGGCAACCTGCTGCTGCTCAATGAGCTGAACAGCCAGCTCGCGGCCCTCATGGTCAAGCATGGCGACAACAAGCCCCTGATGGAAGCCATCAAGCGCATGGTGGCCCAGTCGGTAGCCGCCTCACGGCCCAAGTGCAGCACCATCGGCAACCATGTGCGCATAGTCAACACGGGTGTCATCATCAACACCGTCATCGACGAAGGCTGCCAAATCTGCGGCGTGTCGCGTCTGACCAACTGCACCATTTGCAGCACCCTCGAGAACCCCATCATCATCCGCACCGGTGTCATCTGCGAGAACACCATCATCAGCGGTGGTTCGCACCTCAACGGCAGCGTCAAGTTGACCGACTGCTTTGTGGGCGAGTCCTGCCACCTGGAAAACGGCTTCACCGCGGCCAGCAGCGTCTTTTTTGCCAACAGTTACATGTCCAACGGCGAGGCCTGTGCTGCCTTCTGCGGCCCGTTCACGGTGAGCCACCACAAGAGTTCGCTGCTCATTGGAGCCATGTTCTCGTTCTATAATGCCGGCTCGGCGACCAACTTTAGTAACCACGCCTACAAGATGGGGCCCATGCACTATGGCGCCCTGGAGCGCGGTTGCAAGACCGCCAGTGGAGCCTATCTGCTGCTGCCGGCCAACATCGGGTCGTTCAGCGTGTTGTTCGGCAAACTGATGTATCACCCCGACACGCGCGACCTGCCCTTCAGTTACCTCATCGCCTATGGCGACACGATGTACCTGAAGCCCGGCCGCAACTTCGCCACTGTGGGCCTGTACCGCGACATCCGCAAGTGGCCCAAGCGCGACAAGCGCTACATGGGCGAGCACCGCAGCGTGGTCAACTTCGACTGGCTCAGCCCGTTCACCATCAGCGAGGTGCTGCGAGGCAAGAAGATTCTGGAGAACCTGCGTGCGGCCAGCGGCGACAACGTGAGCACCTATAATTACCACGAGTATGTCATCAAGGCTCCGTTACTGCACAAAGGCATCAAATACTATGACATGGCACTGCGCATCTACATGGGTGCCGTGCTCAAGCGTCACAAACCCGTGCCCCCCACGACGACCGATGGCGAGGGTAACTGGATTGACCTGGCCGGTCTGCTCATGCCACAGAGTGCCGAGGACAGAATCATCGCCGACATCATCGACGGCAAGCTCGACAGCATCGATGCCGTTAATGCCCGCTTCAAGGAAATACATGCTGACTACAACGAGCTGCGCTGGTCGTGGAGCTACCGCATCATCCTGGACTACTACGGCATCGACGAGTTGACCGATGAGGCTGTTGAGCGCATCCATCAGGACTATGTCACCGCACGCCGCGAGTGGATCGCCCTTATCCGCGAGGATGCCGAGAACGAGTTCACCCTGGGCGACATCGACCGCGAAGTTCTCGACGACTTCGTCACCCTGCTCGACCGCGAGGTAGACTTTGAGAATCAGAAACTATATATGTAAAATGTGCAGCTGCACATTTTACAGTTTAGAGTTTAGGGTTTAGAGATTATAGATACATATCAATTTGGAAAACTCATAGCATGGCAGAAGGCTAAGGAATTGGCAATTTCTGCTTATCGTCTTGTTGCCCAATTTCCTCAATATGAACAGTTTGGCTTGAGTAGTCAGTTGAGACGAGCTGCAATATCCATTCCCTCTAATATTGCTGAAGGATGTGGCCGTGTGTCTAAGAAAGAAAAAATCCATTTTCTCGAGATTTCCTATGGATCATTGATGGAAACATACTGCCAATTGCAAATTGCTCTGGAACTAGGGTACATTTCTGACGAAGATTTAGAGATAATAAAACCGCTTTTCTTTGAAACCACCCGTCTCATCAGAGGTCTACGCAACAGTTACATCCCTAAACCCTAAACTGCAAACGCCGCGACCATCAGCGCGGATATCTCACTAAACACTAAACTCTTGACTGTAAACATCAAGGGGCCGCACCAACTGGTACGACCCCTTGAATGTAGCGGGACTGAGAATTGAACTCAGGACCTCCGGGTTATGAATCCGACGCTCTAACCGACTGAGCTATCCCGCCATCTTTCCGAAAGCGACTGCAAAGGTACAATCAAATCCCGAACCGACCAAATTTTTTTCAAAAAAAGTGATTTCTTGATTCTCGACACCCATTATTTGAAGAGGATAACACGCACATTTACAGGAAAAATTGTACCTTTGTCGAAAAGCAATAATTTCGCAAATCATGAACGCATCTTGGATATCACGACTCTTGCTCGCCACGGGACTAGTCATCACTCTACATGGAAGTGCGCAGCAGCCAATCAACGTGTTTGACACCGACGTGGATGCCGGGCATTATTACCGCATTCCCACCATTGTACAGCTGCATGACGGGCGATTGCTGGCCATTGTCGACGACCGGCATGGCAGCGATTACGACATCGGCGGCAACTGGGGTTTGGACATTGTGGGCAAATTCAGCAATGACGGCGGCACGACGTGGAGTGCCCAGCACATGATTGCCGACGGCGACGGGCGCCGTGAAGGTTTCCATGACAGCCATGGCGATCCTGCCGCGGTTGCCGACCGTGAGACAGGCCAGATATTAATCATGTGTGCATCGGGCAAACAAGGATTTCTCAGTTCGTCACTGCAAGAGCCATTGCGTGTGGGACGTTATACAAGCCATGACAGCGGCATGACATGGAGCGAGGATGACGTAACCAGCGACATCTACGGCATCTTTGCCGATTGTCCTGAGGTCAACGGCCTGTTCTTCTCCAGCGGACGCATCTGCCAGAGCAACCGCATCAAGCAGGGAAGCCATTACCGCATCTACTCGGCCGTGGACGCGCCGTGGATGGTAGGTTGCCTGGTGCTGTATAGCGACGACATGGGCCAGTCATGGCATGCCCTGGGCGGCCCTGAGGCCAGGCCAACGACGGCACCATTTGGCGATGAGGCCAAGGTCGAGGAACTGCCCAACGGAAATGTGCTGCTCAGTTGCCGCTCCAAGAGCAGAGAGACCAGCGGCAGACTGTTCAACATCTACGACTACCAGAAGGGAAGCTGGGGCGAGATGGCCATAAGCAACGACCCCGAACTGGGCACATACAGCGAGGATTGTTCCTGCAATGGCGAATTGCTCATTGTACCGGTTATCCGCATGAGCGACAAGAAGCGCATGCACCTGGCATTGCAGTCGATACCGCGTGGCAAGGGTCGCCAACGCGTGAGCATCTACTACAAGCAGCTGCTCGACGAGAGTGACTATGATGCCCCCAGCGATTTCTCATGGGGCTGGAAATGTTTCCAGGTGACAGGCAATTATTCGGCTTACTCAACAATGATTTCCACAACCGACGGCGACATCGCCTTCTTCCACGAGGACTGCAACGACAACAACAGCACGACGGCCTATGACCTGTTGCTGCAGCGGTTCTCAATCGCAACGATTACTAACGGCAGATACTCAGCCTTGAAATAATGACGATGATGGACACTCTCAAGATACCCGTATTGGCAGCCCCGCTGCAAGGTGTGACCGATAACGTGTGGCGCATGGCGCAACACGAGGTGTTTGGCGGCTTGGATGCTTATTATGCTCCATTCATGCGCGTGGAACGGAGCGAGGTCAGGCGCAAGGATCTGCGCGACGTGGATCCCGGGCGCAACCAGGGCATTACCCTCATTCCCCAGATTCTTGCCTGTCAGCCCGACCATGCCTTGATGATGGTGGATGCCCTGCAGCAGATGGGTTACCGCCGCATCGACATCAACCTGGGGTGCCCTTTCCCGCCCATCGCCTTGCACCGCAAGGGGGCGGGCATGTTGGCCTATCCCGAATTGGCCGAGGAACTGTTCAAAGCGCTCGCCTCTGTCGAGGAGGTAGAGTATAGCGTGAAAATGCGCATCGGCTGGGACAAAAACGACCAGTGGCGCGATATCGTGCCGCTGATGGATATCATCAAGCCCGTGAATATCGCCGTGCATCCCCGGACGGGCAAACAGCAATATAAGGGTGAACTGGACATGGAACAGTTCGAGGCGTTGCTGGCTGCCTCGCCATGGCCCGTAGTGTACAATGGTAGCCTGCGCACCATCGATGACATCAGGCAAATCATCGAGCGCTACCCCACCCTCGCCGCCGTGATGGTGGGCAGCGGACTGGCCGCCAATCCGGGCATGTTTGCCCCCGATGCCGTCCCTGGCGATTACCGCCGCTTCCACGACATGCTCGTGGACGGCTACACCGAGCAACTCAACGGCGGTGAAGCCCAACTGGTGCGCCACTTGCAGGACATCTGGCAGACCTTCCTGCCCGGAACCAACCGCAAGTTGTTCAAGGCCATCCGCAAATCGCGCACACTCGACCAATATGAGAATGCCGCCGATGCCGCGCTCAACGATGTCGAGAACGCCCTCAGCGCCAAGCCCGAAGAAGACAACCCGGACACGTTGCTATGAATATCCCTAACATCAGACTGCTGAGCCAGCAGCTTGCTGCTCCCCAGTTCAACACCCCCCTCGAGGTGGTGGACTGGTTCGGCTTCATGCAGGCTCAGGAGAAGAGCATGCTGCCCTGGGCGGTAGCCATGCGCATGAAGCGACCTTCATTGCAAGCCTACCGCAAGGCCTATGACGAAGGACAAATCATCCGCACCCACCTGTTCCGCTGCACGTGGCAACTCACGACCGCCCAGGACCTGCGGTGGATGATCCCACTCTGCGCCGACAGCAGCCGGCGTGCCGCCCGTGGCTACCTCAAGCAAACCGGTGGTGCCATCAGCGAGGACGAGGAAAAGCGCGCTAACGAACTCCTGGCCAATGTTTTGCAAGGCCGAGGATCGGTCACAGGCAAGGAACTGAAAGCCCTGCTCGATGAGCGAGGCCTCACCAAAGATGCCCACACATTGAGCGTGTATCTGCGTTTTGCCGAATACGATGGCGTGATATGCAGCGGCAAGTTTCACCCTAGCCAGAACACCTATGCCCTGCTTGACGAGCGCATTCCCCGGCAGCCAGTACTCTCCCGTGACGAGGCACTGGCGCTACTGGCCCGTAAGTACTTCCGCAGCCATGCCCCGGCCACGCTGGCCGACTTCGCGTGGTGGACAGGGTTGCCCATCAGCGCTTGCCGCACGGGCATCGACAACATCAAGGATGAACTTACAGAGGAACGCTACCACGGCGAGACCTACTACCTCCACGGCGACACCCGAACCCGCGGTTGCCGCAGCCAACTGCTGCTACTGCCCTCGTTCGACGAGTACCTCATCGGCTACAAGAGCCGCCACCACGTTCTTGCCGACGAGCACCGCCCACGCGCCCACACTAACAACGGCCTGTTTTTCCCCGTCATTATCGCCGGTGGCCAAGTCGTCGGCAACTGGCATCCCAAAGGCCCCACAACCGACTACTTCGATCCCGCCATCACCCACGACGCCACCGCCGCCCTTACCCGCTACTGCCGCTTCCTCGACAGCTAGTGAACTGCTCTGAACATCGAGTTGTGGCAAAATATCAATGAGCCAAATTGTCCACAAGTCGAAGAAAGAAAGCACAAATGTGTGAGTGGTTATATTATAGCCAAAATTTGCCGCAGGTGGCCTCACGGCGACCTGCGGCAACAATTATGAAATAGAAACATTACTTATTACTCATTTCTTGACGGGAGCCTCCTCGAGGGCCTTGACGAGCAGACGCCAGAAGGGCTCGGCAGCGGGGATGTAGGCACGCTCGATGGTGGTGTGCGGGCTGCGCAGCGTGGGACCGAAGCTCACTACGTCCATGTGCGGGTACTTGCCCAGGATGATGGAGCACTCCAGACCGGCGTGGT
>CAMJZI010000057.1 GCA_946410185.1 uncultured Porphyromonadaceae bacterium
GTTAAGACTAAATAAGACTTTTGTTAAGACTTGGTAAGTTGAATATTGCTCTCTGAGAAGATGGGTAAAGGTAATTTTGCAGCGAAAAAATGAATTAATCATCAATGCAATGAAACGAATGGTAAAGATTGTGATGGCACTGGTTGCCGCGATGGCTACAGTGACTAATGCCGTGGCCCAGGAGGCTACTGGGCAGGACAGTGTGGCAGTGGAGTGGGGCGACACCTTGCAGTTGAAGGACGTGGAAGTGGTGACCATGCGCCAACTGGTCAAGACGATGGACGACCGCGTGAGTTACAACGTACAGGCCGACCCCGAGGCCCGCACGAGCACCGTGCTGGACATGTTGCGCAAGGTGCCGCTGGTGAGCGTTGACGGTCAGGATAACGTGCGCGTCAATGGTGGCGGTAGCTTCAAGATTTACAAGAACGGGCATCCCGACCCGGCCCTGTCGTCCAATCCCCGCGAGGTGCTGCGTGCCATGCCCGCCAGCGTGATCAAGCGCATCGAGGTCATCACCGAGCCCGGAGCCCGCTATGATGCCGAGGGGGCCACAGCCATCTTGAATATCGTGACCGTAGAGGGCGCTCGCATCCAGGGCGTCAACGGGACGGTGTCGGCCTCGATCAACACCTTCGGAACGCCCAATGCGAGTGCCTATGTCGCAGCAAGGGCAGGTAAATTCACATTGGGCACAACAGGATTTTTCCAGAAACAGGCACATCGCCAGTTTGCCAGCGAGGACGAGACATGGACGACCTATAAAGACACGGGAACCACGATGTATAATCTCTATCGCAACGAGCAGCCCGCTTGGGTTTATAACCTTGACCTGAACGCCAGCCTGGAAATCGATTCGCTGAACCTGATTACGGCGTCCTTTGGGGGCTACCGCTACGGCTTCAACATCTACGGCGACAGCCACATCGAGTATCATGACGCAAAGGGGCAGTTGCTCACGTCCTATGACAACCCGTTTGAGGTGCCGAGGTATGGCGGTATGTCATGGAACGGCCGTGCCGACTGGGAGCACCGCACCAGTCGCAAAGACGAGGTGCTGACCGCATCCTACATGTTCTCGACGACGGGTCAGCACGAGGAGCAATACGACTCACTCATCAATCTGGTCAATCCGCCGTTTGCCTTCACGAGCTACAACAAGTGGGGCAAGGAGCGTTTTATCGAGCACACCTGGCAACTTGACTACCAGTTGCCGCTATGGGGCCATCACCTGCTGGAAGTGGGCGGCAAGTACATCCTGCGCTTGAACAAGAGCCACAACCGCATGAACTATGACGGCGCAGCTGAACTGGATACCGACACCCGGTTCAAGCACGACATGCACGTGGGCGCCGCCTATGCCTCGTGGCGCTACAAGGTGGGCGACGTCACCCTGCGCGGCGGGCTGCGCTACGAGTACAGCCACTTCCGCGCCAGTTATCCCAATGGCGACGGGGAACCTTTTGGGCGCGACCTGCACGACCTGGTGCCCTCGGCGAGCGTGCACTGGCAACTGTCGCCGTTCAACAGCCTGCGGCTGTCGTGGGCGACGAGCCTTAACCGTCCGGGCATCAACTACTTGAATCCCGCCGTGAAGCGCTATACATCTACCATCGAGTATGGCAATCCGCACCTGTCCAGCGCCCGCAACAACATGGTGAGCATCAACTTCCAGCACACGGGCAACCGTTTGACCTTCAACGTCAAGCCCAGCCTGACCATCACCAATAACCTCATCGGCACCTTACGCACCGCCCATGACGGCATCGTCTATCTGACCAACAGCAACGATTGCCGCTACCTGATGGCAGGCGTGGGCGGCTTCGTGCAATGGATGATGACAAGCAAGACAACCTTATACATGAATGGCGAGTTGTGCTACAAGCGCTACCGCAACCCCTCGCAGGGCTTGACCAACAACGGCTGGGGCGGCAACCTGTACGCCCAGCTGTCGCAGCAGTTGCCGTGGCAGTTGCGTGCAACGGCAACCTGCATGTGGTATGGCATCGGGCATGACTTGAATCATGTGTATGGCTACAGCACCATGCCCGACCCCACCATCATGTTGGGGCTGTCGCGCTCCTTCCTCAAGGAGAACCGCCTGACTGTGCGCTTGAGCGCCAACTCTATCCTGCACAAGCACCAGGTTGACAAGCTATATGTCACTCAAGGCGACTATGTGAGCCATGGCATGGGGCGGTTTAACCAACGCAACGTGCAAGTGAGTGTGAGTTACGCCTTCGGCTCCAGCAACACCCGTGTCAAGCAGACCGAGACAACCGTCGAGAACGACGATCTCGTGGGCGGCCTGAGAAGCGGCAACTGACGGACAATTGCCGCAACGATTTGAAGCCAAGAGACGAAAAGGAAAACAATAAGTACAAAGGCATCCGCCCCCCCCTTTGCCAGGAGTGCGGATACCGATTCGCTTAACTCTTCGACCGTTAGACCGATCAAAGTTTGAATAGTGTATTATGTTTCACAGCCTCTTGTGAATTTCATGCTTAGGCAATTTTAAAAGATTATTTATTTTCATCACAGGCGTGCACATTTTACATAAACACGAAAAAACGGCCGGCTGCGCGGGCAGTCGGTCGCTTCGTGTTTTTGATGGAATCATCAGTGCTCAATTTCGGTTGCCATTTTGACAACCAGTTATATCTAATTCCCGGTGCCGTTCAAGATGATGTTGATAATGGCATTGATGTCGGCGATGTTGATTTCGCCATCATCGTTCAAATCGGCAGCAGCGGTGGCAGTGTTTCTGCCCAATATGATGGCGATGACGGCATTCACATCAACAATATTGACCTCAAGGTCGCCATTCACATCACCACGCAGAGTTTCGGGGATTAAGTCATCCACAATCCGTCCGAAATAGGGATACCAGCGCCTGTCGGCTCGATAGATGTCGCCCGTCCCTTGCAGTACATGAAGCGTGCGTCCTGAATAGTCTGCAGTCATATCATAAAACGCATAAGAACTCATTTGGACCGCAGTTGGGTTGGCAATATAACTATACATATCCTTCAAACTCAAGCAGGCATGGAACGCATCATCCTTGATGGCGGTGACCGAGTTCGGAATAGTCACACTCATCAGACCGCTGCAGTAATCAAACGCATTGTCGCCGATGGTGGTGACCGAGTTCGGGATGGTCACGCTCATCAGACTGCTACAGTATCGAAAAGCACCCTCACCGATGTAAATGACTGAGTTTGGGATCGTCACACTCGTCAGTCCAATGCATTCATTGAATGCCCAATGGCCGATTGACGTGACCGAGTTGGGAATAGTGATGCTGATAAGACCGCTACATCCTGAGAAGACCTCATCACCGATAGAAGTGACCGAATTGGAGATGGTCACACTCGTCAGACCGCTGCAGTAATAAAACGCTTCGTTGCCAATGAAGATGACCGAGTTTGGAATGGTCACGCTCATCAGACCGCTGCAGGATTCAAACGCTGAGACACCGATGGAGGTGACCGAGTTTGGGATGGTCACGCTGGTCAGGCCGTTGCAGTTATAGAACGCAAACTTGCCGATAGAAGTTACCGGGTAGGTGGTTCCATTGTAGGTGACGGTGGCGGGGATAGTGACAGAGCCTGAATAGTCATATAAACCATTGTAGGTCACAGTGGCCTCGTTGCCGTTGATGTTGTAAAAGATGCCATCGACCTCGAAGTCGTAGGCCGTCGCGAGTGCGGGCATCAGGATAGCCAGCAACAGGATGGAGAAGCGTAAGAGTTGTTTCATTTCCTTATGTATTAAAAGTTAATATTCTTGTGATTAAATCATTGATTAATGATCTCGGTCGCAAATGTAATAATGATTTTTCTATATTCATCACAATCATGCATATTTTTTCCATACATCCACACAAAAAAACGGCCGACTGCGCGGGCAGTCGGTCGCTTCGTGTTTTTGATGTGGTACCTCCGGGGATCGAACCAGGGACACGCGGATTTTCAGTCCACTGCTCTACCACTGAGCTAAGGTACCTTTCAAAAGCGAGTGCAAAGATACGGCGACTTTTTGACGTGACCAAATTTTTTGGCAGAAAATTTCAAAAAAACATTTTTCAGAGTGCTTTTGGAGCATCATTATTGCACAAGGGAAGCAAAAAAGCAGTATATTCGCTCGTCAATTCACTCGTTAGGTTTTAGACTGTAGACTTTAGACTATAGACTGTAGGAGTTAGCATTCACACTTCACACTTAAAACTTAAAACTCAAAACTTAAAACTCAAAACTTAAAACTCACAATAGATGGAAGGACTTTTACAATACATCTGGCAACACCGGCTATGGCTCAGCGAGGACATGGTGACCAACGACGGCCGCCGTGTGCGTGTCATCGACCCCGGACTGCTCAACACCGACTCGGGACCCGACTTTTTCAACGCCAAGGTCGAGATCGACGGTCACACCTGGGTGGGCAACGTCGAGATCCACGTGCGGGCCAGCGACTGGCGGCGGCACCACCATGACGAGGATCCAGCCTACGACAACGTCATCCTGCACGTCGTCGAGAAGGACGATGCTCCTGTACATCGCATCAATGGCGAACTCATCCCACAGGTGGAGCTGCGGGTGTCGCCGCACTTCAACGAGTGCTATGACCGTCTCGTCAACGCCAAGGTGGAACTGCCCTGCGCCGCACGGCTCAACCAGGTGCCCCGCCTCACCGTCACCGAGTGGATCGAGGCGCTCGCCTTCGAGCGGCTGCACGGCAAGGTGGACCGCGTGCGCGAGCTCTACGACCGCTACCATGGCAGCTGGGAAGATATCTGCTATGTGATGCTGGCCAGGACGTTGGGGTTCGGCATCAACAACGATGCCTTTGAGCGGCTGGCAAGGGTAACGCCCCTGCGCTTGCTCCACAAGCACAGCGACTCCATCCTCCAGGTCGAGGCACTGCTCCTGGGGCAGGCGGGGCTGCTCAATGGGGCTCACAGCGACGAGGCTTACTACCAGCAGCTGATGCGCGAATATGCCTTCCTGGCCAACAAATTCTCGCTGCGTCCCATCGAGGGCTCGGCGTGGCGCTTGTTCCGCAGCCGCCCTCAGAATTTCCCCTACCGCCGCATTGCCCTTCTGGCCCAGTTTGTACACGGCGGTTTCAACCTGATGAACGACATCCTCAACGCCACCGACACCAAGGCGCTGCGCCAACTGTTCGACATCGAGTTGAGCGGCTACTGGACGACGCACTACTCCTTTGGCAAGCCCTCGCCCAGCGCTGGACGAGCACTGAGCAACAGCAGCATCGACATCGTGCTCATCAACACCGTCGCCCCACTCTATTACGCCTACGGTGAGCTCACCGACGATTACACGATGACCGACCGTGCCATCGCACTGCTCGAGGACATACGTCCCGAGCAGAACAGCATCGTGACAATGTTCAGTAACGCCGGCATCAAGTGCGACGATGCCCTTACCAGCCAGGCTCTCATCCAGCTGCGGCGCAACTACTGCGAGGCCCGCAAGTGCATCTACTGCCGCATCGGCCACCGCCTGCTCGCCACCGACGCCCGCAACAAGACCGATTAACAGACAGCTTTGTTCACGCACCTTCCGTTTCACACAGCAAAGCGTGTTATGCCCGATTCGACGGGACGCATAACACGCTTCATATTCATTATGGCAATAACGCTATCAGTTGCCGCCCAGCAGCATGTCGATGAGCGCTCGAGACTATACCGAGTCGGGGGCGCTGGCGGGATCATCGATCTTGAGTTTCTCGTCGGGGTTGATGTCGTCGGTAAGGGGAACGAATAGTGAATCGTCGGCCATGTCCAGCATCGTCGAGTCAAACTCCTCCACCTCGCCCAGGGCAGAGCAACCTGAGTACAGGGCGGCATCGATAGGCTCCTTGCACGGCTGGAAGCGCTGGTGGTAATGCTTGAACTGCGGATCGCTCAACACAAGTTGCAGGAAGCGTCCGCAAATGGGCAATGCCGTGCGGCTACCCTGCCCCAACGAGCCCCAGCGGAAGTGGATCTGGCGGTACTCACCGCCCACCCACGAGCCGCACACCAGTCCGGGCGACACGGCAACAAACCAGGCGTCGGCATGCCGGTTGCTGGTACCCGTCTTGCCTCCCAGGTCCACGTCATAGAGCGGACGGGTGATATAGCCATTCAAGGCCATCGCGGTACCACCGGCATCGGTGCGGCATGCCATGAGCATCTGCTGCATGAGCCATGCCGAGCGGTAAGCCATCGCACGCTCTTGATGAGAGGGTGCCTTGTATATCTCCTTGCCGTCGCGGTCCACAATGCG
This sequence comes from uncultured Porphyromonadaceae bacterium, assembly GCA_946410185.1. GTDB lineage: Bacteria > Bacteroidota > Bacteroidia > Bacteroidales > Muribaculaceae > Sodaliphilus. Next base: position 6,291 of record CAMJZI010000057.1, read on the forward strand.
TGTGACAATCACGGGATCGTTGCGCATGCCGTCGTTCACCACAGTGCAGTAGGCATTGACCAGTTCCATCAGGTCAACATCGCTGGCACCAAGCGAGAGCGCCGGCTTGGCCTCCATGGGCGACTTGATGCCCATGTCGCGCGCCAGTTGGGCAATCTCGGCAAAGCCCACCTCGGCACCCACGCGCACCGTCACGCTGTTGATGCTCTGGGCAAAGGCGCCACGCAGGGTCATCTCGGCACCGCTGAAGGTGCCATTGGCATTGGTGGGACGCCAGTGCTCCAGTTCGTGCTTCTCCTCATTATACACCAGGGTGTCGATATACTCGTCAAGGCGGCGGTCACACGGCACCAGGCCGCGCTCCATCGCCATGGCATAGACAAAGAGCTTGAAGGTGGAGCCGGGCTGGTGTTTGGCTCGCACCTTGTCATACTTCCACGTATCAAAGTCCACATCCCCCACCCAGGCCTTGACATGGCCGTTGCTGGGCTCCATGGCAATAAAGCCGCAGTGCATAAAGTGAAGCATGTAGCGCACCGAGTCCATCGAACTCATCTCCATGTAAAGCGAGTCGTTCTCATAGTCGAACAGGTGCACCATGTGGGGCTGGTTCATGTAGTAGTTGACAGAGTCCAGGTCGTTGGGGTAACGCGCCAGCAGCTCGTGATAGATGGGCGTGTTCCGGGCCTTGTCCTCGACAAAGTTGGCGATGGGCTGGTTGTTGTCGTCTAGCCAGCAATCCTGGGTGCCCCAGTGGCTCTTGAAATTCTGCTGCACTACCTTCATCTTCTCGCTCACGGCCTGCTCGGCATACTGCTGCATGCGCGAGTCGAGCGTTGTATATATCTTCAAGCCGTCACGCTCCAGATCCAGTTTCAGGCCACGGGCCTTGGCAATGTCCTCGACCTCACGTGCCACTGCCTCGCGGAAGTAGGGCGCCACTCCGGCGTAATTGCTCTCGATGGTGTATTTCAGGTCGATGGGCAGCGATGACACCGAGTCATACTGCTGCTGGGTGAGGTCGCCGCGCTCCAGCATGTTCTTCAGCACCTGGTTGCGGCGCCGCAGGCTGTTCTTGGGATTGATGCGCGGATTGTAGGTGCTGGTGGCCTTGAGCAACCCCACGAGCACGGCGCTCTCCTCAAGTTTGAGCCGCCGGGGCGTGGTCTTGAAATAGGTGTTGGCTGCCGTCTTGATGCCATAGGCATTGCTGCCAAAGTCCACCGTGTTGGCATACATCTCAAGGATTTCCTTCTTGCTGTAGAACATCTCGAGCTTGGTGGCTATGATCCACTCCTTGCTCTTCATGATCAGCATCTTCACGCCTGGTATGTAGCCTAGCAGACCTGTCGAGTAATCGCTGCGGGTGCGAAACATGTTCTTCACCAGCTGCTGCGTGATGGTGCTCGCACCACGTGGGCGGCCATGCAGCACCAGGTCCTTCAGGGCCGCACCCAGTCCGCCAAAGTCGATGCCGTGGTGGTGGTAGAACCTCTCGTCCTCGGTGTCGATGAGCACCTTGAAGAACTGCGGATTGATCGAGTCATAGGTGACCGGAGTGCGGTTCTCGTCATAGTACTTGCCTATGGTCTTGCCGTCGGCACTGTACAGGTAACTGGCCTCGGGATTGCGAGGATGCATGATGCTGTAGGTGCTGGGCGACTTGCCAAAGAGCCACAGCAGGTTCACATCGACAGCGATGAGATAGAGCAGGAACAGGACGATAAACGTCCCTATGGCTGCCAGCGTCTTCATCCACCACGAGCGCCCTCGATACAATCCCTTGTACCACACCTTGAAGCGGAGCCAGTTGCGGATGATGATATTTCCTTTCGTCTTATTATTCATGTATCTTAGTATCAATTGGTTAATCGCTTTTTACTTCCCCGTCACTGCTTGTTGGCGCTGCTGCCCATCCGCCGCTTGATGTACCGGGGAATAAAACTCAGGTGACGCAACAGCGCGGTGCTCGTGCCATAGTGATGGCACATGATGCGGAATCGCTCCCACAGCGATGCCCGGTGGTGACGTGTGGTCATGCCATCAGACAGATAACTGATGATGGGCGACGGACCGGCATAGACATTGGACTGCGATTTCTTCAAGACCCTGATGCACCAGTCATAGTCGGCACTCAGGCGGTATTTCAAGTCATATTGCGGGGCCAGGTCGCGGCGGGCAACAAAGGCCTGATGACAAACCAGCATGCCCGATGCAAAACTCGCGGCAGACAATCGCTTGGGGGCCGACAGGTGACGCTTGCCCACCACCTTGCCGCTCGCATCAACAAGCTGCGTCTGGCCATATATCACGCCTGGGCCGTCGGCACTGAGCACAGCCAGCCGGGCCAGCACGGTTTCGTCGGCAAAACTGTCTCCGGCATTCAGGAAGATCAAGTAACGGCCGCGAGCCAGAGCGATGCCCTTGTTCATTGCGTCATACAAGCCGTTGTCGGGCTCACTGAATACCCGCAGGTTGGCTATGGATGCCTGTCGCACGATTGACAGGGTGTCGTCGGTCGACGCTCCGTCAATAATCAGCATCTCATAGTCGCTGCTCGTCTGCCGCTGCACGCTTTGCAGGGTAGTCCCTACAACTGCGGCGGCATTCCATGTGACTGTAATGATTGAAAATAGTGGGTCCATGCTTAGCAAAAACGGTTTTTATCGATGCAAAATTATAGAATTCTGAGAAAATTTACAATCAATTGCCCTTTTTTTGCGTTGATAAGATATAAAAATGAGAAACATGAAGGGATTTATCAACTTATTTACCTGTTTGACGGTGCTGATGGCGGCTGCCGTCTGCACCGGTTGCGACCACATCGACAATAAGTCGGTACCTCGGTTCACCGTCCGCATCGACCTGGGCTCTTTTGCCTTGTGGAACACCTATGGGGTGAACGGCGTGGGTTCCTATAACATCTTCAACATGGAGAAACACCTGCCTGCCAATTTCCAATACAATGTCAACACCTACACCGGCTACGGCGGGGTGTTACTCATGATGGGACTCAACGGTCCCATGGCCTACGATTTGTCTTGCCCGGTCGAGATCAGCCGGGACATCATCCTGTCGGTCGACCCCGATAACCTCGAGACAGTCTGCCCGCGATGCGGTTCACGATACAACCCGCTCACGGGCGACGGCGGTCCCGTCCACGGCGTGGCCATCAACAACAAGGTGGGCATGAGGCAATACCGTGTCACCCCAAGCAATGGCGGCTACATCATCTCTAACTGATCCCGTCACTCGCGGCAATCAACACCAGCCCCAGGCTGAATGGGCTACGGGATAGCGCTACATAAAAATAAAGCAAAACCTTATCATTATTTTCAATATTTTTCATTATCTTTGCAAATCAAACATTGGTTTGCATTTTTATTGTTGTATTTAGATTATTCTTCACTCCAAAATAGCATGATGTTATGAAAAAATCTGTATTACTTCTTCTATTGCTTGTAACGGTGATAGCGGCACAGGCGGCAACCGATTACGACTTCTATGTGGGTGGCGTGAGAGTCACCAGTGACAACTGCAGCAACATCACGGGCAGCAACATCACCAGCGGCACCGCGGTGTTTACCCCGAGCGACAACACGTTGACGCTGAC
>CAMJZI010000058.1 GCA_946410185.1 uncultured Porphyromonadaceae bacterium
ACTTGCTGTAAGGCTCGCCGATGGGGAACATGCCGATGGCGGTGAATACCTGGGCGGGCTGGCCGATGCCCTCGAGGGCCGACGAGAGTGCCAGCGCATTGATCACGGTGGCGAGCATACCCATCTGGTCGCCCTTCACGCGGTCAAAGCCCTGGGCGGCACCCTTCAGGCCGCGGAAGATGTTGCCACCTCCCACAACGATGGCCACCTGCACGCCGGCATCGACGATTTCCTTGATCTGGGTGGCATAGTCGGCCACGCGCTGCGGGTCGATGCCGCTACTCTGTTCTGCTGCCAGCGACTCGCCGCTGAGCTTGAGCAATATGCGATGATAAATCGGTGTCATGATTTGATAATCGGTTTTAAGGTTAAAAAAAAGGTTGGTACAAAACAGATGTTTTGTCCAACCCCTTATATCAGTGATTCATTATGAACAGTGATTATTTGCCTGCCAGTGCGTTAGCACGCTCCAAGTACTTATCTACATCAACGCCGTTTTGCTGGCCATAGACGGGATAATTGTCCTTAATGTTCTGGTAGATTGCAGCCTCGTCGGCATACTTCTTTTGAGCGTGAAGCACGGTAGCCTTCTTGATCATGAAAGCAGGTGCATAGGCTTCGTTGTCACCAGCCATGCTGATGGCCTTGTCATAGGCGCTGATAGCCTGGTCGAGCTTCTTCAGGTTCACATAGCAGTCACCCAAGAGCGACTGGCTGGCGGGACCGATGAGGTTTCCATTGGGAGTAAAGTCCTCGAGATGCTTAACAGCCTTCTCATACTCACCCTTCTGGTACAGGAGGATGGCTGCGTTGAGGTGGGCGCGCTCAGCGGGCTTGTTGCCAAACTCGGCAGCTACCTTCTCATAGTCCTTCAGAGCCTCGTCCTCATTGCCTTGCAGCAACTCCAGGTCGGCCTTGCCAATCATGTTCTTAGCCTTCTCCATGTTCGGGTTGCGGATGCCGTAGATGTAACCCACAGCCAGCAATACGAGCACTGCGATGGCGATGAGTGCCCAATTGATGTACTTCTTGTTGTCTTCAATGCGTTGTGCCGCGGTCGAGAGGGAATCATTCACCTCTTCAAGGGTTGTGCGGGCACCTTGATCTTGTTTTTTTGCCATTTCTATTGCGTTTATTTTAATGTTTTCGACAATTTAGCGGGTGCAAAAGTAATAGTTATTCTTAAAACGAAAAAGTAAAATGGCAACATTTTTTGTTTTTGGTGTGATTTTTAAGCCTTTTGCTGGATATGAATAGCCGGGAGAACTACCCTCACAATAGCCGTGTAAAGCCTGTTTGGCCCCCAAACGAGCTGAAGATTTGACCCGCTCAGGCCCATTGTCATGCAGGGCGACGGCAAATTGAGTGTCAGAGACAATAAAAACACAAAATCGCAAAACAGCATTCAGGATTTGTTTTATTGTCACTAAAGTTGTACCTTTGTCCCCTGCATCGAGATCATGCTATGAATATGGAATTACAATGCCCACAGTGTGGAAAATGGATGGCGGTATCGCAAGAGGAACTTGTGATGCACGATAGTCAGGTGGTGTGCCCGCAGTGTTTGGCAGTGTGCCGCTACGAGAACGGAGCGCTGGTTGTGCGCGATGACTCAGAGGCCCCCTACCGCCACACCGCTGTGGTTGATACCGCCAGCACCGATGCTTCAATATTTTGCCACAACTGCGGCAAGCAACTGCCGGCAGGCATCAGGTTTTGCCCCTACTGCGGTGTGGACCTTAAAGCGCCTTTCACTCCCCATCAGCCTCAACCCGTGCAGCCCCAGCCGACGGTGCAGCCCCCTGTCGAGGAGAAAAAACCGGCAGCCAAGCCCCAGAAGGAAAGTCAGCCCGAGCGACCCCAACCCGCACAACAGGTCGAGAACAAGCTACGTTCCTTGACACCACACTACAACTCGATGCACCCCCGCCTGCATCAACATGGCACCATGCCCAGCACGTCCTTCAAGATTGTGGCCTATCTGATCATTGCCCTGCTGCTTGCGCTACTGGTATATATCATCATCGCTGGATCCAACATCGAAACCAACATTTAACCCAATAGCCTCTCGGGGCTTGAACGTCAGCCAATTTATCCTTTCCATAATCATAAATTTTAAAGAGCAACCCCTGTGCTTGTGCCTTTAAGCCAAACACAGGGGTCTTTGAATCGTTGTTGAAACAGCAGGACGATTAGTTAGCCGCCATAAAGTCCTCCACATCCTTGGGATGGTAGGGGATGCGCTTCTCGCCCAAGAAGCGGCAGCCGTCGGCGGTAATGAGGATGTCGTCCTCGATACGGATTCCGCCAAAGTCCTTATAGGTCTCCAACTTGTCGAAGTTCAGGAACTCGGCGCAGTGGCCACTGGCACGCCAGTCGTCGATAAGGGCCGGGATGAAGTAGATGCCCGGCTCGTCGGTCACGACAAATCCCTCCTGCAGGCGGCGGCCCATGCGCAGGGCGTTGGTGCCGAACTGGTCCAGGCGGGGACGGGTCTCCTCGTCAAAGCCCACATAGATCTGGCCAAGGCCTTCCATGTCATGCACGTCCATACCCATCATGTGTCCCAGGCCGTGAGGCAGGAACATAGCATGGGCTCCGGCGGCAACGGCCTCGTCCACGTCGCCCTTCATCAGGCCGAGTTCCTTGAGGCGCTCGGTCATGCGGCGGCAAACGGCCATGTGCACATCCATATACTTCATGCCGGGCTTTGAGATACCCAGAGCCAAGTCGTGGCATTCCTCAACAATGCTGTAAATCTCCAGTTGACGCTGGTCATACTTGCCGCTGACGGGCATCGTGCGGGTATTGTCGCTGCAATAGAACTCCATGGTCTCGGCACCGCAGTCACACAGGGCAAGACGGCCTGCCTCGAGGGGAGCCATCGACGGATTGCCGTGCATGATCTCGCCATGCTGTGAGAAGATGGTGGCAAAGCTCACCTTGGCACCATAACTCTCGGCAATGCCGTCCACCTGACCGCCAATGTACTTCTCGGTCACACCGGGCTTGATGAGACGCATGGCCGTGGTATGCATCAGGTAGCCCACCTCGGCAGCGCGTTCCAGTTCGGCAATCTCCTCGGCAGTCTTGACCGAGCGCATGTTGATGACAGCCATGCGCAGGTCGTGGGACACGGCCTCGGCCTGCTTGTCGGGATGGATGCCGAGCAGATCCATGATCTGGATCTTGGTGTCGTGACGGTAAGGCGGCAGGAAATGGATGCGGCGGCCCTTGGCGCGAGCCTCATCGCAGATGACCTGCAGCTGCTTCATCGGCGCCGAATTGGCCACGCCCACTTGGGCGGCCATGTCGGCCACGCTGTCCACCGAGCCATACCACACGATATCCTCAATGTCGATATCGTCGCCCACAAGGGTCTCCACGTTGTTATCGATGTCGATGACACCCACCAGGCCGTCACGCTGCTGACCGAAGTAGTACAGGAACGTCGAGTCCTGGCGGAAAGGATAATAGGCATTGTTCGGATAGTTGCATGGCGACTCGTTGTTGCCAAAGAGCAATACCACGCCATCGCCCACGAGTTTCTTTAACTCGTTGCGACGATCGATGTAAGTCTGTTTACTGAACATTTTTCTATCTGGATAATTTTAGGTGAAGTGTTTATAGTTAGAGATTAAAAAAATCATGATTTCATTCTCTATTCCATCGGTATGGCCTTGATGGTACCCAGCTTGCGCACTGTGACTTTGCTGGGATTGCCCTTGTAATAGACCTTGCCCGTGCCGCTGCCGCTCACCTTGAGTTCGCCACCCTGCACGTTGCAACCAATGGTGCCCGTGCCCATGATGCGGCAGGAGACGCTGGTGGCCTGGACCTGGTCGGCCTGAATCTCGCCAGTGCCCACCAGGCGCAACGACAGGTGATCGCAGGAGCCATTGGCGATGATTTTTCCCTTCCCGCTCAAGATTTGCAGATTAAGTTCCGAGGCGCGCACCCCATTCACGATAATCTTGCCATTATCGATATTGCGTACCTTGAAGCTCTTCAAGGGAGGCAGCCCGGTGATGCGTAAGGTGCTGTCGCCGGCATTGTCGGCCTCGTCGAGTGATTTGGAATAGACTGTGATGGTGGGCAAATCGCGCATGCGCTCTAAATCGTCATCGACCTGGATGCTCAAGCGACCGCTTGACGAGTAGGTGAATATCACGTGGTCGGCCAGCTCCTTGGTACACGTGAGCAGAATGTACCCGGCCGAATCGGGATTACAACGATAGTTGACATTGATATCGTCAACCAGCGACAGTTTGTTAAAATCGCCCACTTGGGTTACGTTGAGCTGGACCTGACTGCTGGCCATGAGCGCAACAGCCGCTATGACTACGAAACTAATCAATACCCTCTTCATTGTCTATTATACTATTTAGCGTTGGTAATATCTCTTTCTCGATGTGGTCCAGAATGGCATCCAACTCGCTACGGGTGTCGGCACGCAACATGGCGATGCGCGTGGGACGGAAGTTGCGTATGCCCTTGAACAAGGGAGTGGCGGCCAAATGCCGGCGGATGTGCAAAATGCCGCGATACTCGTCGATGCGGTCGATGCTCTCGTCGATCTGGCGACGCACCAGCGCCATCTTTTCCTCATTACTGATGGTCGGCACCTCGCCAGTGAGCAGGAATTGCTTCATCTCGCGGAAAATCCATGGCGCCCCGATACTGGCACGACCCACCATCACGCCATCTACACCATAGCGGTCAAAGCATTCCTTCAAGCGATGCGGCGTGGTCACGTCTCCGTTGCCGATGATGGGTATCGTCATGCGCGGGTTATTCTTCACCTCGCCAATCAGGGTCCAGTCGGCCTCGCCGGTGTAAATCTGGGAACGTGTGCGGCCGTGGATGGTGAGAGCAGCGATGCCGCAATCCTGCAACTGCTCGGCCAGCTCGACGATGATTTTGCTGTTGTGATCCCAACCCAATCGGGTCTTTACCGTGACGGGCACATCCACGGCACGGACTACGGCGCGGGTGATTTCAAGCATCAGGGGAATGTTGCGCAACATGCCCGCCCCAGAGCCCTTGCCAGCGATTTTCTTCACCGGGCAACCCCAGTTGATGTCGATGATATCGGGGTGAGCTGTAGCGGCGATGCGGGCGGCCTCGACCATCGAGTCAACGTCGCGGCCATAAATCTGAATGGCTGCCGGGCGTTCGCCTGGCGCAATTGCCATCTTCTGTATCGAGCGCTCGATGTTGCGTATCAGCGCATCGGCACTGACAAATTCGGTATAGACCATGTCGGCGCCCTGTTCACGGCAGATAAGCCTGAACGACTGGTCGGTAACATCCTCCATGGGTGCCAACATCACGGGGCGTTCGCCCAAGTCTATATTCCCTATTTTCATCTTGAAAAATGTGCCTCAGATTTGTTTAACCCTGCGAAATTACGATAAATTGCCAATATGAACAAACTGTTAACGCATTTTAGGAAAATTTGTTATGTCATCTAATCAATAAGAATCACCGTGCTCCCCCCTTCACAGTTGGTCGTTATTAAGAGAGAAAATGGCCGCAAACCATGAGAGGTCGCGGCCATGATTCAATCGATTATCTGAATTTCTGGTTATGAACCGATGGCAACTTTGATGGTCGAGACATGGCTACCGTTGCGGCCCTGCAGGATGTAGATGCCCCGAGACAGGTGGGATAGGCTCACGGTGTTCTTGCCATTGGCCACCTCCTGGCCGTTGATGTTATAGACGGTGAGGGCACCGGGATATGCCGCCACCGCGCCTTGCAACTGAATCATCGGCTCTGCATCGGCAAAACTCTCAACAACAGTAGCTTGATCCTCGACCACGCCGTCGGCCGCGATGGTGAAATAGTAGTCGCGGTCGGCCACGATGTCATAGTCGGGCAACTGCAAGCCGTTATTCCAGTTGTTGAAAATCAGGTGATAGCTGCCGCCGTTGGTGTCGAGCAAGAATACCTTGTAGTTGGTGCCGTTGACGATAGAGTCGCCCACACTGGCCTCGCCTGGCCATGCACCGAAGAGTTCACTGTCGCCCCATGCATACAGGCCCAGGGCATCCCAACCCGTCTGGTCGTTGACAAAGATGTAGTGCTGCGAAGCGGGAATCTTGGGCAGCTCACCCTGGATGCTAAAGTCGTCAATACCCAGTGCCATGGCACCCTGGGCAGCATCGCCGCTGGCTACACTGATATTCCATGCCAGATACAGATCACAGCCACGCGAGAGTTTGGTGCCCAACAGGCCGTTCACGGGGATGGTTTCGCCAGGCACTTCATCATAACCTGCCGTCTCTCCATCGGGGGCAAAGTAGGTATAGAAGTTATTACCGGCACTAGTCCAGTTGCGGCCGTCGATAGAGTAATAAAGCTGCACGGCAAAACCGGCGCTGTTGTTACCCTTGCGGTACTTCTCGACGTTGTAAGTGACGTTCACGTTCTCGATGTCCTTCTTGCCCGTGTTGAGCAGGTGGGCATAGACGTTGACACAACGCGTACCACCAGCCACGCCCGTCGAGATGCCACCCAGGGCACGGTCGTTACCGGCGTTGTCGCCAAAGTTCCAAGTGCCGTTCTTGGCATTACCGGGCAGGCTCACGCCGCCGCTGTACATCGTCTGATCGTCGGCCTGGTCATAGCGGCCCACCGTGCGGGGATCAGTGAGGATGCGGTCGATGCGCCAAGCCTGGGGCAATGTGGCGGTTGCCTCGTCGCCCATCACGTCAAACGACTCGCTGGCGCTCAGCACAGTCTCATTCATTTCGATGGCGGGATAAGTCACCACCTCGGTCTGGGCTGTTGCTACCCTGACAGTAGCCGTCTGGGTAAAATCGCCTGTCGTGGCGGTCACGGTGTACTCGCCGTTGGTGCCATCGCTGGTAAATACCTGATTGGCATCGATGCCGCCTCCGTCGCTCAAGGTCATCACCACGGGCTCGGGAGCCTCGACTTCCATGCCGAACTGGTCGCGCACGGTCACCTCATAGTGCACCTGGCCAGCGGTATGGTCCACATAGTTGGTGAAGCCGTTCAGCGCACGGCTGGCATAGCCGCGCATGGCGGCTGCCTCGACACTGGCCATGCCATCGGGGGCCCAAGTGATGGTCATGGGATCCTCGCCATAGATGAGGCCATATTCCATCGCAGCGGCCATATAGGTCGCCTTGAGGGTAGGATGGCGGTCATCGAGGAACCACGTCAACGTACCCTCGCTGCCCTCCAGGTCATACACCTCCTGATAGGCCACACCCACGGGACACAGGGTCACACCCAGGTCAAGCGCCACGTCCTGATAGTTCTTAACAAAGGTCGAGTTAAACGCGGTATAGTTCTCCCAGTCGCCGCTGTAGGCCCAGTTGACGGGCACGATGATGATGGCGTTGGGATTGGGACAATAGTCACGGATGTAGTCCACCCAGCGCTTCACGTTGGCGCGGAAGGTCTCAATGTCGGTACGGGGCAGCGAACTCTGCTCCTGCAGGATGATGTGACTCCATGCCTCGCTGCGCACGAGCATCTTGGCACCCGGGTTGCCATCCTCGGCCACGCCGTCACCCTCGTCCCAATGGGTCTTGAGCGACTTACCCAGCAGGGTGTGCTTGGTCCAGTGGGCATCCTTGCCCATGGCCTGGGCTATGCTATTGAACACGGCATCCTGGTCATTATAGTAAATCAGGCTGTTGTTCAGCGAGAGCACCTTGACCTGCTCGGGCAACTCGGGCACGAGCACGACATCGGCGGGCTGTAACGTCATCGTGGTGGGCGTGGAGGCAGCCAGCTCAAGGCTATACTCGCCCGTGGCAAGGTCGAAGGTCACGTCATAGGTGCCCGGAGCGGTCGAAACACGGCCAGTGGCACCCTTGATGAGCGTGCCAGTGGTATTGTCGCCAGTGAGGTCGCTCTCGGCGCCCCACACTCCGCCCATGCCCAGGCGCTGATAGATGCGCCAGTGGCTATAGCCGTCGCCCACGGCGGGCATGGTCACTTGTCCCTTGAAGGTTTTGCCCTCGACAAGGTCAAGCTTGCCCGATGCGTCCATGTAGTTCCAACCGTTATTATCGCCGATAACATAGACGGCGGTCAAGCCCGTATCGTCGTCATCGCTCTCGAGCAGCAGGGTGGCAGCACCGTCAACAATGCTGAGCACGATGCGCTTGCACACATAGGCGTTGCTGCCGCACGAAATATTGTCGTTGGTGCCCAAAACCAGACTGTAAGGGATGCCCATCTGGATGCTGGTGCCGTTGCTGCCATAGTTGCAGGCACTGGTCCAGCCCGAGTCGGCCACCTTGAACTGTCCGCTCAGCGTCTTGTCATAGAGCACATAGGTGCCGTCCCCCTCGTCGCTGAATTCCCAGTCGGTCACAGCACCCCAGCTGTTCACCTCGCCGCGCAGGTAGATGCCCGAAGCGACAAACGGTGGACGCGTGGGATCCACATAGCCCGTATAGTTCTCGGGGTCGGCGATTTCGATCACCTCGTCCTTGGTCAGGCACAAATAATAGTCACGGTCTGCTGTAACCTGTGTGGTCACGGTGTTACCATTGTTGTCGGTGAATACAAGTTCGTGGACATTGCTGTCCATGTCAAGCGCCCACACCTTGTAGGTCACGCCATTGATGACGGCACTGCCTTCAGGAGCCTCGGGTGCGCCACCGTCCAGCAGCATCATCAGGGTACTCCACTTGGTCACATCCTCGACATAGACGTAGCTGGACTGGTCCTGTGAGGCATAAGTGGCATCTATCACCACATTGTCGATCGACAATCCCATGGCCTTGTTGGGGCTGCTGCCGCTGGCCACGCTGATGTTCCAAGCCAGATACAGGTCGCTGCCGGCAGCGATGGCCACCTTGAGCTGCTTGCCCGTGATGGCAGTGGTGCTGATGGGCACTACCGCTGCACCCTGGGTGGCGGCATCGGGGGCAAAGTAGGTATAAAAGTCTTCACCTGCATTGCTCCAGGTCACGCCGTCGGTCGAAATGTAGAGCTGCACCGCAAAGCCGGCGGCATTGTCGCCGTCGCGGTACTTCTCGATGTCATAATTAAGCGTGAGCTTGGTGATGGACTCGGCGGCGGCGTTGCGCAGGCAAGTCATCACATTGATGCAACGGGTGCCTCCGTCGACTGTGGTCGACAAGCCGCCCACCGAGCAATCACCGGGCACACTGCTCGAGGCAAAATTCCACGTGCCGTTCTTGGCATTGCTGGCAAGACTGGTGCCGCCCGTGTACATCACCTCGGTCGAGGCATTAATGTAGTTGCCCACCGTGCGGGGGGCGTTCATCTGGCGCTCCACGCGCCAGCCCTGCGGCATGCCTAGCGTCGCTGCCTGGGCTCCGCTGTCCCACATGCCGTCAAAATCCTGGGTCACCTGAGGAGCTTCTGCAGTAAACTGCAGCACATCCTGCGCCCAAGCGTTGCCGCTCCCCGCAATCGAGAGCATTACAACGGCCATCAAATTGGATAAAAATGTCAACTTTTTCATTTTGGTTATCATTTATAATAGTTATTAATGCTTTGCGTTATTCACAAATATACCACGATATAACCGCCCCCCAAATAACCCTTAACAAAAATCTAAACCAAAGAAAGTTACAACCATTTAACTGACAATAAATTAGCATAATCACCCATACCTCAAAATCTAAATCAATAGATTGTGCTGTCGCTAGGCACAACTAACTGAAAATGATAGATATCAGCCACAAAACAATCCCTGACTCCACATGGAATCAGGGATATGAGTATGACTTGGAAGGGAATCATCCACTCCAAGTCATGGCCTTGACGGGGGCCTTAGTTCTTCTTGGCAGCGGCCTTGGCCTTGCAGTCGTCACACTGCTGGTCGGCAGGCTTGGTGCAGGGCTTACCGTCCTTGTGGTCCTTGCACTC
>CAMJZI010000059.1 GCA_946410185.1 uncultured Porphyromonadaceae bacterium
GCGGTGTGACCGAGAGCAAGAACACCGAGTCCTACTACAGCCGCCGCTACGTGGGTGCCTGCCGTGTCCTCTAAAATGTACCGACAGTAAAACATCATTACAATAGCACACGATGCGCTTCCTTCCATGTCGAGGGGAGCGCGTCTTGCGTTTTTTGGGCCTGTATCTATTGTCAGTGTGGCACATTATTAGTAAGTTTGCACCAACCAACCGACGCATGACTATGATTTCCAGACGACATTTCCTATCGGCAATAACGGTCCTGCTGGCCCTGAGTGCGGCAGCGGGACACGTGCTCATCGACGGCGTGCTCGACAAGTCGATCTTCTATAGCGGCACCACCCACACCTTCCAGGTCTATGTGCCCGACCAGTACGACGGCAAGCGGCCCGCAGCCCTCTATGTGGGACTCGACGGCGTGCTGTGCCATGCCCCCGAGGTCATGGACTCGCTCATCGCTGCCCGCAAGATGCCCGTGACCATCGGCGTATTCCTGCAGCCGGGCGTGGTCAAGGCCAGCGACGGCACTGTGCTGCGCTATAACCGCTGCTACGAGTTTGACTCCACGAGCGACGATTTTGTATGTTTTCTCGAGGAGGAAGTGCTGCCCGCCGTGGAGCAGATGAAGACCCCGCGCGGCAAGCCCATCAACCTGTCAAGGCTACCGGGCGACAGGATGATCTTCGGCCTGAGCAGTGGCGGTATCGCGGCTTTTAATGCCGCCTGGCACCGCCCCGACCTGTTCGGCAAGGTGTTCACTGGCGTGGGCACCTTTGTGGCCATGCGAGGCGGCAACGACTTGCAGGCCCTGGTGCGCAAGACCGAGCCCCTTCCCCTGCGCGTGTTCATCCAGGACGGGAGCAATGATGCCTGGAATCCGCTCTTTGGCCACTGGTATGAGGGCAACCAGATGCTGGCCAGCGCCCTCGAGTTTGCCGGATATGACGTGCACTGCGACTGGAGCGACGGCGGCCACAATGTGACACGCGCGACCCAGATTTTCCCGCAAGTGATGGAGTGGATGTGGCGAGACTGGCCCGCCCAGCCCGCCCTGGGCAAGACCCAGAATGATTTCCTGCAAGCCCTGCTGGCCGAGGACGACAACGGCTGGGTCAAGATAAGCGGCGGCGTGGACAAGGAGCCCGTGACCCGCGTCATCTATCCCGACTTGACCACCGTGGCATGGATCCAGGACGGATCAGAAAACTTTGTGTGGCAATTTATCCTGCAAGACAGCCGTCTCACCTGCGGCGAGCCCTTCTACTGGCTGCACAACGACGACCCCTCCGAGCATCTCGAGGTGAGGAGCATCACATTTGACGGCAACGGCAACCTGTGGGTCGCCACCAGGATGGGCATCCAGATCTGTGACCAGAACGGCCGCGTGCGCGCCATCCTGCGCCTGCCACCAGGCTGTTCACCAGTCAACGAGATCATCATCGGCGACGGCATCGTCACCCTGAGCACCGAGGATGCCACCTGGCAACGGCGCTTCAACGTCACTGCCCCCACGCCCGGCGTGCGTCCGCCCAGCCAAGGCCAAGGATAAAACCCTCAATAAAAACTCTAAACTCTAAACTTTTTTACTACCTTTGTAGTTTGAATCACAAAACAGCTTGAGACTCATGATGCAGAAAAACAACATATCGCCCGAGATGGAAGACCAGATGATAGAACAGGCCTACCAGAACCTGTTGAACGGCTACCTGTCAAGCAACCACCGCAAGAAGGTGGAAATCATTGACAAGGCCTTCAAGTTTGCACGCGACGCCCACCAGGGCATACGCCGACGCTCGGGCGAACCCTACATCATGCACCCGCTGGCCGTGGCGACCATCGTGAGCCAGGAAATCGGACTCGGCTCCACCAGCATCAGTGCGGCACTACTACACGACGTGGTCGAGGACACCGACTACACCGTTGAGGACATCGAGGCACTGTTTGGAACCAAGATCGCGCGCATCGTTGACGGATTGACCAAAATCTCGGGCGGCATCTTCGGCGACAAGGCTTCGCTGCAGGCCGAGAACTTCCGCAAGCTGTTGCTCACCATGAGCGAGGACATCCGCGTCGTGCTCATCAAGATGGCCGACCGCCTGCACAACATGCGCACGCTCTCGTCCATGCCCGCCAACAAGCAATACAAAATCGCGGGCGAGACCCTCTACATCTATGCCCCGCTCGCACACCGCCTGGGACTCTACGCCATCAAGACCGAACTCGAGGACCTCAGTTTCAAGTACAATCATCCCGCCGAGCACAAGCGCATTACCGACCAGATCGCTGCCAGCGAGGAAAGCCGCAACGAACTGTTCGCCCGCTTCTCGGCACCCATCCGCGAGCGACTGGACAACATGGGGCTCAAGTATGAGTTCAACACGCGTGTCAAGTCATGCTACTCGATCTGGAACAAGATGCAGACCAAGCACATCCCCTTTGAGGAGGTCTATGACCTGTATGCCGCCCGCATCGTGTTTGAATGCGACGACGAGAGCGCCGAGAAACGCATCTGCTGGAACATCTACAACGAGATCACCGAGGTCTATACCAAGCATCCCGACCGCGTGCGCGACTGGCTCACCACCCCCAAGGTCAACAAATACCGCGCCCTGCACGTCACCGTGATGGGACCCGACGGCAACTGGGTGGAAGTGCAGATTCGCAGCCGCCGAATGGACGACATCGCCGAGCGCGGATTCGCAGCCCACTGGAAATACAAGATTGGCGAGGGGGAGGAAGAAGATGAACTGGCAGCATGGCTCAGCACCATCACCGACATCCTCAAGGATCCAGAACCCAATGCCATCGACTTCCTGGACACCATCAAGTTGAACCTCTTTGCCAGCGAGATCGTCGTCTTCACACCCAAGGGCGAAGCCATGACGCTCCCCAAAGGGGCATCGGTTCTCGACGTGGCCTTCATCCTCCACACCGACCTGGGAACACACTGCATCGCCGGCAAGGTGAACCACAAACTGGTGCCCCTGTCCTACAAACTGTCGAGCGGAGACCAGGTGGAAATCCTTACCAGCAACTCCACCAGGCCCAAGAGTGAATGGGAAAAATTCCTCATCACCGCCAAGGGCAAGACACGCCTCAGGGCTGCACTGCGCCACCAGCGCCGACAAATCATCGAACAGGGCGAGAAACGATTCATGGACTTCCTGCAGGAGCACAACATCGCATTCAGCAACGAGGTGCTCTCACAAGCCATCACCCGACAGCGCATCGCCAACAAGGAGGAACTCTTCTTCATGATTGGCAACGGCGAGATTGCCCTCAACGAGGAACTGGTGAGCAAGAAGGAACAGGGACCACGAGTCACATGGTGGCGACGCAACCCCTTCAAGGGCAAGGAAGCCCCCAAGAAGACCACCACCGAGGCCACAACGGCCATCGACACCAAGGCCATCTACGTCCTCACCACGCGCAACGGTGTGAGCAATTACCAGATTGCCGACTGCTGCCACCCCATACCCGGCGACGACGCGGTAGGCTTCATCACCGACGAGAACAAGGTGGTCGTGCACAAGATGGACTGCGCAACACTGGCAAGGCTCAAGGCCAGCTACGGCTCGCGCTTGCTTCAGACCAAGTGGGAAGACCACAGCGACCGTTTCCAGGCGACCATCCACATCGAGGGCATTGACCAGAAGGGCATTCTGCAATCCATCGTCAACATCATCTCTACCAACATGTCCATCAACATGAAGCGGATGAACGTCACCGCCGACCAGGGCGTGTTCAAGTGCGACCTTGACGTCCTCATCAGCGACGCACAGGTGGTCACCAACCTGTGCCGCGAGATCAAAAAAGTCAAGGGGGTGAACACCGCCACCAGAATGAACCGCTTTTGAGCGACACCATGACCAAGAACTACACTATCAAGAAGAAATATGAAGAAAAGAAACAATAACGTCATCATTGTCCTGATGCTGGTGCTGTCGGTCTTCTTGATCGCTACAGCGCTGTTCTTCAGCCGAGAGACCAGCCACATCTATAGCTTTGAGGTGGGAAAACCTTGGCTCCACTCCAGGCTCGAAGCCGCCTTTGAGTTCGATATAGAACTGGACGAGGCCACACGCAAGCACGTCACCGACAGCGTGAACCAGAACTTTTCCAAGATCTACACCCTGGACCGCAAGAAGGGGGAGCAACAGCTCGTTTTGCTCAACCGCGCGCTCAAGGGCCATCTCGGCAGCAACGCTCTGCTACAGGCGGTGAGCAAGCTCTACAACGACGGCATTGTCGACAACGATGCCGCCAACGACATCCGCGCTGGCAAGCAGTTGCGCTTCAATGTGGGCAACAATCAACTGCAGGTGGTTGACGCCACCAACATGAAGACCGTGCGACAAGCCTACTCATGGCTCGCCGACTCGCTACAGAGCAATGTACTCATTCAAGAGGCATTAAAGACTGTCGACATCAGCAACTACCTGCAACCCAACATGATGATAGATGCTGAAGAAAACGAGAAATGGATGGGCGAGGACTTGGCTAACGCACTGGCATCGCCTGGCACCATACAGCAGGGACAGGCCATCATCTCGCGTGGCGACATCGTCACACCCCGCAAGGCCATGGCCATCGAGAGCTACCAGAATCTGCTCAAAGAGCGCAACGAGAAACGCAATGTCGACGAGGGACTGAATTTGCTGGGACAAATCTTGATTGTCTCCACACTCATGCTGGCCTTCTATTTCTTCTTGAAACTGTTGCGCAACCAGGTGTTCAGCAGCCTGCGACGCATGGTGTTTCTCATCACCTTTATCACGGTATTTGCCATCGCGGTGTTCCTGATGGTAAAGTTCAAGTACGGACTGCTCTATGTCATCCCATTCGGACTGGTGCCCATCATTGTATCGTCATTCTTCGACGACCACACGTCTTTCTTTGTTCACATTGTCACGGTACTCATCTGCTCGCTGGTGGCCAGCAGCCACCAGGCCGAGTTCATCATCATGCAGTTCCTGGCAGGAATCATCTCTATCGTGTCGGTCAAGGAATTGACCAAGCGAACCCAGCTCGTGCGCTGTGCAGCCATCATCTTCCTGGCCTACTGCATCACCTACGTCGCCATGACGCTCATCAACGAGGGGGACTTCAACAAGATTGACAAGTACTATTTTGCCTACTTCCTCATCAACTGCGTCATCCTCTCGTTTGCCTTCCTGATCATCCCCATTGTCGAGAAGGTATTCGGCTTCACGTCATCAATGACGCTGCTCGAACTGGCCGACATCAACAATCCGCTGCTGCGGCAACTGTCCACCAATTGCCCCGGCACCTTCCAGCACTCTCTGCAAGTGGCCAACCTGGCCGGCGAGGCAGCACTGTCGATTGGTGCAAGCCTGCAACTGGTGCGCGCCGGTGCTCTCTACCACGACATCGGCAAGACCAAGAATCCGGCCTTCTTCACCGAGAATCAAATTGGCGAGAATCCGCACGACCACCTTGTCAGGCCCGAGGACAGCGCCAAAATCGTCATCGACCATGTCGCCAACGGACTCAAGATTGCCGAGGACGCCAACCTGCCCAAGGTCATCAAGGACCTGATTGCACAGCATCATGGCAAGGGCGTGACCCGCTACTTCTACTACAAGGCACGCGAGGCAAGGCCCGACGAGGATGTCGACAAGGCTCCCTTCAGCTATCCAGGCCCCAATCCGCAGACCAAGGAGGCTGCCATCCTGATGATGGCCGACGCATGTGAAGCGGCCACCAAGAGTCTGAACGACCACAGCGAGGAGGCCATCTCTGCCATGGTAAGCAAGATCATCGACTCGCAGGTCGCCGACGGCCTGCTGCGCGAGGCTCCCATCAGCTTCCGCGACGTGGAAACCATCAAAAAGCTGTTTGTCGAGAGGCTGCGCACGGCCTATCATGCACGCGTGGCCTATCCCAGCGAGGCCAAGCGCGACGAGGGCGACGAGGCAACAGCTGGCGCCGATACTCCGCCACCCTACAACGGCAATTCTTCAACCCACGACAAATAAATACAGCTCTTCAAGGCAATAAACAATCCCTGAATCGTGTTTATTTCTATATATAATATAATAATAGTAACACTAAATTGATTCCCGGTTCATGGTAACTCAAACCATATTGCTCATTGCAGGTGCCGTCTGTCTGGTGGCAGCGCTGGTGCTGGTGTTATGGCCTCGATGGGTCGCCGCCGTGCCGGCCTTTGCCGGGTTGGTGCTGCTGCACCTCAGCTACACGATCGCCGTGCCCACCATCACGTTTGTCTTTTGGGGCATCGCAACGCTCATCACCACGGGGCTGTACTATCTCTCGCCCAGCGGTGAACCCGACGGCAACAGCTCGAGTAACCTCTATGTGGGCTTCACCGCCATGGCCGGAGGCATGCTGGGCATCATGTTGGCGCCCAGAGTCATGGTGCTCGGGGTCATACTCGGGGCCATGATGGGGCAACTCGCCTATAGCCGCACGCCGGCAGGCAAGTGGATGCTTTCGCCGTCGATGCTCTTCTGGCGATATTTTGCAGCCAAGTGCCTGCCTGCAATCGTCGCGGTGGCCATCGTGTGCATCGCTGTCATGGGAATCGTCATTGATTAACTTTTACAACTCTCACCAACGCTAATGAAACGACTCAAATACATCACCACACTCATCATCACCATCGTGGTGGCTGCAACCAGCTGGGCACAGGCCAGGCAGGAGGTGCCCGAGCGTAACCAGCCCAGCAAGTTCGCAATCAAGAAGGTCGACTTTGACCACGTACGGGAGGTCATCTCCAACCCAAAGAACGCATACTATTACCCCAAACTCATGAAGGCATACAACAGCAACGACACCACTCTGTCCATCGAAGCCTGGCGCAACTTCTACTACGGATACACCTTCCAGGAGGATTACAACCCGTTCCGCGAGAGCGTTTACAGCAACGTCGTCGAGCAGCTCTACTACAAGCAGCCTCACTCCAGGGCCGAGTGTGACAGCATCGAGAAGTATGCCGAGCTATCGCTCAACGACAACATGTTTGACCTCAACCAGATGAACTTCTACATCTATGTGCTCAAGGAGAAGAAGAAGCATGCCCGCGCTGCCGTCTGCCAGTACCGGCTGGACCGACTCATTGCCGCCATCATGTCGAGCGGCAAGGGGACCAAGGAGGAACCTTGGGTTGTCATCGCTCCCGAGCACGAGTACAACATCATCAACTTCCTGGGTTTCGTCGCCACCGAGCACGAGACTCTGGACGGCGGCATCGACTTCATCAAGGTGCAGCCTGTCGCTGGCAAGAGCACCGAGGGCTTCTACTTCGACATCTCACGCATGATGCAGATTGCCGCCCTCAAGTTTCCCGACATCTGATCAAAAAATCCTCTCTTCACTCTTGACAAACGCCCCATATTGTATTACCTTTGCCCCTGACCCACATCGCTCGGCAATACTCATCCCCGACCCTGCCGGGCTATTGCAAGCATGTCAATGTACTGCAAGCCTCTGGCTTGCACAGTTCCAGCACTAGCGAGATACAGAATCCTGCATTATCCTGCCTTTGTGTGTCCTGTATCTTCTTGTTTATATGAGGGATTGCAACTATTCATGTTGTTTTTGGTCTGACGGAATGGCGAGATTGGAATTATTTGTTTACCTTTGCACTCACATAAAAAAGACCTTAGCATTATGATGAAGGAAAACCTGATTAAGATTTATGAGCGCAGTTTCATCGACAACTGGGAGCTGCCCGTACTGACCGACTATAATACCGGCGAGCGTTTAACCTACGGCGACTTTGCCCACAATATCGCTAAATTGCACCTGCTGTTCGAGAACTGTGGCGTGAAAAGCGGCGACCGCATCGCACTCATCGGCAAGAACATCCCCAACTGGATTACCACCTTCATGGCCACCATCACCTATGGTGCCGTCATCGTGCCCATCCTGCAGGAGTTCAACCCAGCCGATGCCCAGCACATCATCAACCACAGCGAGGCTACCATGCTCTTCATCAGCAAGAACATCTGGGAGAACCTGGAGTTTGACAAGATGCCGCGCGTCCGTGCCGTCTTCCTCATCGAGGACATGAGCCTCGTTGCCGAGAAGGAGGACAGCAACACCGTGCGCAAGGCCAACGACGAACTGAAGGCCGCTTTCAACAGGAAATACGGCGAGGGATTCTACCGCAACGACATACACTTTGCCGACGTGCCTAACGAGGCCCTGATCGAAATCAACTACACCTCGGGAACGACAGGATTTAGCAAGGGAGTAATGCTCACCGCCAACAACCTGGCCGGCAATGTCATCTACGGCATCAACTCGGGATTGCACTTCAAGGGCTCACGGTGCCTGGCCTTCTTGCCGCTGGCTCATGCCTTTGGCTGCGCCTTCGACATGCTCACACCGCTGGCCGTGGGATCACACATCACCCTGCTGGGCCGAATCCCTTCACCCAAGATTCTTGTCAAGGCTATGGCCGAAATCAAGCCCAACCTGGTACTCACCGTGCCGCTGGTGCTCGAGAAGATTTATACCAAGATGATTGTGCCCATGATCAGCAAGGGCGCACTGCGCTGGGCGCTGGCCGTACCCTATCTGGACAAGCGCATCTATGCCCAGATACGCAACAAGCTGATCGAGGCCTTTGGAGGCGAGTTCGAGGAGGTCATTGTGGGTGGAGCGCCCTTCAATGCCGAGGTCGAGGACTTCCTCTATAAAATCAAGTTCCCATTCACCGTGGGATATGGTATGACCGAGTGCGGTCCCCTGGTGAGCCACACTCCGTGGCGCGAGTTCGTGCCACACAGCGCCGGACGAATACTGCCCGGCATCATGGAGTGTAAGATCTTGAGCGACGATCCTGAAAACATACCTGGCGAAATCTGCGTGCGCGGTGAGAACGTGATGCAGGGTTACTTCCACAACAGCGAGGCTACCGACAAAGTGCTGCACGACGACGGATGGCTCCACACTGGAGACATGGGCACCCTCAACGCCGATGGCACATTATTTATAAGGGGACGTTTAAAGACCATGCTCCTGAGCTCCAGCGGACAGAACATCTACCCCGAGGAAATCGAGGCCAAGCTGAACAATATGCTCTACGTGAGCGAGAGCCTCGTGGTCATGCGTGAAGGAAAACTCGTCGCTCTGGTTTATCCCGACTATGACGCGATGGACCAGCTGGGCGTCACTCGCGACAAGCTGCCCGCACTCATGGAAGAGATTCGCACCGAACTGAACAAACTGGTTGCCCCCTATGAGCGCATCGCCAAGATTCAACTCATGGCAACTGAGTTTGACAAGACACCCAAACGCAGCATCAAGCGCTACCTGTACAGCAATTGATTCTGGCGCTGGTTTCAGTGAAAATCTTGAGCACCAAGCCTGCAATTAACAAGATTTAACAGATGTCACAAAATTGACATCTGTTACTTTATTTTACTGACTATCAATAATATACAAGAAAAAAATGAGCCATTTTCCGAGCCTGTTGAAAAATAATCCGCAAAAAAAATCCAAAAAAAGTTTGCAGGTGAAATTTTTGTTATAATTTTGCAGCGATTTTAACAAACGGAAATTAATTGTTTTATTATT